>JBGSZT010000117.1:0-46919 GCA_041750255.1 Synechocystis sp.
CGTCATGCTATGGAATTATGGTCTGATTTAGCTTTCGAGTTAATTCTGCTCAAGCCCCATAAGTCCTCCTTTTTTCAACGAGGCTTTCAGGCTCTTTCCCTTATACAACAGGCTTTTTGACCAGCTTGTCCCCCTTTAAGGTCTGGTGTATTATTGCTGATGATACGAAAATCACTGAAAATTGTGCTCAGTTATTAGCACAAGAAGCTGTTCCGAAAGTGAATCTAGCCAAGGCAACTAGAGAGGAAATCAAACTAGGGTTAGAATATTTAATTAATCGTCCTACAAACCCTCTCAAAAGAGTAACCTTGGCGACTGCCCTAGACAAAATTGATCAGCCTAACCGCAAATACTGGAAAGAAAATTTGGTGGATATCACGACTTTGGGATGCGGTATCACTAAACCAAAACTCGCCATTTTCAAAGAAGTTTTCTACACAACCCCTGGCGAACCTACAATTCCTACGGATAGAGAAACACTAAATATAGAAGCCGTCAAGCAACTTAAGGAATGGGGCAAAAAAAAGGATATTGACGGACAGAGTAAATGGAAAAAAGCTGATTGGGTCAATGCCCTAGCTGAGGACTAAATCAAGCACTAAAATACTTGGCGATGGGATGTACGTCGTTTAGAACGCTGACGCGGGAAGGTAAAGTTGGCGATCTCGCAGAGATCAGCTACGTGGCGGGCCTAAAATAAAGTCACCGTAATTTGCTAATTCCCAAGCCCAAAGATACTTGTGACCTAACCCATGCCGATGTCTGCCATAACCCTACTGCTGGCCCCCGATTCCTTTAAAGGCACCCTCACGGCCTCTCAGGTATGCGAGATCATGGCATCGGTGTTGCAACCCAGTTTTAATTGTATTTGTCATCCCTTGGCCGATGGGGGAGAAGGGACGTTAACCTCAATTGCCAGGGTTTTAGGCGGAGACTGGCAAACCCTGATGGTGCAAGGGCCGTTGCCAGATCAACGAGTTCAGGCGCGGTACCTATGGTTGCCGGAATCCCAAACGGCGGTGATTGAAATGGCAGAGGCTAGCGGCTTAACCTTGGTTCCGCCGGATCAGCGCAATCCAGAAATTACTACGAGCTACGGCACAGGACAATTACTCCGCCACGCTGAGGCCAGGGGCGCAAAATTCATCCAATTGGCGATCGGGGGATCGGCTACCAATGATGGGGGATTGGGATTATTGATGGCCTTGGGTTGGCAGTTTTTGGATAGCCAGGATCGATCCGTCGGTTGGGGCGGCCAAGCCTTAGCTCACGTGGAAAAAATTTTGCCGCCGGCAATGCCGTTTAATCCCCACGTGACGGTACTTTGTGATGTGACCAATCCCTTTGAGGGCCCCCAGGGAGCCGCATTTATCTATGCCCCACAAAAGGGGGCCGATCCGGCCATGGTTCGACGCTTAGATAAGGGCTTACAACACTTCGCCGGGCAGGTTTGGCAACGGTTTCAAGTCGATCTCAATTTTCCGGGGGCCGGGGCGGCAGGGGGTTTGGGGGGCGGTGTGGTCTGGGGGTTAAAGGCTCAGTTAGAACAGGGCTTTACGGCGATCGCCAAGGTTACCCAGTTAGGACAAGCAATTCAAGCCTGTGATGGGGTGATTACGGGGGAAGGCTGTTTTGATGCCCAATCCTTACAAGGAAAAGTTGTGGGCGGGGTGATCGAATTAGCTCGGCGGTTCCAGAAACCCGTATTTGTGGTTGCGGGTCAAACTCTAATTCAACATCATCCGAGGGATGGTGCAGGAACTCCCTGGAAGAACGTAAATATTTATTCAGTCATCGGGGAGGATATTACCTTACGGCAAAGTTTGGCGAATCCTTCCCAAGCCTTAGCTGATCGCCTGAAATTTCTCTGTGACGAACCTGGTCGTGGGAGCGTATCCTGGCTTCAGCCCATACTTAAGCACTGAAGTATTTGGCGACGGGATGATAGGTAATAATGGCGGTGGTGGATTGCTCTGGATAAATTTGTTCACTTTCATCCATAAAAAGATTAATCCGTTCTGTTTGCAATAACTCCAATTGCTTATATTGATCCTGCATATTAGGACAAGCCGGATAACCAAAACTATAGCGAGAGCCTTGATAGCGTTGTTGCAAAATCTCCCGAATTGTCGCCGGTTCCCCATCGCCAAAGCCCAATTCTCGCCGCACCCTAGCGTGAGTCCATTCCGCCAAGGCTTCTGCAGTTTGTACTGCCATACCATGGTAATAGAGATAATCGGTATATTCATCACCATCAAATAATCGTTTGGCATACTCGGTGGCCACTTCCCCCACGGTGACCGCTTGCATCGGGAACACATCGGTAATCCCCGATTCCTTGGGGGCAAAAAAGTCGGCAATACAAAGTCGTCGTCCAGAACGCTGACGCGGGAAGATAAAGCTGGCGATCGCCTCTAGTCCGGTGGGGATTTGGCCCTGATGATCGGCAATGACCGCTGGATCATAGATCAATAATGAATTCCCCTCCGATTGACAGGGAAAATAACCATAAATAACCGTCGGATGGAGGGCATTTTCAGCCACCACTTGGGCTTTCCATTTTGCCAAAATAGGATGAACCTTTTCCTCTAAAAAGCGGTCATACTCCTCGCGGGATTGTTCCTTCGTTTTGCGGAATTGCCATTGCCCAACAAAAAGAGCTTGCAAATCTAAATAACCAAAAACTTCGTCTAAGCTAATCTGATCGGGAGTTAGAATCTTTGTGCCCCAAAAGGGAGGGGTGGGTCGTTGGATGTTGACCTCCACTGCTTCCGATCGCCGGGTATCAATAAGATCGGGTTCAGCCGGGTGATCCCCCGCGTCAATTAACTTTTCTTCCTCGATGCCAAAGTTAGTTTTTACTCCATCATCGGCGATGGCCTGGCCATTTTCGTCGGCAAATTCCCCCAAGAATCCCTGCAAATCATCCCAGCTTTGCTTAGATTTAGCGGGCATGAGTTTGTCCATAAAATGCAAGTCAGAAAAGGCATCTTTGCCGTAAATAACCCGACCTTTATAGGTAGTTTGGCAATCTTGGTAGACAAATTTGGGGGTGAGGGCAGCTCCGCCCAAAATTACCGGCACAGTAATATTTTCTTGATTAAAGACCTCTAGATTTTCCTTCATGAAAGCGGTGGATTTCACCAATAATCCACTCATGGCGATGCAGTCAGGTTTGTGTTGTTTGTAGGCTTCAATAATGGTTTCGACGGGTTGTTTGATACCGAGATTAATAACCCGATAGCCATTATTAGAAAGAATAATATCCACTAGGTTTTTGCCGATGTCGTGGACATCCCCTTTCACCGTAGCAATGACAAAGGTTCCCTTGGCGTTATCATCACTTTCTGATTTTTCCATGTAGGGTTCGAGGAAGGCCACCGCTGCTTTCATGGTTTGGGCCGATTGCAACACAAAGGGCAATTGCATTTGCCCAGAGCCAAAGAGTTCCCCCACGACTTTCATGCCATCCAGCAAGAAAATATTAATAATATCCAGGGGCGGATGACTCGCAAGCGCTTCCTTTAAGGCCTCTTCTAAGCCTAATCGTTCGCCATCAATAATATGTTGGGTCAGCCGTTTTTCGACGGGTAAATTAGCATCATTGGATTTATCTCGTTTGGTTGTTTTACCTTCAAATAAAGTAGTTAATTGAGTTAAGGGGTCGTAGGTACAAACCTCGCCATCAAAGCGACGCTGGTCATAAATTAAATCTCGACAAACCTGTTGCTGGTCGGGGTCAATTTTAGCGAGGGGTAAAATCTTATTGGGACTCACGATCGCCGCATCTAAGCCCACCGCCATACATTCGTGCAAAAAGATGGAGTTGAGCACCTGACGGGCCACCGGATTAAGACCAAAGGAGACATTAGAAACCCCCAACAGCACATGACAACCGGGGAGTTCCTGGCGGATGCGTCGAATCGCTTCTATTGTGGCTTTGCCGTTCTCGCGGTCCTCTTCGATGCCGGTGGAAATGGGCAAGGCCAAGGGGTCAAAAAAGATTTCTTCGGGGTGGATGCCATAGGCGATCGCCGCATTGTAGGCACGTTTAGCAATTTCAAATTTTTTCTCGGCGGTGCGTCCCATGCCCTCTTCGTCGATGGTACCAATCACAATCGCCGCTCCGTACTGCTTGGCAATATCGAGCAATTTATAAAAACGTTCTTCCCCATCTTCGTAGTTGGTGGAATTGAGAATACATTTACCACCTGCCACCTTTAGCCCGGCTTCCATTTTTTGCCATTCGGTGGAATCGAGCATCAAGGGCAGAGTGACATTATTAACCAAACGAGAAGCTAATTCGTGCATATCCCGCACGCCATCCCGCCCCACATAGTCCACATTCACATCCAAAATATGAGCGCCTTCTCGGACTTGAGACTTGGCGAGGGAAACCAAACTGTCCCAATCTTCGGCATTGAGTAAATCCCGGCACTTCTTGGAACCACTGGCATTGAGGCGTTCCCCCACAATCAAAAACGAATTTTCTTGAATATAGGGCTGGGTGCTGTAGATAGACGCGGCACTGGGTTCGTAGTGGGGATGGCGTTCCTTGGGGGTCAAGGTCTGGGCAATATCGGCTAGGGCCTTGATGTGATCCGGACGAGTACCACAACAACCGCCGATAATTTGTACGCCCAGGTCTTCGATGAAGTGCATCAGGGCCATTTGCAACTCGACGGGAGTGAGGCGATAAAAGGCTTGCCCACCGACGTTTTCCGGCAAACCGGCATTGGGGACACAGGAGACAATGAAGGGGGAATGCTCCGACAAATATTTGATGTGTTCCTTCATTTGGTCGGGCCCCGTGGCACAGTTGAGTCCCAAAATATCAATCTTGTAAGGTTCCAAAATGGCTAGCGCGGCCCCAATTTCTGTCCCCACCAGCATCGTCCCCATCACTTCCATGGTGACAGAAACCATAATCGGCAGTCGGTTCCCTTTTTCGGCATAAACTTCTTCGATGGCATTCAAGGCGGCCTTGATCTGCAAGACGTCCTGGCAGGTTTCCACCAGAAGCAAATCCACCCCACCGTCATAGAGCCCCTGCACCTGTTCGACGTAGGCATCCTTGAGGCTGTCGTAGTCTATGTGGCCCAGGGTGGGCAGTTTGGTGCCGGGGCCAATGGAACCCGCTACAAACCGAGGTTTTTCGGGAGTCGAAAATTCCGCCGCTACGTCTTTTGCTAATTCCGCTGCGCGTTTATTGAGATAATAGGCCTGATCGCCAAGGTCATACTCCGCTAAAACAATGGAGGTGCCGCCAAAGGTATCGGTTTCCACCACATCGGCCCCGGCTTCAAAAAAAGCCCGATGAACCGTCGCTACCGCCTCTGGCTTGGTATGAACTAAATATTCATTACAGCCTTCATACTCCGGTCCGCCAAAATCTTCGGCGGTTAAATCTTGTACCTGTAAGTTTGTGCCCATGGCGCCATCAAAGACCAATACCGGGCGATCGGGATGGTGGAGGCGTTGCAGGAAGGCACTTTTCATAGGGCGATGGGAAAATGGTGAAACAGTAAAAAGCAATGAATTATTATAGTATAGGCGAAGATCTAGGCTTACATGGCGATCGCCGAATAGAAAAGCGAAAACAGGCAAGCGGCCCAGAGATTTCCGCCTGCCCTACCCCCTAGTCCCCAGCAGATAGTCTAGTTGAGACGAGTTAGAGCGGCATTTTGGTAATAGTGGGACAGAATTCGACTATAGGGAACACCCTGCTGAGCAAGGCCATAGGCCCCCCATTGACTCAGGCCGATGCCATGACCCGAACCCCGCCCTAGGATCGAAAAAACCCCATTGGCTTGAGCAACATCAAAGCGGGTACTGCGTAACTTGAGCACTTCTCTGATTTTTGAGCCAGGCAAATTTTTGCTCCCCTGGCTCCCCACCACTCGCAGGGTTACCACGCGACCCTGGGGGGTTGTTTTCACCGGCAGGAGGGAATGAACCGTGCCAATGCCACCAAATTGACGACTCAAATCCCCCACGCTAAAGCTTCGATTCCATTGATAAACGGGGGAATCTTGATCGTAGTCCACAACGCCCCTCAAGTAGGGCAAGGGCGAGGTCCAGACGTCTTCGACATTTTCGGTGTGCCCACCGGATGCCGCATGGAAAGCCGCTAAAATCACCTTACCTTGATAGGTCATCACCTGACCCTGGGTTTGCTTCACAGCATCTACTGTGCTTACATATTCATTATTTAAGCCTTTATAGACCTGGGTAGCGGTGGTGGTATCTAGGTCGTAATACTGATTGCTTTCACGCTTGCTTTTGTAGATGGCATAGGTGCGGGCAGCGACGGCTTGGGCCTTGAGAGCTTCTAATGGCCAGGTGGGGATGGCTTCGGAGCCAACGACACTGTAGAGATATTCCTCAAGATTAACTTGATTAATGGCCGTTACCCCAGACCCGTGGCGAAAGAGGCGGACTCGCCCGCGATACCAACGATCGCCAATCCAGACCACCCCATCTTTGCTGGGTTCGATGGTAATCTGGGAAGCATTCCATTGGCCCAGGGAGACATTGCGCCCCAGAGATTGAGCCTCTAGGGGAACCAAAGGCTCCAAGCTACCCAGGGTCTTTCCCTGACCATCTTTAATGATCGCCGCCGTAGAGCTTCCCACCTTCACCCGACTTACCCCTTTTTGAATAGCAACCCGCAGGTCTAGAGCTTGGGCCGAAATTGCCGACCCTAAAACCAGGGCGGCGGTCATTTTCACGAGCAGGGCAGGACGACAGCGTAGGGCACGGCAGAGCCTGGGAATAGATGGGATCATGGCTTTGAAGACTCCTCACACTCAACACAGACAATTTCTTCCCTAGATTAATCGCAATGACAGTGTTTTGCAAAGTCTCAGGTAAGCCCAAATTTTTTTATCAAAGGAGCCAATGCCCAAACTCAGCCTCTAGGCGATCGCCAAGGATTGCCTCTCGAATCCTCTGGGTAAAGCATACTAGCTCAGTAATATTATGCAAAGACAGTAATATATAGCCCAACATTTCTCGAGAGCGGACTAAATGGTTTAAATAGGCGCGGCTAAAGGTTTGGCAAGTATAACAGGGACAGGTTGCATCTAAGGGGCGATAATCCTCTCGAAAAGGAGCATTTTTGAGGTTCCAGCGTTCACCCTCTACCAAAGCTGTCCCGTGTCGTCCCAGCCGAGTCGGAATCACACAATCAAATAAATCAATGCCAGCGGCGATCGCCACCATCATTTCCCGATAGGTACCGACTCCCATCAAGTAGCGGGGTTTCTCTGCCGGTAACAAAGGCGCCGTTGTCTTGACGACCTGATGAATTAATTCCGGGGCTTCTCCTACACTGACCCCACCGATGGCATAGCCCGGCAAATCCAGCCGAATCAAATCTTGCACCGCTTGAACCCGCAAATCTAAAAAGGTTCCCCCCTGGACAATGCCAAAGAGAGCTTGATCCTGGGGGCGGGCATGGGCCGCAATGCATCGCTCTAACCAGCGATAGGTTCTATGGGTGGCCGCTTCCACCACCTCTCGACTCGCCTGACCCGGTGGACATTCATCAAAGGCCATGATCACATCGGCTCCCAGGGCATTTTGAATTTGAATCGACCGCTCTGGAGTCATATCAATGAGACGGCCATCCTTCGGCGATCGGAAAATAACCCCGGCCTCTCGAATGGTGCGTAATTCACTTAAGCTAAAAACCTGAAATCCACCGGAATCCGTCAGCATCGGCCCCGACCAGCCCATAAATCGGTGTAGACCTCCAGCTCGCTCCACAATCCCTTCTCCTGGTTGCAGATGCAGGTGATAGGTATTGGACAACACCATCTGCGCTCCGGTTGTGGCAAGTTGAGCGGGAGTAATGCCCTTGACGGTGGCTAGGGTGCCGACGGGCATAAACCGGGGGGTTTCGACGATGCCGTGGGGCGTGACAAAGGTTCCTGCTCTAGCGTGGGTATGAGAACAGGTGGCTTGACAATGAAAGCTAAAATTCACAGGTAAGGAAAAGAGATTGCTTCGGATAATTCAGATGCTCGGAGACCGTTAAAGTTACCACAAAGTAGCATCATTGACTTTGGCGCGGGGGTTGGCGGGTAAGGGGGGCGGAGTGGGAGAGGGTCGAGATGAAGAAATCCGGGAAGAGGCTGAGCGAGATGATGAGGAAGACATGACTTTTTGAAAAGCTTTTTGCAGGACTCTAGTGCAATTTTCCCAGTTCAGTTCTTGTCCTACATAATCCAACAATCCGTTGGTGTCAAGGATTTCTTGAATAGCCTTCAGGGTTTGTAGTGCCTCTTCGTATTGCATTTCCATTTCAGAGACGATCGGGGTGGAGTTGCGGAGTGGATCTCTCTCGACAGCGGCGATCGCCCGACGAACGGCGGAAACAATTTCTTCTTTGTGCTTCTGTTGTCCTAGGCGCTCTTGTTGTTTTTGACCTGAAAGGCTAGAGGCATAGAGGGGAGGAAGTCGGTTAAGGGCATGGGTTGCAACTTCCACTTCATTGAAATAAGATTTCAGATTTTTGGGGTAGAATTTTAGCTGTTTTTCGATTTCCTTGTAAACCAGGGCTTCCATTACATTGACGTGGGTTTTTGCAGACTGGGGGTTAAGAGTTGCCATAGACACCGTTTGACACAATGGAAATATAAATGTTTTTGGACGCGCTCCCACGGATCAAGAGCGGAGACTTCACGGCGATTTCGGTAAAATTTTCGGAATTCGGAGTTTAAGTCTCTTTTGGCAAAAGCAGGTCATCTTTTTATCGTAGCAAGAGCTTACCCGAAATCAACAACAAGACAAAAGTTCATAGTCGTCAACGAGTCTTAAAGTCCTAGATTTTTTTGCTCTGTCTTGTCTCCATCCAGGGCGTAGCGTGGGATAATAATGGCTCATTACCCGCAAGGATCTAGGCTATGCGATTTTCTCAGATGCTCCTCGTTACCCTCCGAGATGACCCCGCTGATGCGGAAATTCCTAGTCATAAATTATTAGTAAGAGCGGGCTATATTCGTCGCATTGGCAGTGGTATCTATGCCTACTTGCCGTTGATGTGGCGAGTTCTGCAAAAAGTATCTGAAATTGTCCGGGCTGAAATGAATGCCACCGGTGCTCAAGAATGTCTATTGCCCCAACTACAACCGGCGGAGTTGTGGCGTGAGTCGGGGCGCTGGGATACCTATACCCAAGCCGAGGGGATTATGTTTGCGCTAACTGATCGCCAGGAGCGAGAACTGGGTCTTGGCCCCACCCACGAAGAAATCATTACGGCGATCGCCAAGGATATGATCCGTTCCTATCGACAATTGCCGGTGAATCTTTACCAAATTCAAACTAAATTTCGGGATGAAATTCGTCCTCGCTTTGGTTTGATGCGGGGCCGGGAATTCATTATGAAAGATGCCTATTCCTTCCATGCCGATGAGGCTAGCCTCAAGGAAACCTACGCTCGCATGGATCAGGCCTATTGTAATATTCTGCGCCGTTGTGGTTTGGCCTTTCGGGGCGTGGATGCGGATTCGGGGGCGATCGGCGGGTCGGGTTCCCAGGAATTTATGGTATTGGCGGATGCCGGAGAAGACCAGGTTCTCTATACGGAAGATGGCAAATACGCGGCTAATGTCGAAAAAGCGGTTTCCTTGCCAGCGGAGGCGGTGCCGTCTCCTTTTATGAGCTACGAGAAACGGGCTACCCCAAATTGCTCGACCATTGAAAGTCTGGTGATATTCTTAAAATGTTCTGCGACCAATATCGTAAAAAACGTACTCTACACAGCGGTTTTTAATACTGGGAAAACAGTGCTGGTATTAGTCAGTATTCGCGCCGATCAAGCGGTTAATGAGGTGAAATTAACCAACGAGTTATCTAAACTAGCGAGAAATTACGAGGCAACTTCCGTACTAGCGTTAACAGTCCCCGATGAAGCGGCTCAGCAAAAATGGACGGTCAAGCCCCTGCCCTTGGGCTATCTGGGCCCAGATTTAGCCGATGACCACATTAATACAATTCCGTCAATATTAAGTGACAAAATACTTAAATACATTTTTGGTAATGAAACTGCCAATGACTTAATTAACCAAGGAATTAATACCAAAGAAGGTATTGAGAATTACATTAAGCGGCAGAGTCAGTCTAAGTTAGATGATTTGTCATTTAAATTTGGCAAGTACAAATCCGGGTTCTCTGCTCCCCAATTCCTACGGATCGCGGATCAAACGGTGGTCGACTTAACAAACTTTGTCACAGGAGCCAATGCAAAGGGTCATCACCGGCTGGGAGCCAATTGGGGTCAGGATTTAGCCTTACCTGCCTTGGTTGTGGATATTCGCTCGGCCCAAAGCGGCGATCAGGCCATCCATGACCCATCCCAACACCTAGAAAGTGCTCGGGGCATTGAAGTCGGGCATATTTTTCAGCTAGGCACCAAGTATTCCCAAGCCCTGGGCGCTACTTTTACCAACGAGCAGGGCGAGGATATGCCCCTGGTGATGGGCTGTTACGGTATTGGTGTTTCTCGCTTGGCCCAGTCTGCGGTAGAGCAAAGTTACGACAAAGATGGCATTATTTGGCCCGTGGCGATCGCCCCCTACGAAGTGGTAGTGGTGATTCCCAATGTCAGTGATCCATTGCAAGTCGAAGCGGCGGAAACCCTGCATCAAGAATTGCAAACCGCGGGGATTGATGTGGTCTTAGACGACCGCAACGAAAGGGCTGGGGTCAAATTTAAGGATGCTGATCTGATTGGGATTCCCTATCGCATTGTCACCGGCAAATCCCTCAAGGATGGTCAAGTGGAAGTGGTACAACGGGCGACGAAGGAAGCGCAATTATTAGCCCTGACGGAGGTGACGGCCACCCTCAAATCCTGGATTACGGCGGCAAAACAAGCTTAGGTTTCGGCTCTACTGCGATCTGAGCTGGGTTCAGCCACGGTTCCCCGGAATGCGCGCTAAGCTAGATGTTCATCTTTCCGACAACGATGATGGTTGGATTATGGGCGACCTACTGCGAATCATTACTCAACCGAGCGAAGCAATCCAGGAGTTGAACCGTCTAAAATACCGCACCTCAAAACAAGACCTCCCTCACGTCACAGAACGAGTCCGAGAGCTGATCCAGCAGGTGCGTCGGGACGGAGATATTGCCTTGGGGTTATCTCGTTTTCGGGTCGATGGTTCAGAATTAGATGTTGCCTATCAGCAAATTTCCCAAGACCGGCTCAAGGCGATTCAAGGAGCGGGCCGAGCTCTAGACCGCTACTATCAAAGTCAACTGATTCGTTCCCAGGTTAAGTTTTGGGAGAATGGTGTCACGGTGGGGAAGCGCTATGCTCCGGTGCAACGAGCTGCCATTTATCTCTCGGTGACGGGCTCTAGCCTGAGTCAACTCCTCCGTCAAGCTAGGGCCGCTCGGGTCGCCCAGGTTGCCCAGGTGGTTTTAGTGGTTGCCGCGGAGGATATTAGCCAAATCACTGCCGATATTTTAGTGGCGGCCCAAGAGGCAGGCATTGAGGAAATTTATTGCCTGAAGGGGCCCCAGGCGATCGCCGCTTTAACCTATGGAACCGCATCCATTGCCCCGGTGGAGGTGATCACAGGCCTCGGTGACAGCGAAGTCACGCTGGCCAAGCAATTACTCAGTGCTTGGGTCAAAACTGACCAACCCTTGGCCCAGACCGATGTGATGATGGTGGCGGATAGCACCGCCTCGGTGTCGCAGTTGGCCCTGGAGCTGATCACCCAGGCGGAGCAGAATCCCAGCATGGCCCAGGTACTAATGACTACCAATAGGGCCCTTGCCCATGGTGTTCAACAATGGCTGAGTCAATATTGCCAAGACCATCCTTTGGCTTTAAGTACAGAAAAGGCGATCGCCCATTTAGCGGTGATTCTAGTCTCGGATCATTGGAGTGAAAGCATCGATTGGGTCAATCAGATGGCGCCCGATCGCCTACATTTATGGTTAGAAGACCCCTGGCCCCTGGTGGAAAAAGTACGCCGTGCTCGTACCATATTATTAAATCCCCAGACCACAGCGGCGATCGCCGATTATTTCGGCGGCTCTCCTCTGCTCCAGGGGCTAGGTGCTGCCAGTCATTTTGATCTATCCTTATTTCTCGACAGCACCTATCTTTTGGACTACTCCGCCGAAGCAATGCAACAGCATCAATCGTTGATTAACTTTCTGCTGGGCGACGATCAAAGCCGCTAGGCTAGATTTTGACTCATTTATTTTCCGGCGATCGCCCATCATGAACGTCACCTTCACCATTTTTCGACAACAGGGACAAAGTACTCCCATCCCCCAGTCCTACCACCTAGACGTAGACCCCCAAACCACCATTCTAGATTGCTTAAATCGCATTAAATGGGAGCAAGACGGCAGCTTAGCCCATCGCAAGAACTGTCGTAACGCCATTTGTGGCAGTTGCGCCCTCAGGATTAATAATCGTCCCTTTTTAGCCTGTAAAGAAAGCATCCAGAGTATTTTTGATTGGCTGGATGCCAGCGGGCAGGGGCATCAGCAGGAACTGTGCCTACAACCCCTGGGCAATCTGCCGGTGCTCAAAGATTTGGTGGTGGATATGACCGCCTTTTGGGACGATTTAGACGCGATTCAGCCCTATTTGCTCAGATCTAAAGCGACCGCGACCGTCGGCGAGTCTTTGCAATCGCCCCAGGAACGCCAAGCCCTAACCCAAACGGCTAACTGTATTCTCTGCGCCGCCTGTTATTCGGATTGCGATGCCAAGGGTAAAAACAAAAACTTTGTCGGGCCCCACGCCCTGGCGAAAGTGCAACGGTTTATTTTAGATTCCCGCGATCAGGGCACCGCCCCTCGCCTACAGCACCAAAGTCAGGGCACCCAGGGGGTCTGGGGCTGTAACGGCTGTAAAATGTGCAATATTTCTTGTCCGATGGGAGTTGCGCCACTGAGTCAAATTGAAAGCTTGAAGATCGGCATTTTTGACCTGCTCGACCCGCTTTAGTCCACCTTTCCCCCACTATCTTCAAACTTATAGCCCAAGCCAATCACGGTTTTGATAAAAACTGGATTCGCCGGATCGGGTTCAATTTTCTTCCGTAAACGCCGAATATGGGTATCCACCACTCGGTCATCCCCAAAAAAGTCATTCCCCCAAAGTTTGTCGATGAGTTGAGTACGGCTCCAAACGCGCCCCGGATAACTGATAAAGGTAGCGAATAAATTGAATTCTAGGGTGGTTAAATCCAAAATTCGCTCAGCATCTTTCGCCATTAATTGAGTTGCGATGTGTTGGTCAAGATCGAGGTGAAAATGAGGCGTTTGGTAAAACTGAGAACTGGGCACATCCCCCAGACGTAAACTCCGCCGCAAGAGCGCCCGGACCCTAGCCACCAATTCCCTAGGGCTAAAGGGTTTGACTAAATAGTCATCCGCGCCGGTGGAAAGCCCAATAATCCGGTCTAATTCCTCCCCTTTCGCCGTTAGCATCAAAATATAGGGGTCTTTTCCTGTCTTGTTTTGACGAATTCTCGTACAAACTTCTAGCCCATCTAGATGGGGCAACATTAAATCTAAAATGATTAGGTCTGGCTGATGGTCTTGAAAACTCCGCAATGCCTGCAATCCATCCCTGGCCAGATGACACACAAATAACTCTCGCTCCAAACTTGTTTGAATTAAGGTTGCAATTTCTGGGTCATCCTCAACGATTAAAATAGTCATGGAATTAGTTTAATTTAGACTGAAAATCTAGTTTGTGTACTGGTTGAACAATGATAGTTGGAGAAACCAGATAACGCTTTTATTATCACCCCATCCACCATGCCCACCGCCCCCTATTCTCAGGCATTAGCCACGCTGATGCAAAATGCTAACATTGCTGATCTCGCCCAGTTAGCCGACGTTTCCGGGCTTTCTTCCTGGCAACTGGCCCGGATTCAGTACGGTCTTTTGAGCAAAATGCCCGTGGAGGTTCTGCTCAAATTGGCGATCGCCTTAAATCTATCCTTAGAAGAGTTGGTAACCGCCCTAGGCCCTATACCAATCGCCGCTAGACCTCAAACCACTAATACAGATCAACAACTCGCTCTACTTCAGCAGGAATATCAGCGTCTACAACAGCAGCTCCAAGACCAAGAAAATAGTCTCCAACGACGGTTTCAACAGGAGGTTGTGGCTAGCCTAGAGCCCTGGTTATTGCAATGGCCCACCGCCGCCGCCGTTGCTCAAAAAAATCCCCAATGGCCGGCGCTCAAACTATTGCCCCTGGTGCGTCCGATCGCCAATTTATTACAACAATGGCAGGTGGAGGCGATCGCCGCCGTGGGAGAGATTGTGACCTACGACCCGCAATGGCACCAACCCCTGGACTATCAAGATGACGAAATCGCGTCTGGGACTGCCGTCGTGGTGCGCTACGTGGGCTATCGCCGGGGAGACACCCTACTCTATCGAGCCAAAGTGAGTATTAACCTAAAGCCTGATGCTTGACGTTAGATGTCTGAAATTAGCAGACCTGCTAGTATCTAAACTAGCCCTGATTTATGGAAGATTAAAAATGGATGTCAAATTAGTATTGGTAATTTTAACCGGACTTTTCATTGTCTCGGCGCTTTTTTTCGGGACAAAAAATGGCTATTACGACAGCGATAATTATGATGGCAATGGCTCTGCCCACTAACCCGCTAGCCCGATGCCATGGTTAAACGCCGCTCTAGTTCTACATCCTCCGGTTCTCTGCTCTCTTGTTTTCCCTTCGCCGTGGGCCACGGGCAAGAAGGCGTTTGCTTAAACGTTAACCTGGGTCCCCATGGGGTTTTGCTCGATTGCGGTTTAGAGGATGTGACTCCCCTCCAGTCCTGCGTTGGCCCATCGCTCCAAGGGGTGGTCTGTAGCCATGCCCACCATGACCATAGCCGGGGGCTGGAGTCCTTTCATCGGCATTGGCCAGAGATTCCTGTCTATGCCAGTGAGGTGACAGCTCGTTTATTAGGGCTAGAGTTTTGTCGGCCCCTAGCCTGGCGATCACCGTTGGCCCTGGCTGAAAATTTAGACCTAGAACTGATTCCGGCGGGACATCTACCGGGGGCCGCCCTGACTCTCCTCACCTACCACAGTCAAGAGCGCACCTATCGCATCCTTTACACCGGCGACTTTTCCCTCTCGCATTTGCAACTGGTGGAAGGACTTTCCCTGGAAACCCTGCGGGGCTTGGCACCGGATATTTTGATTAGCGAAAGTAGCCTGGGGGCGCGTCGCTTGCCCCATCGTCGTCAGCAGGAAAAACACCTCGTTCAAATTATTGATCAAGCCCTCAGTCAAGGGCAGTCTGTTCTGATTCCCACGCCGGCGATCGGTCTGGGGCAAGAAATTCTTAAACTTTTACGCTCCCACCATCAATTTACCGGCCGCAACGTGGATTTATGGGCAGGGGAAAGTCTAGCTAGGGTCTGTGACCTTTACAACGAATTATTACCGTCTTTACCCCTGGCGGTACAAAATTTCGCCAAACATCAACCGCTGTTTTGGGATGACCGTGTTTATCCCCGTCTGCGCCCCCTCCATAGCAAG
This sequence comes from Synechocystis sp., assembly GCA_041750255.1. Lineage (GTDB taxonomy): Bacteria > Cyanobacteriota > Cyanobacteriia > Cyanobacteriales > Microcystaceae > Synechocystis. The sequence continues at coordinate 15,550 of JBGSZT010000117.1, forward strand.
GATTTGATCCACTTTGGCGATCGCCCGGTCATTGTTGTAGGGGAAGAGTGGTCTAATATACTGAAGTCTAGCCCCCAGATTCATTGGGCCGTGTTAGCCTGTGAGGACATATGCGAATTTCACAAAAACACTGCTCCAGACTGGGAAACACTTCGAGCCCTGACTAATGTAGAGGTCATTCCCTACACCCTGGCGGATCATAGCGATGGTCGCAATACCACCCAACTGATCCACAACTTGCGCCCCCAGCATATTATTTTTGTCCACGGCTCTGCGGGGGATATCAGCAGTCTAATTAGTTTAGAGGAACTGCAAAGTCGCTACCAATTGCACGCCCCCAACCCCGGCAAACGTCTAGACCTGCCCCTAGGCGAAAACTACATCCATCCTCCGACCCCAACTCCGGTGGTCTATGAGGGGGAAGTGAGTGAGCAAAATACCCAGATTCACCTTAGTTTTGAAGACAGCATTAGCCAAGACCCCCGCTGGCAAGCCTTTGCCGATACCGGGCTAGTCGAAGCCCGTTGGCAGGGAGAGGAGTTGCTATTGCGTGGCATCTCTCAACGGGAACTGCTCAAACACCGCAACTTGGAAAATCGCCTCAATGATCTTGATTGTTGCCAAAATTGTCGCCACTATCGCCAACAACGATGCTGGAGCCCTAGTTCTCCCTTGGCGGGATTTCGGGTCACGCCGGAAGGCCATTGCCCGGTCTTCGAGGCTACGGGTTGACGCACTTTGCTATGTTTTCCTGACTTCTTGGGGCAAGATTACCCTCTTGCAGCCGTCCGAAGCGCAAGAACTCGCTCTAAAATCAAGAAATATTTTTAGATAAACTCAATTTTTAACGTTCGCCATTTTTGATCTATTGCTTAGGAGCAACCCCCGTGAGTAATTCCACCCTTGCCGAGACCCCTGTCATCATGTCTAGCTCTGCCTTTAGCCGCGACGACTTTGATGCCTATGTGATGAACACCTACGGACGATTTCCCATTGCCATTGAACGGGGGGACGGCTGTCGGCTTTGGGATACCGAGGGCAAATCCTATCTTGATTTTGTGGCTGGCATTGCCACCTGTACCTTGGGTTACAACCACCCCGCCCTGGTTAAGACGGTCAGCGAACAAATTCAAAAACTCCATCATGTTTCTAATCTCTACTACATTCCTGAGCAGGGGGAATTAGCCCGTTGGATTGTCGAGCATTCCTGCGCAGATCGCGTTTTTTTCTGTAATTCTGGGGCAGAAGCCAACGAAGCGGCGATTAAACTGGTGCGTAAATATGCCCATACCGTTTTGGATTTCCTAGAACAGCCGGTGATTCTCACGGCGAAGGCCAGCTTCCATGGTCGTACCCTAGCCACGATTACCGCGACGGGACAGCCGAAATATCAACAACACTTTAATCCTCTGGTGCCGGGGTTTGCCTATGTTCCCTACAACGATATTACGGCGATCGAGGATGCGATTACGGACCTCGATGAGGGCAATAGTCGAGTGGCCGCTATTATGTTGGAGCCCTTACAGGGAGAAGGGGGAGTCCGTCCTGGCGATCGCCATTATTTTCAACGATTGCGGGATATTTGTGACCAAAACGATATTTTGTTGGTGTTTGATGAAGTGCAAGTTGGGGTCGGACGCACTGGAACCCTTTGGGGTTATGAACAATTGGGAGTTGAGCCGGATATTTTCACTAGCGCCAAGGGGCTAGCCGGGGGCATTCCCATTGGTGCCATGATGTGCAAAAAATTCTGCGATGTCTTTGAGCCGGGTAATCATGCTAGTACCTTTGGGGGCAATCCCTTTGTCTGTGCTTCGGCCTTGACGGTGCTGAATACCCTTGAAGAGGATCATATCTTAGCCAATGTCCAGGCTCGGGGTGAACAACTGCGCCAGCAACTCCAAGGATTAGTAGACCGCTATCCCGCCTTATTTACGGAGGTGCGGGGCTGGGGATTGATCAATGGGCTGGAAATCCGCGACGACAACCCCCTAACCTCCATCGACCTAGTTAAAGCGGTGATGCAGGAGGGACTTTTGTTGGCTCCCGCAGGTCCCAAGGTGCTCCGATTTGTGCCGCCCTTGATTGTCACCGAAGCGGAAATCAATCAGGCAATGGCTATACTTGAAACGGTAATTAGTCGCTTGGCTTGAAGCATATTTCCTGAAACTCTGTGAGCGAAAAACCCCTACCGGATTGGCTCCGTTTACAAAAAGCCCTCTCTGTGGAAGCGGAGCGGGGCTTTAGCGACCTTCAGGGTAAAGAACAGCGATTTAGTCAGTTTTTGCACCTCAGCCTGAGCGATGCGCTCCCCTCGGTCACACCGCCGGAGCTCCAGCAAAAATGGCAGAGCCTGGCCCAGGAGTTTCGTGATTATCCCCAATCTGACCTGGCCCAACGCCAGGGGCTAGTGGCGGAAACCCGTCGTTTTTTGTTGGCGTTGCGTCAAAATTTGGAACGCCCGGTCACGGCGACTCCCAAAACAAAGGTTCTGCAAACCCCGGGCCCCTACGGCCTATCCCTGGCTACCCCCTTGGCGGAGATCGAAGGGCTGGGTAAGGGCGGGGCTAAAAATTTGAGTTTATTAAATCTGCATACCGTGCGGGATGTCCTGTTTTATTTTCCCCGCGACCATATCAATTACACCAAACAAGTGGCGATCGCCGATTTAACCCCCGGAGAAACCGTTACCCTCGTCGGGCGAGTCCTTCGCAGTAATTGCTTTACCAGCCCCAAAAACCAACGTCTGAATATTTTTGAAGTCCAGATCCAAGACCAGAGCGGCAAAATTAAACTGAGTCGTTTTTATGCCGGACAACGCTTTGCCAATAAGGGTTGGCAGGAGAGCATGAAGCGGCGTTACCCTCCCGGAACCATGATTGCGGCCTCGGGACTGGTCAAAGCGAATAAGTATGGATTAACGCTCGATACTCCAGACATTGAGATTTTAGATAGTAGCGGCTCAGGTATTGCATCTATGGGCGTGGGTCGAGTCCTGCCGGTGTATCCCTTAACCGAAGGGGTGGCGGCGGATACGCTACGACGCACAGCGCTGGTTTGTCTTGGTGCCCTGCCCCCACTCAAAGACCCGCTCCCCGCCGAGATTCAAAAAAACTATGAATTAATTGACCTGAAAACGGCGATCGCCAATATCCACTTTCCTGAAACTCCCGAAGCCATCGGCCCCGCGAGACGACGACTCATTTTTGATGAATTCTTTTACCTACAACTTAGCTTTTTGCAACGGCGCTACCAGCAAAAAAGCACTGAAAAAAGCGTTATTCTCAGTCCCCAGGGTGAACTGATCGAAAAATTCTCGAGCATCCTGCCCTTTGCTCTCACCCAAGCCCAACAGCGGGTTGTGCAGGAAATTTTAGCTGACCTAGAATCGGACACCCCCATGAATCGCCTCGTCCAGGGAGATGTCGGCTCTGGCAAGACTGTCGTGGGAGTCTTTGCTATCCTTGCGGCCCTGCAATCGGGCTACCAAGCGGCATTAATGGCCCCCACCGAAGTTTTGGCCGAGCAACATTACCGAAAATTAGTGAGTTGGTTTAATCTACTCTATCTCCCCGTGGAATTACTCACCGGCTCCACCAAAACCGCCAAGCGTCGGCAAATTCATCGTCAACTCGAAACCGGAGAATTACCGCTTTTGGTGGGAACCCATGCCCTGATTCAAGACACGGTCAACTTCAATCGCCTTGGTCTAGTCGTGATTGATGAACAGCACCGCTTTGGGGTTCAGCAACGGGCCAGATTATTGGCCAAGGGCGATTCTCCCCACGTCTTGACCATGACCGCCACCCCCATCCCACGCACCATGGCCCTAACCCTGCACGGAGACTTGGATGTGAGCCAAATTGATGAACTCCCCCCTGGTCGTCAACCGATCCAAACCATGGTTTTGACCAATAAAGAACGCCAACGGGCCTACGACCTGATCCGGCGTGAAGTGGCCCAAGGTCGCCAAGTTTATATTATTTTTCCGGTGATCGAAGAATCCGAAAAAGTGGACATGAAGGCCGCGGTGGAAGAACATCAACGACTGTCAGAGGTTATTTTTCCTGATTTCTGCCTGGGGCTACTCCACGGACGCATGGCCTCAGCGGAAAAAGACGCGGCCCTGAGTGCTTTTCGAGACCACCAGACTCAAATTATCGTTTCCACCACCGTGATCGAGGTCGGGGTGGATGTGCCCAATGCCACGGTGATGTTGATCGAAAATGCAGAACGCTTTGGACTATCTCAACTGCATCAACTGCGGGGGCGGGTCGGTCGTGGAGCCCATCGTTCTCACTGTTTATTGATGAGCAATAGTAAAACGCCTGATTCTCGCCAACGCTTGGCGGTCCTAGAGCAATCCCAGGATGGCTTTTTTATTTCCGAGATGGATCTACGCCTGCGGGGGCCGGGGCAGGTATTGGGCACTCGTCAGTCGGGCTTGCCAGATTTTGCCCTAGCCAGCCTAGTGGAAGATCAAGACGTGTTACTCTTGGCTCGACAAGCGGCGGAAATGTTGATCAACGAAGACCCTAGTTTGGCTGAGTTTCCGTTATTGCAAGGGGAACTTGCAGACCGTTATCAGCGCTTGATTGGCAGTGATATTTTGACCTAGATGGCTGATGTTTTTTCCTTTTTTTGCTCCCCTCGTCGCTCAAGTCACTGCACCACCAGAGATCCGTCAAAATGCCACGGCATCGGCTACTTCTGCCTTCACCGCAGGACTCAAGGCCTATCAAAGCGGGACGTTGGCTGGATTTTTGCAGGCTCAAAAAGACTGGGAAAATGCTTTAGTTCTCTGGCAAACGCTGAAAAATAGCCCCCAAGAGGCGGTGACTCGTAATTTTCTCTGTTTACTGTATGATCGCCTGGGGGACTATCCCCAGTCCCTGAGCTGTTATCAGGCTCTATTGACCCTTTCCCAATCCCTAGATGATCGCCAGACAGAAGCCTCCACCCTAACGGCGATCGCCCGTTTACAATCTCGGTTAGGACAGTACCAAGATGCCCTAGGAACCCTAGACAAATCTCAGAGCATTTGGCAGGAAACCAAGCTTAAATCAGGAGAAGTCGCGGTTATTAATGAAATTGCTCTGATTTACTTTAATTTAGGGGACTGGGAGCAATCTAGCCGATATTACAAAAAAGCGTTAAATCTGGCCGAAGGATTGGGCAATCAGGCCATGATCGCCGGATTGTATGAAAATTTAGCCCAGGTCTCCCTCGAATCAGAGGACCTGGCTCAAGCTCTGCGTCTTAGTCAACAGGCATTGTCTCAATGGGATCAACTCTTGGCCCAGTGGGGTAAAAATGCGGCGCCGGAAATCCCTAGGGGCAAAGCGACGAGTCTCAATAACCTTGCCTTTATCTACGTCAAACAAGGGAAACGCGAGCTGGCCCGCCGCACCTATGGGCAAGCCCTGTCCCTGTGGCAATCCCTCGGCGATCGCCGGGGAGAAGCGAGTACACTCAATAATTTGGGCTATGTTTATTTTTTAGGCGGGAATCTTGACCAGGCTCAAAGCCATTATCAACAAGCCTTGGCCCTGCGTCAAAGCATGGGCGATCGCCCAAAGCAGGCTATTTCTCGCTATAGCCTAGCGGTGCTAGAAGGCCGCCGGGGGAACCTACGCCAAGCCCAGCAAGAGATTGAACAAGCCCTGGCGATCGTTGAAGATTTGCGGGGCAATATCAACAGTCAAGAGCTTAAAACCTCGTTTTTGGCCTCTAAGCAAGACTACTATCAATTTTATATTGACATCCTGATGCAATTGCATCGTCAATTTCCCCAACAAGGCTGGGATGCCAAGGCCCTCGCAGTCAGTGAACGCTCTAAGGCTCGTTCCTTATTGGATGTGTTGGCCCAAAGCCCTGGGCAAATAAGTACTGGCATTTCGGCGGAGTTATTATCCCAAAAATCAGCTCTGCAACAGCAATTGGGGCGGCTGGAAGAGCAACGATTACAACTCTTTGGTAGTAATACTTTTGATACCAAAAAACTAGCGGCGATCGAGACGGAGATCGCCAGTTTACTGCAAACCTATCGCCAACTGTTGGATAAAATCAGTCGGGTTAGTCCCCGCTACGCTCAATTAACCCAAGCCCAGACCCTAACCCTGACTCAAATTCAAGGCTTATTAGATGCCGAGACGGTGCTTTTAGAATATGCTCTAGGCCCGGATCGGAGTTATCTCTGGGTAGTGACATCCAATTCATTGCAGAGTTATCAACTACCCAAGGCTCAGACCATTAACGAAGCGGTGAAGGGATTTCGAGAGTCTTTTTTGGTGCCTACCCAGCGCATTCGGCGGGCCTTGGCCACAGAGCAGGGGGCCTCTCTACGGAATTTGGTCATTCCCCCGGCGATCGCCTTAAAAAAGCGGGTGGCGATCATCGGGGATGGAGCCCTGCAATACCTGCCCTTTTCGGCCCTGATTGAAAAGACCGAGGCCAATACAGCTCCGCGTTATTTAGTAGATGGTCATGAACTAATCAGTCTGCCCTCCGCTTCGGTGCTGGCCCAACTGCGTCGGGATCTTGGCGCACCGCGTAGCGGCTCTCTGCGAGATCGCCCCTTGGCACCCCGATCCTTGGCGGTGTTTGCAGACCCGGTTTTTAGTGTCAATGATGAACGTCTCAAGGGGGTCGCGCCTCTCCGCGTCAAGCCCCTATCACCAGAATTAGCCCGTTCTGCGCGGGAATCGGGGGTTTTGTTCGACCGTCTGCCCTTTACTCGCTCTGAAGCGGAGCAGATTTTGGCCCTGGTCAGCGGCAAAAATAATCTACCGGAATTGGGGTTTGAGGCCAATCGGGAACGACTGCTAAATCAGCAATTGAGCCAATATCGTTATTTGCATTTTGCTACCCATGGTTTACTCAATAGCAAAAATCCGCAATTGTCGGGGCTGGTGCTGTCATTGCTGGATCAAAAAGGGCGATCGGTGAATGGGTTTTTGCGCCTCTACGATATTTTTAACCTCAATTTACCGGCGGAGTTGGTGGTTCTCAGTGCCTGTGAAACGGGGTTAGGTCAGGAGGTGAAAGGGGAAGGTTTGATTAGTCTAACCCGAGGTTTTATCTATGCTGGGGCGGCCCGTGTGGTAGTCAGTTTGTGGAGTGTGGACGACCGGGCTACATCATTATTAATGGTCAAATTTTACGAAGGGATTTTACAAAAAAATCTCTCTCCCGCCCAGGCGCTCCAAGAGGCTCAGCAAGCCCTGAAGCAAGACCCTAATTTTGCCTCTCCCTATTTTTGGGCTGGATTTACCCTCCAAGGAGAATGGCGATCGCCTCAATCGGTAGTTCCATCAAAATTCTGATGATTGGGGTCGCATCTCAGATGGTCAGTTTATTTTTTGCCCTCATCCCCCGGCCCCTTCTCCTGCTATGGGAGAAGGGGAGTAAAGTCTGGCATTGCTGACTTAAAAGTCCCTCTCCCACATAGGGAGAGGGATTTAGGGTGAGGGTAAAAATGCCATCTACAAAATTTAGTGCCGTTCGGGTTGCCCGTAACGTTGCGCATAGAAGTTAATAATCGCCTCTAGCTGTTGTTTCTCCTGCTCCGAGAGAGCCGCCGGATGGCTGAAACGCAGTCCCCCGACTTGGCTTTGGGCATAATCAAATTCTGTGGCGGTTTGGGGCAATAGTTCGGTAGTTACCCCATTGACTTGGCGCAGGTGAGCGGCAACTTCCCGATAAACTGCGAGGGGCAATTCCGGATAAATCAACGTCTCTTGGTAGGCGAGGAGTTGAGGGTCAGGAGCCATACTTACATTCATGAAGAATCTGTGAAAAATAGTGTTAATTTGCTACTGCCAGCCAGCTCATTTTCTGCTAATATGGGAGCAGCGTGCATGAGTTGTCATGTTCTAGTGAGGAGCGACGATGTTCAAGTCTTTGGTTATTTCTTTAAGCATTTTACCGCTGTTAGTGCTGGTCGGTTGTTCGGGTGAACAGCCAGAGCAAGCCGCAGCTCCGACACCTGGGGCCGGTCAAGCCACGCCACCACCGGCTCCCGTTCCTCCTGTCGTCAACCAAGCTCCTGTTCCGCCGGCTATTTCTAGTGCCGATATTTCTGCGGTGGGTCTGATTCCCTCCACCGATCCGACCGATAGATTAGCAGATGTTCAAAAAACACGGACTAATCCCTTCAGTTTGATGAAGGTTCCTCCCATCAACGCTCCTGAGCGACCAAAACCAATTTCCACCACCACAACGGGATCAACCACAGAAAAAGGCAAAATCAGCACAAAAGGAAAACCTATTGTGAAAGGTGTTAAGGCTATTAAAAATGGCCAAAAAGGTGTCCTTGTTGGTGGCAAGTTTATTCAGGAAGTGCCTCCCCCGCCACCTAATACAAAAGAGGCAGAAGGCGTTAAAGTCTATGGCATTATTGATTTTGCTGAATATCCCGTTGCCATTATCCAAACGGCTAATGAACCCGTTGCTCAAAGCGTTAGGTCTAGAACCAGCTTACGAGACCCCCTCAAGCCCTATGAAATTGTTGCTGTGGAATCGATCCAGGCTGATGGCATCAGTTTAGTCCAGAATGGGGAGACGATTATTCGCAAGATTGGAGACGAAAACCTTCCCCCCAATTTAGGTTCAGCTAATTAGTTAGACTAATAATGATTAACCCTCATATTGTTTTTGCAAGTATTCTTTTGGGTGTTGTTTCAGCAATTCCTGCTCAAGCTGGCCCCCGCAATCTTGATAATTATTTTCCTGCTGGGCAAGGTTACTGTTATATCGTCACCAATGATAATCAGTCTCTTGATCTAACAAAGGTAAAATCAGGAGTTTATTCCCTTGATGCTCCCTGTGGAATTAAAATTCCACTCGTTTCATCGCCTGCGGCACAAGTCGCGCCTACAAATCAACCCCCACAGCCGGCAGCCCCTCCTACCAACGAAGCAACAGCTCCGCCTCCCTTTGTGGATCCACTGGCAGAAGCCGCTCCCGCCCAGTCACCCTCAGCCTACCAACGCTTTAGCGGCATTCAACCCCCAAAATAGGCGTTTTTTCTTAGCTTGTCAGTTTCCCCCCTTTCAAACCGGAGCTTTAGTGAGGAGGGCTAGGGGAAATTTTGTAACTTGTGTGATTTAGGGCTTAACGTTGCATCGGCATCCCCCTTCGGATTCCGGCTACAATTGGCCTAAATTCAAGTTTTTTGCGATTTCATGGCTGACCTGTCTTCCCTCGCTCTGCCCGCGCTCTCTTCTTCCAGCAACCGATCGCCGCTCATTCGTCTCGAATCCATTGCTAAGGTCTACGGCACAGGCGAAGCCACCGTTTACGCCCTCTCAGCGGTGAACCTAACCATTGAGCGGGGAGACTACTGCGCCATCATGGGAGCCTCCGGTTCAGGCAAATCCACCATGATGAATATTATCGGCTGTCTAGACCGACCCACCAGCGGGCATTATTACCTCAATAATCAAGATGTTTCGGGCCTAACAGAGGATGAACTCGCCAAAATTCGCAATCAAAATATTGGCTTTGTCTTCCAGCAATTTTATTTACTCAATCAACTGTCTGCCCTGGAAAACGTGATGTTGCCCATGGTCTATGCCAATGTTCCCGTAGACCAACGCCGCCAACGCGCCACGGAGGCCTTAATTCGAGTTGGGCTAGAACACCGTCTCTACAATAAACCCAATCAACTCTCCGGGGGTCAACAGCAACGGGTGGCGATCGCCAGAGCCATTGTCAATCAACCCCTCTTACTATTGGCTGATGAGCCGACGGGAGCCCTAGATTCCCATACCACCGAAGAAGTCCTAGGAATCTTTGATCAACTGCACCAGACCGGCATCACCATTGTCCTCGTGACCCACGAAGCCGACGTGGCCAAACACACCGAACGCACGATTTGGTTCCACGACGGCACCATTAAGTCCGACCAGCGCACCTAGGCCGGAGTCGCAACCCGAAAGGGCGATCCGAGTCCAGCAGCCATTTCCGCCGGGGTGATTTTGCCATCATGATCAACATCGAGGGCATCAAAGACCGCATCAATGCCTGTCCATTCTTCGCGGGTAATGAAGCCATCCCCATCTAGGTCGTAGGCATAGAAGACATCTTCCACCGTGCATTGGGGCCCCTGGGATTGCGCTAGGGTGGTTAGCCGTTCTTCTAGCAAGAGTTCCAGGGATTCCAAGGCTTTACTAAAGCCGGAAATGCCTTCACTCAGTTTTTCGGAGGCCATGGGGTCGGCCTGGTGCATGCGCTCAAAGGTGGCTTTGTCCATGGCAATGCGCTCAGGGTCTTGAGACAAGTTGGCGGGGTCTAGCTTCCGCACCAATTCCTCTTCGGTGGAACGGAGCTGATCCAACAATTTGGGGGAAATGGTCAACAGGTCACAGCCGGCTAATTCGGTGATTTCACCAATATTGCGAAAACTAGCGCCCATGATTTCGGTTTTATAACCGAATTTTTTGTAGTAATTATAAATCGTAGTAACCGATTGTACCCCTGGGTCGGAGACCGCGTCATAGGTTTGCCCGGTTTGTTTGACGTACCAATCTAAAATACGCCCGACAAAGGGAGAAATCAGCGTTACCCCCGCTTCCGCACAGGCGATCGCCTGATGAAGCCCAAACAAGAGGGTGAGATTACAATGAATCCCTTCCTGCTCTAGGATTTCCGCCGCGCGAATCCCTTCCCAGGTGGAGGCAATCTTGATTAAAATCCGCTCACGGGAAATACCTGCTTTTTCGTACTGGGCAATCAGATCATGGGCCTTAGCCAGAGTTGCCTCGGTATCGTAGGATAAACGAGCGTCCACTTCGGTGGAAACCCGACCGGGAATAATTTCTAGAATTTTGAGACCAAAGGCCACTGCCAAACGGTCGAAGGCTAAGGTGACAATGTCCGCCATGGAGGCCGTTGCCCCTAACTCTTCTTTGGCACTCAGTAATGTTTGATCCACAATAGGCTGATACTGGGGCATTTGAGCCGCCGCCGTGATCAAGGATGGATTAGTAGTGGCATCCCGAGGCGTAAAGGTTTCAATTGCTTGAATGTCGCCCGTATCGGCGACAACAATAGTGATGTCTCGCAGTTGCTCTAGGAGGTTTTTAGCCATGGGAGATCTGGGGATGATGATTCACGACCCCCCCACTATAGACCGCTTCTCCCTATCCCCCGGAGATATTTGCTTTTTTTTAATTCTTGCTCAAAAAAAAACGCAAAAAGACCAGTAAACTCAAACTCTCCCTCCCTCCTTCGACTACGCTCAGCAAACGGGAGGGGGATTTAGAGGAATAAATGCCTTAACACTGCGGATTTTTGTATTTAAGAAATCGTTTGGCGATCACCAGGATCATATATATTGAAGATAGATAGACCGACGCCAATAGTAAAATTTTGATAACCATAATACCCCTAGACCCCAATAACCTGCAAAAGTATCAACAACCAGCCGGTCACTCCCCACCCAAAGAACGCTTTTAGGTAAAAATACCGCCTTAGACCGACTCCAAGGACAGATGTTTTTCCATTGGCAACAATGCCGCAATCCAGGCCGAACCTAAATACTAAATCGAGTCTTGGACAACATGAACTAGTTTGTCTGCGAGATAGAATTTGGAAGACTCAGCCCCGAGGTTCAAAAGTGTCCCTCCTGTGCACAACCCAAATTAGGAGCTTAGACCACTGTTAACCTAAGCTTAAGGAGTTGATTATTTTGACTTCAAATGCTTACCTATAGCCTAACATGGTCGGTCTGACTCTGGGAAAAATAGCGCCAATTTTATCGAAAAAATCTAGCCCTCTGATCTCAGGGATTTTGAGAAAATCAGGACAAATCCCCTCGGGACAGGAGAAGATACATTAGAATAAATATCAAGATATGTAAACTTTCGTAACTAAATCTGCCGGGTTTGGCTTGCCGATGATTTCAAGTACCTCCCTATTTACCCCTGTTGACTCTGATCTACGTCTCTTGACGGATAATCTAAAGCGGCTGATCGGTGCTCGTCATCCCATTCTGGGCGCGGCGGCAGAACATTTGTTTGAGGCAGGGGGCAAGCGAATACGTCCGGCGATCGTACTTTTGATTTCTCGGGCAACGATGCTAGACCAGGACTTGACCTCGCGGCATCGACGACTCGCGGAAATCACGGAGATGATCCACACCGCCAGTCTTGTCCATGATGATGTGGTGGATGAAGCCGAGCTACGTCGTAATGTGCCGACGGTGAATAGCTTATTTGACAACCGTATAGCCGTGCTAGCGGGGGATTTCCTCTTTGCCCAATCCTCCTGGTACTTAGCCAATTTAGATAATTTACAGGTCGTAAAATTACTCTCGGAGGTGATTCGAGATTTTGCCGAGGGTGAAATTATTCAAAGCCTGAGTCGTTTTGATACGAGCTTATCCCTAGAGGCTTATTTAGACAAAAGTTACTATAAAACAGCTTCCTTGATTGCCAATAGTGCTAAGGCGGCGGCCGTCCTCAGTGATGCCCCCCTCAAGACCATCGAAGAAATGTTTGAGTATGGGCGCAACCTGGGATTAGCATTTCAAATTGTGGATGATATTTTAGATTTTACCGCCGCCGCCGAAATCCTCGGCAAACCCGCTGGCTCTGACCTGGTCAGTGGTAATATTACGGCCCCGGCTCTTTTTGCCATGGAAGCCTTTCCCCAGTTGTATACTTTGTTGGAGCGGGAATTTAATGGTGATGGAGACATTGACCAGGCGATCGCCCTTGTCCATAAGAGTGATGGTATCCTTCGGGCCCGAGAATTGGCCGCGTATCATGCTAAATTAGCCAAACAGCATTTAGATTGTTTGCCCCCATCTCCTTCTAGAGAGTCCTTGGAGGAGTTAGCCAATTATGTTTTGAGTAGACTCTATTAACAATTCAATGGCGAAATCAAAACACCGTTGTCCCTCAGAAGACCCCCAGCGAGTACCCGTCGATGCCGAGAAATTAAATCTAGGCAATAGTTATACTAACCCGCCGGATTATTATTACGATACCGAGTTTGTCTGCCAAGATTGCGGTATTCAGCAAGTCTGGACAGCAATGCAACAAAAATGGTGGTACGAAGAAGCGGGGGGCTATTTTTTCAGCACAGCTATTCGCTGTCGAGCCTGTCGTTGTCAAGAACGAGAGCGCAAGGCGAAGGCTAGAGAAATTCATCGCTCCGGTCTGTCGAGGAAGCCTTAACCATGGTGGAGCAAAAGCATCCCCAGGAAGCACGAGACCAGATCATCGTCGATCGCCTACTCAGTGCCGAGCCTGACCCCAAAAATCTGGCGGATCTAGCTCGTTTGCGTCTACGCTACCATAACTTCCCTGGCGCTAGACCTCTGCAACGGGATTTGGATCTAATCCTAAACCAGTGGCAATTGACGGAGGATGAATTATTTGCCCAAACTCGCCAACTCCATGCCCTGGGCCAAGCCTATCCCCTCCGCAAAGGCGACGAACAGCAAGATTGGAGTTGATAGGCCCCGGAACCTGTAGGAGAGACGATGTGAGGATTATTTCGGCGAGTAAGCAACTTTTGGGACCAACGGCGATCGCCCTGGGCAACTTTGATGGGGTTCACCGCGGTCATCAACGGGTTTTGAATAGCCTCATTTCTTGGACCCAAAAAGCAGATAATGCCACGGGTATTCAGCCGACGGTGGTCAGTTTCGACCCCCATCCCCGTGCTTTTTTTAGTGGCGAGGCCCATCCCCTGCTAACGCCGGAATCCGAAAAAGCAGATTTGTTAGCAACCCTCGGCATTAGCCAATGGGTCGTCCTGCCCTTTAGTGCCGACCTGGCCCAATTATCGCCCCAGGACTTTGTCGAAAAAATTCTGGTGAGCAAGCTCCAGGCTCGCTACATCACCGTTGGAGCTGATTTTCGCTTTGGGTTTCAGCGTCGTGGCACTGTGCCAGACCTCCAGGCGATCGCCACGGGCTTGGGAGTTTGCGTAGAAATCACGGGTCTTAAGTATGAGCAGGGCCAGCGCATTAGCAGTTCACAAATTCGGATGGCGTTAGATAAGGGAGAGATTGCCCAGGCAAATCTGATGCTAGGTCGTGCCTATGGGCTCCAAGGAAACGTAGTAGCCGGTCGGCAGTTGGGGCGTACCTTGGGCTTTCCCACTGCGAATCTGGAGGTATCGCCCGATAAACTTTTACCCCGTTGGGGAGTCTATGCGGTGCAGGTGAGCCTAGAGTCTTCACCCCAGCCATTGATCAATGGCGTTATGAACATTGGCGATCGCCCGACGGTGCAAGGAAGAGCCACAACGGTGGAAGTCCATTTATTTGACTGGAATGGTGATCTGTATGGTCAAAGGTTAACGGTATATTTGCTAGATTTTTTGCGTCCTGAACAAAAATTTAATTCCCTGGGACAACTGCAACAACAAATTGCCCAGGATTGCCGAGAGGCTCAAACTCGGCTAATGGTTTGCCCAGCTCCATAGGCTACGCTAGTCTTGATTGTTCATTTAATTGCACTAAAAAATAATGACTATATTTTTGGGCTTACTTCTATCGTTTTCGCTCTGGTTCGGAAACAGTCTGCTATCTCCGACCCTTGCCGCCATTCCAGGGCTGAGTTCTCTATTTGCAGGGTCTGCCCCCGATAGCTTGGGCATTGAGCAGGGGCATCTGGCCCCTTGTCCCTCCACTCCCAACTGTGTGGTGAGTCAGGACGCAGACTCGGTTCATGCCATTGAGCCCATTGCCTACCATATCCCCCGCGAGCAAGCGAAACAAGTCCTGGCTAAGGTTCTAACGGTGGTTCCTCGCACTACCATCATCGAGGAAACCGACGACTACATTAGAGCCGAATCGAGTAGTAAATTAATGGGATTTATTGATGATCTGGAATTTTATTTTCCTGCCGATCAAGCGGTGATCCAACTGCGCTCTAGTTCCCGTCTAGGGGAATCGGATTTAGGCGTGAATCGTCGTCGCCTAGAGCAAATCCGCCTGGCTCTGCAAGACCTGGATATTTAGCATAATAATGTCCCTCTCTAGACTGGTGTTGGTCACGGGGCCGAGTCGCTCCGGCAAAAGTGAATGGGCAGAAGACCTGGCGATACAGACCCAACGCCCGGTGATTTATATCGCCACTGCCCAGGAAAATACCGATGATGCAGACTGGCAAGCTCGTATCCAAGCCCATCGTCAGCGCCGCCCAGACCATTGGCAAACTCTGGCCGTTCCCCTAGAGTTGAGCGCCGCTTTGCAATCTCTTCCTCCTTCAAGCTGTGGTTTAGTGGATTCCCTGGGAACCTGGGTGGCCAATCAATTGCCGCAATCGGAGCCCGATTGGCTCAGCATTCAAGCCGATTTTTTAGAAACGCTTAAAACCAGTTCTGCAAGCTTGGTGCTGGTAGCGGAGGAAACGGGCTGGGGCGTGATCCCGGCCTATCCCTTGGGTCGTCAGTTTCGAGACCGTTTGGGTAGTTTAATTCGGCAGGTGGGGGCGATCGCCGATGAGGTGTATTTGGTCACCGGGGGATATGCTTTGAATCTGAGTCGCTGGGGAGAACCGTTGAAACCGCAAAGGCCTTGAGTTAAGCTTTTTTTTCTTCGATAAAGGCCAAAATTTCCTGGGCGGCTCGTTTACATACTCCCACTTCCCCCAGGGATTGCTCCAGTTGGTCATAGAGGTCTCGGATTTTTTGACGGCGATCGCCGTTTTGGAGTAGGTCTAGGGCTTCGGCAAAAATACGGTCGGGGGTTGCGTCCTCTTGTAATAATTCCGGCACCACCGCTTGATTCATGACAATATTCGGGGCAGAAACAAAGGGCAGGTCAAATTTCAAAATGTGCCGCGCCACCCACATGGTCAGGGGGCTAACCCGGTAAAGCACCACCTGGGGAACCTTGAGGAGCGCAATTTCGAGATTCACCGTGCCCGATTTGGCAATGGCCAGATCCGAGGCGACGATCGCCGTTAAGGGCTCACCCTCCAGCAGCGTGACATTTAAGCCATAGTCTTGGGTGACTTGCTTAATACGGTCGAAGTAGGCCGGCAAGGATATCGGCAAATAAAACTGAATCTGGGGCAATTGGGCCTGGAGTTTTTGGGCGGCACGGCAAATGACCGGCAAGAGTGAATTTAATTCCTGCACCCGTGAGGCGGGGAGTAGGGTAACCGCCAACTGCTCAGGACGAAGACCCAAACTTTGACGAGCTTCGGCTCGGCTCGGAGCCTGGGCAATGCGGTCGAGGAGGGGATGCCCCACCCAGTTCACGTCCACCCCTTTTTCGGCAAAAAATTTGGCTTCCCCTGGAAAAATAGCCAAAATTCGGTCTGTCACGTCGATGATCTTTTGGGTTTCCCGCGCGGTCGGGGACCAAATCCAAGCCTGGGGCGCAATGTAATACAAAATCGGCAGTTCAGGAAAGCACCGACGGACATAATCGGCGATCGCCAAATTTGGCCCCATGTAATCAATCAAAATCAGCAAATCCACCGAGTTTTGACGCAAATAGGTCTTAACCCGTTGTTGAATTTGCCAGGTGGGCAGAATAAAACGCAGGGATTCAGTCAATCCCACCGAGCCGATCGCCGCTGTATTGGCCAGAAGCTCTGCTCCCGCCGCCGCCATGCGTTCGCCACCGAGGGCCACTACTTGCAAATGCAGCCCTTGCTCCTCTGCTTGCTGGCCTAGGGCCGTGATCAGCAACGACCCCTGCAAATCCCCCGATACTTCGCCCGTGCTGATTAAAATACGCATAATTAACCAAATTTTGGCTGGCTACTGGGACAAAGGTCTAAATTTTGGCGATCGACCCTTGGCCAAGATCTACAATACGCCAAATCCTTTCTTTTTCTTCTTCGGCTTTTTGCCTTTACCTTGTCCCGCATAGCCCCGAAACCCCGGTGGCGTTTGACCCGCGCCCATCCCTGGGAGCCCACCCATACCCGGCATTCCCCGGCCCATTTGCTGCATCATCGAGCGCATCCGGCTGAAGTTGGAAATAAGTTTAGAGACATCACTTTCTTGATGACCAGAGCCCTTGGCAATGCGGCGACGACGACTAGGCGATTTTGCCAATAGGTCAGGATTTTTCCGCTCTTCGAGGGTCATGGAACTAATCATTACCTCAGTCCGTTTTAGTTCTTTTTCACCTTTTTCAATATCTGCGCTACTGAGCTTATTCATGCCGGGGATCATCTTTAAAAGCCCTCCCAACGACCCCATATTTTTCATCAAGCGGGTTTGTTTGAGAAAATCATCGAAGTCAAAACTAGCTTCCATGATCTTCGTCTGCATTTCTTCCACATCGCCCAGATCGATCGCCTCTTGGGCCTTTTCGACGAGGGTAAGCACATCCCCCATATTGAGAATGCGGCTGGCCATGCGGTCAGGATAAAAGGGCTGTAACGCCTCCACTTTTTCACCAACCCCGACAAATTTAATCGGTTGTCCAGAAATTTGACGCACCGAGAGCGCCGCCCCACCGCGGCTATCTCCATCTAGTTTGGTCAGAATCGCCCCGGTAATGCCGATCTGCTCATGGAACGTTTGAGTTAAATTAGCCGCTTCTTGTCCCGTCATGGCATCTACCACCAAGAGGGTATCGTGGGGCTGAACAATAGCTTTGATCCGGGCCAATTCCGCCATCATTTCCGGGTCAATCTGCAATCGTCCGGCGGTATCAATTAACACTGTATCGACGCCAAGTTCCTTGGCTTTGGCTACCCCCTGCCGCGCAATTTCCACCGGGTCACTGTCCGTTCCCAAATCAAAAACGGGGACATTAATCTGTTGACCCAGGGTTTTAAGCTGGTCGATCGCCGCCGGCCGATAGATATCCGTTGCCACCATCAGGGCACTACGGTTTTCTTTGCGGAGAAACAGGGCCAATTTAGCCGTGGCGGTGGTTTTTCCTGTTCCCTGTAACCCCGCCATCAAAATCACCGTTGGGGACTGCTCAGCGTGGGCTAGGGGAATATTGCTTTCCCCCATCAACTGCACTAATTCGTCGTAAACAATTTTGATAAACTGCTGACCGGGATTAACCCCTGAGATCACCTCGGCACCGAGGGCTTTTTTCTCAATTTCAGCAATGAATCCTTTGACGACCTGGAGGTTGACATCCGCTGAGAGCAAAGCACGCCGGACTTCTTGCAGGGCATCTTGGATATTACTGGCGGAAATCTTGTCCTGGCCCCGTAATTTTTTCCAGGCATCATCTAAGCGTTCAGCGAGAGCATCAAACATAGGATCGAACTAAGCTAAAAAAATATAACGTTTTCTTAACCAGCATACCCTCTCTGGGTCTAGGGTTGCAGATCAAGGATTTGTCGTAAAGCCAAAACGAACTGCCGCCGCAATCATTGCCCCAATAATCGTTACAATCAACGCCCATATTTGTCTGTTTTGACTGTCTTCTAAGCGATCAACACGCTTTTCCACGCTATCCAGCTTTTCTTCTATGCGAGGTAGGGCCTCTAATTTTTGTTCTATCCGGTCTAGGCGGCTATCAATTTTTACAAGAATCTCTTTTAGATCTATCTCAATCGTTGGCATGGCCAAATTTCTCCTGGACGGTTAAGACCGTCCTATTTTGATTTTGATGCTAGAGAGAAATCGTAATTGGGGATTTTTCGGAGGTGGCTTGTTTTTGTAGTGCGCCATAGAGGCGATTCAGGGCGCTCAGGTAAGCGCGGGCCGAAGCGACAATAATATCAGTATTGGCGGCATAGCCGGTGTAAATAATGTCGTTGTGCCGCAGACGAATGGTTACTTTGCCCAGGGCATCAATGCCTTCGGTGACGGATTTCACCGAAAATTCGATCAAATCATTGGGCAAATTTACGACCCGATTTATTGCTTTATAGACGGCATCCACTGGCCCCGTCCCAATCGCCGCATCAGTGAGTTCTGTGCCATCGGGAATGCGTACTGTTACTGTCGCCGTCGGACAGGAACGATCGCCGCAGGAAACCTGGACTAACTCTAAACGAAAAAGTTCAGGAGCCTGGCGAATTTCATCATTGACGATCGCCTCTAGGTCCCAATCTGTGATTTCTTTGCGTTTATCCGCCACGTCTTTGAAGCGCAAAAAGGCATTATTCAGTTCTTGATCGGTAAGCTCAAAGCCCAACTCCTTGAGACGGGTACGGAAGGCATTCCGCCCTGATAATTTACCGAGCACAATTTGATTATTGGTCAGCCCAATAGATTCGGCATCCATAATTTCGTAGGTAAGCTTATTTTTTAGCACCCCATCTTGGTGAATGCCCGATTCGTGGGAAAAGGCATTGGCCCCGACGATCGCCTTATTGGGCTGTACTACCATGCCGGTCAAGTCAGACACTAAACGCGAAATCGAGAAAATTTGTTTGGTATCAATGCCTGTCAGGGATTCGCTGGACTCTGCAGGACGACCCAAGAAAGGATTAAAGTAAGCCCGACGCACGTGGAGCGCCATCACCAATTCCTCTAGAGCGGCATTTCCTGCTCGTTCCCCAATGCCATTAATGGTGCATTCCAATTGTCTAGCGCCATTTTTCACCGCTTCCAAAAAGTTGGCCACCGCCAAGCCCAGGTCATTGTGACCATGGACGGAAATAATGGCTTTGTCAATGTTGGGTACATTTTCACTGATGCCGCGAATCAAGGCACCAAATTCCGATGGAGTTGTATAGCCCACGGTGTCGGGGATATTAATCGTGGTGGCCCCAGCGGCGATCGCCTGCTCTAGAACTTGATACAAAAATTCGGGGTCACTGCGTCCAGCATCCTCCGGCGAAAACTCCACATCATCCACCAGAGACTTGGCGTAGGCGACCATGTCCGGCACAATTTTCAAAACATCAGCTCTTGTTTTTTTGAGCTTGTATTCCAAATGAATATCCGACGTGGCCAAAAAAGTATGGATGCGATGCTTGGCCGCAGGCTTGAGGGCATCCGCCGCCGCCTTAATATCGTTGCGAGTGGCACGAGCTAAGCCACAAATAATGGGGCCGACATCGGTACCAACCGTTTCGGCAATTTTTTGTACTGCTTCAAAATCCCCCGAACTCGCGTAGGGAAACCCCGCTTCAATTACATCGACTCCAAGGCGTGAAAGGGCGCGGGCGATTACAAGTTTCTCATCAACGGTCAGGGTGGCACCGGGGGACTGTTCCCCATCCCGGAGGGTGGTGTCAAAGATTATAATTCGGTCAGGATGAGTCATCATAAACGCTCGCGCTTCCCACGGGAAGAAGATAGATGATTATTTTTTGAATTATATCCCACAGCTTTAGTTTGTTCAGGAACCAGCTATGTTAGTGCACCTCAATTCATACGCACTAACATCCTGTCTGGAGATCAAAACTTCCCAGGATCTAGCTAGAAAATCCAGAGCTAATGCATAATCTCTCAATCTCTCGTGTGAAAATTTAAGCCTGTAGCGTAAAAATACGGTTGACATTGATTAAAATTTGATGGGTTGAGGATAGGAGCTAGATAACGGCAAGATACCACCACTGCAATCACCTTTCTATTCTTTCCCTCCAATTTGGTATTAAATAACGTGCTGAACTCCGTCTCTTCTTTGATCACCGAAAAATCCTTGCCCCTCACCCCTGAGTTATGGCTAGCCCTTGAGCAAGGTATTCTGACCAGCCTCGACTATCTCCATAAATTTACAGAGAGTCCAGACTTCCTCCCTCAGATGAATAAGATTTTCGGCGCAAGTAGCTCCGAAGAACCATCTGGATTAGAACGTTACAGAGCATATCAAAACACCTGGTTAACCGATGCAAGGGAAATTTTAAGCAAAATTGAGATTCGCACCGCCCATGAGTTAGGGGGAGCTAAAGCCGCCTATTCTGCTCAAACTGACACCATTTATCTATCTCTAACCTTTCTAGAAACTTATTCGCAAAATATAGAAGTTCTGGCGAGCGTCTTGCTGGAAGAAGCCGGTCACCGCATCGATGCACAGTTAAACAACATAGATACTGCCGGAGATGAAGGAAACTATTTTTCGGTAGTGGTCACAGGGAAGTCGCTTTCTGACGCCAGAATTAGCCAGCTAAAAGCAGAAGACGATACGCAAATAGTTGTGATCGATAATGAAGAGTTGCTGGTGGAAATGGCTGATGTGATAGGAAATGACTCTATCGATGACTTTCTTGTTGGAACGAGTGATGATGATAGTATTTCTGGTCTTGGTGGCAACGACACCCTGAATGGCGGTCTTGGAAATGACACCCTTGATGGCGGAGATGGTATTGATTATGCTATTTATACCAATTCCGCTGGCCCAGTCACTGTCAATTTAGCCGCAGGTACTGCAATCGGAGCTGACGGAAATGATAGTCTCATTAGTATCGAAGGGGCTGTTGGTTCTAATTTTAGAGATGTCCTCGTTGGTGGGACAGGCGATGACCTCCTGGACGGAGGACTTGAACTCGATGCTGTATCCTACGATAATGCTTCGGGTCCAGTGATTGTCAATTTAGCCACAGGCATTGTTAGTGGGGGGGCGGGAAATGATACTCTCATTAGTATTGAAGCGATTTTTGCCTCTGGTTTTAACGATACCCTCATCGGAGGGACAGGCAATGATTTCCTCATTGGAAAAGCAGGCGATGACTTCTTGGATGGCGGAGATGGTTTTGATTATGCATATTTTAATGAAGCTGTTAGTGCAGTCATTGTCAATTTAGCCACAGGCATTGTTAGTGGTGGGGCGGGAAATGATACTCTCATTAGCATTGAAGGAATTCTTGGCTCTAATTTTGATGATATCCTCATTGGAGGGACAGGTGATGACATCCTGGATGGAGGAGATGGCCTTGATTTTGTCTACTATGACAACTCCCCTGGCCCGGTTAATATTAATCTAGCCACGGGCATTGTTGGTGGTGCTGATGGGAACGATATTCTTATTAGCATTGAAAAGGTTTTTGGCTCAGATTTTGACGATACTCTGATTGGTAGCGATAACAATGATTTTCTTTTTGGTCGTAGCGGGAACGACTTTATTGATGGAGGTCTTGGTGATGACATATTGTGGGGTGGTACTGAAAATGACACCTTTTATTTTGGTGTAGGTAGTGGTCAAGATACCATTGGCAACCCCAGTTTGCATCCAGTTGAGCTTTTTGATGTTAATAGTGACGTCATAGAATTATCTTCAGACTTGGGTTTTGCCACTCCTGAAGATGTTTTCTTAAGTCTTCAAGGTCCAATTTTTGGCGATGGATTTAAGCAATACTATCTTTCTTTTTCTGGCGACGACGGCGTAACTATTTTAGTGGCTCCTGGAGAGTCCTTGAGCACTGGTAATTTCGTGATAGATGGTGACCTTTTAGCACCACCACCGAATGATAACTTTGGCGATCGTATTCTTTTATACGGTGACTCTCTTTCAACTACAGGAATAAATCAGGGGGCAACCGGAGAAGTTGGAGAACCCAATCCTGGTTCAGATTCTATTATTAATTCAGTTTGGTGGAGTTGGACTGCTCCTAGTAATGGCTCGGCAACAATTAGTACTTTGGGCAGTGATTTTGATACAACTCTGGCGGTATTTACTGGTTCTACTATTGATGATTTAAATCTTATCGTTTTCAATAATGATAACGAATTTTTTACAAGCTTAGTAACATTTGATGTTCTTTCAGATCAAACATATGAAATTGCAGTTGACGGCTTGTTTAGTGATATTTGTGATACTGGCAACATTCATTTATCTCTAGATTTCACTCCTAATCCATCTATTACATTAACAGTATCGCCCAGTGAAGTTCAAGAAGATGGTATATCAAATATTGTTTATACTTTTACTCGTGATGGCGATTTAACAAATCCGTTGACAGTAGAGTTTGATATTTTAGGAACTGCAATTCTCAATGATGATTATACTTTGGGAGGTGTTCCTAATATCTTCAATATTGAAGGAACAATTTTTGGTGAATTTATCATTGCCGCTGGTGTTTCTTCTTTGGTCGTAACAGTTAACCCAATTGCAGATAGTGATATTGAAGATGATGAGACGATCGCCTTAAAACTACGACCTCTTTCTTTTTATAATATACGCACGGAAGGAGATGTAGTTGCAACCATTGTCAATGATGATTTTCCGATTACTCCGACAGTTAGTGTTGCAATTAATCCCAGTAGCATCGTCGAAGATGGCACAAACAAACTGGCATATACTTTCACTCGTGATGCTGGTCTTGATAGCTCACTTAATGTATTTTTTTCCGTTGGAGGAACTGCAAGTTTAGACATAGATTACATTCGAGTCGGAGGGGATATTTCTAGTGTGGAAGGGTTTACCTTCGGCACGGTTACGTTTGCGGAAAATCAAGATACGGTTGAGTTAATCATTTCCTCTGTTGCAGATAGCTTGATTGAAGATGATGAGAGTATTACGATACAAATAGGACCGAGCTCTAGTTATATTATTGGGAGGGCCGAAGCTGTTGGAACCATTGTTGATGACGATTCAGCATCTAGTTTTAGTATTACGGATTCCAGCGCAACCGAAGGAAATCGGATTACTTTCACGGTGACGCGAACGGGGGATGCTCAAGCAGACCAAACTGTTGATTTTGCCACTACCAATGGAACCGCCTCAGAAACTGACTTTACTGGGACGAGTGGAAAGTTGACCTTTGTCCAAGGTGAAACTAGTAAAACCTTTACCGTCGAAACTGCTGACGATACTCTTTTTGAAGCCAACGAAACGTTTAATATCACGCTTTCTAATGCAACGGGTGACGCGATTATTTCCCAGCCAAGTGCTACTGGAACCATTATTGATAATGATTCAGCGCCAAGTTTCAGTATTACGAATTCCAGTGCAACCGAAGGAAATCTGATTACTTTCACGGTGACGCGAACGGGGGATGCTCAGGCAAGTCAAACCGTTGATTTTGCCAGTTCAGTGGGAACGGCCTCAGCAACTGATTTTATTCCTGTAAATGGAGCGCTCACCTTTGCCCAAGGTGAAACCAGTAAAACCTTTACCGTCGAAACCACTGAGGATGCTCTTTTAGAAGCCGACGAAACTTTTAATGTCACTCTCAGTAACCCGACGGGTGGCGCAACGATTAGTCAGGCGATCGCCGTTGGCACGATTACTGATGATGATTCAGCGCCAAGTTTTAGTATTACCAATTCCAGTGCAATAGAAGGAAATCTAATTACCTTCACGGTGACAAGAACAGGAGACTCTCAGTCCAACCAAACTGTTGATTTTGCCACGACCGTGGGAACGGCTTCAGGAACTGACTTTACTGGGACGAATGGAACACTCACCTTTGCTCAGGGTGAAACAAGTAAAACCTTCACTGTTCAAACTACTGAGGATGCTCTTTTAGAAGCCGACGAAACTTTTAATGTCACCCTCAGTAACCCGACGGGTGGCGCGATTATTAATCAGTCAACGGCTACGGGAACGATTATTGATGACGATTCAGCGCCAAGTTTCAGTATTACGGATTCCAGTGCAACCGAAGGAAATCGGATTACCTTTACAGTGACACGAACGGGAGATGCCCAAGCCGACCAAACGGTTGATTTTTCTACATTTCTGGACACGATCAACACGGCATCAAGCGATGATTTTATTCCTGTCAATGGAAAGTTGAGCTTTGCCCAAGGTGAAACCAGCAAAACCTTTACAGTACAAACCACTCAGGACGCATTTTTTGAAGCCGACGAAACGTTTAATGTCACCCTTTCTAACCCAACGGGTGGCGCGATTATTTCTCGGTCAACGGCTACGGGAAGCATTATTGATGATGATTTTCCGTCCCTAAGCATTGATGATGTCTCGATAGAAGAAGGCAATAGTGGAACAAAAGATTTGACTTTCACGGTTAGTCTTTCTTCTCCTAGTCCTCGAAGCGTTTCTGTTAACTATCAAACCGCGAACCAGACGGCGATCGCCGGTTTAGACTATCTACCTATCAGTGGCACCTTGGAAATTCCAGTCGGAGCAACCCAAGCCCCGATCAATGTGCCGATCATCGGAGATTTATTAATTGAAAATAATGAAACATTTGTGGTTAACCTCAGTTCTCCTCTCAACGCCACCCTAGCCGATGCGCGGGGAAGAGGAATTATCATTCAAGACGATACACCATTATCACCCATCATTTTGGCTGAACAAACCGCCCAAATCGCCTACGTTGCTTACTACGGCAGGCCTGGCGATCGGGGTGGATTAACGACCTGGAATGCTATTTTTGCGAATAATCTCCCTGCTAATGAGGACGATCTGACCGGCTCCAGTCCCGAAGCTTATACAAACATTGTCACTGCCTTTGGCAATTCTGCCGAAGCCATCCGTCTCTTTGGCGGACTAGATAACAATCAACGGGTCAACCTTGTCTATAATTTTGCCTTCAACCGAGAAGCAGAAACTGATGGGTTAGCGTTTTGGACAGGACAGTTAGACCAAGGCAATATCACCCTTGCTAATTTCGCCTTAGAGGTAGCTCTCGGCGCTCAAAACGATGACATTGTCATCCTCCGCAACAAAATAAATAGTGCAAATATATTTTCCCAAGCCCTAGATACCAGAATAGAAGATCAAGCCTACGCAGGAAGTCTGGCAGAAAACTTTGGACGGGATTGGTTAGCCGACTTTGGTACTACTGTCAGCTCCTCTTCTACTGTTAATACAGCACTACTGGAGTTGGTGGGTTTGTCTGGTCTGGGTTAACTATCGGTAAAAAAACTTAACCTTTTTTCTTGGTGCTACAGAAAATTGCGCCTAATATAATAGTCAAGCTCTGGGTAGTTAGGTGGAATCATTAGTTTGACTCTTCGCGTCTACCGCAAAGATATATCCCCTGTTCGGAAGCCCCTGTCATGTTGCTCAGTATCTCTGACATTTTCATCAAGAAACCAGTCCTCACCACTGTCTGCACAATTTTGATTGTGCTGATAGGGATTATCGCCGTACCTCTCTTGCCCCTCGCTAAACTACCAGACTTAGCCCCGAAGCAAGTCATTGTTACAACCAACTTTGTCGGCTCTGATGCAAAAACCGCCGAGGAAAATGTAACAACGGTACTGGAACGACAGATCAATGGTACAGAGCAAGTCATTTACATGAATTCTGTTACCGACAACACGGGCACAAGCAGTGTAAACGTATTTTTTCCGGTGGAGATGGACCGCAACATTGCCCAGGTCTTGGTGCAAAATAACGTGGCGATCGCCCAATCAAATTTACCGGAATCCGTCAACCGCCAGGGGATTGTGACCCAAATGCAATCGCCTTCGGTCACCATTGCCTACGGTGTTTATTCCGAAAAAGATACCCAGGGAAATTATCTCTACGACGATCTTTTTATCAGTAACTTTGTAGACAGGGTGCTTACGGATGAAATTA
This sequence comes from Synechocystis sp., assembly GCA_041750255.1. Classification (GTDB taxonomy): domain Bacteria; phylum Cyanobacteriota; class Cyanobacteriia; order Cyanobacteriales; family Microcystaceae; genus Synechocystis. The sequence goes on from JBGSZT010000117.1 coordinate 41,885, forward strand.
AACGCTTAGACGGGGTCGGCAGTACAGCCATTATCGGGGTTGGGCAGTACGCGATGCGTTTTTGGCTTGACCCCGATGCCATTGCCGCTAGGGGGTTGAACTCCGCTGATGTGGTCAATGCCATTCAAAATCAAAATATTCAAGTGGGAGTCGGAGGACTCAATTTACCCCCGACTACCACCGAGCAACGTTTTCAAATTAATGCCCGGGCCGTTGGTCGCTTTGTGACACCGGAGGAAGCCGAGGATATTGTGGTTAAAGTGGGTGACGATGGCACCCAGACTAAAATCAAGGATGTAGGGCGGGTCACCGTTGGGGCCCAAAACTATCGACAAATTGCCACCTTTGATGGCGCACCGGCGGTTGCGTTTTTGGTGTACCAGCTTCCTGGTAGTAATGCTCTCAACACCGCCACCTTAGTCAAAGAAAAGATTGCCGAGCAAGAAGCCCAGTTTCCACCGGGGCTCAAAATCGCAGTGGCGCTAGATAACACCTTATTTGTAACGGCATCCCTAGAAGAAGCCTTTAGTACTTTAATTGAAGCGGTTTTGCTGGTTATTTTGGTTATTTTTGTCTTCTTACAGAATTGGCGTACAACCATCATTCCCGCCCTTGCCATTCCGGTTTCCCTGATTGGTGCCATGGCCTTTGCGCTGGTCTTTGGTTTCAGTTTGAATCAGTTAACTCTGTTCGGGGTGATTCTAGCCACGGGTCTGGTGGTGGATGACGGGATTCTGGTTGTGGAAGCCGTTGAGACCAAAATGAACCAAGGGATGCGTCCTCTGCAAGCATCCCTCGATGCCATGGGAGAGCTAACGGGGGCTGTTATTTCCACCTCGCTGGTGTTGATGGCAGTATTTATTCCTGTCACCTTTTTCCCTGGCACCACCGGCATTGTCTATAAACAATTTGCCGTGATTATGGCCGCCGCTGTTGCCGTTTCTACTTTTAACGCCATTAGTTTTTCGCCGAGTATGTCGGCAATTTTGATGCGCCCTCAACAGAAACAACACGGGCCCCTAGGCGTTTTTTTTAATGGGTTTAATAAGGTTTTTGATTGGCTAAAAGAGGGCTATGGCACCTTAGTCGGGTGGGTGATCCGTGTCCGTCTCTTGGCGATCCCGGTCTTTATTGCCGGACTGGTTGCGACTTGGTGGATTTATACTTCGACCCCCTCTGGTTTTATTCCCGAAGAAGACCAAGGCTACTTTTTTATGTTGGGAGATTCTCCAACGGGGGTGTCCATCGAATATACTCGCAATGTTCTAGAGCAAGCCACAAGGATTGTGGAGTCCCGCGACGAAGTCGAACACGTTTTGGGTATGGGAGGCTTTAGTTTTCTGGGAAACGACAGCAGTAAATCTCTGTTTTTTGTCAAGCTCAAAAGCTGGGAAGAGCGCCCCGGTGCCGATAAGTCGGTGTTTGCAATCTTGCGTCAAGTTAATGCTGAATTATCCGCCAAAATCACCGATGCTCGAATTATTGCCGTTAATGCGCCTCCGGTAGACGGACTAAGTAGTACAGGTGGATTGGATTTCTATATTCAAAATCGGGCTAACCTGCCCTTAGATACCTACCTCGACAACGTTCAGAAATATATGCAGGAGGCGCGAAGACTCCCCGAGCTGAATCCCCGAACGGTGTTTACCCAGTTTAGTTTTGGCTCTCCCATGTTCGAGATTTCTGTGGATCGGGAAAAAACCAATGCTCAAAATGTTGATATTGCCCAAGTCTTTCAAACCCTAAGTACCTATCTGGGGTCTACCTACGTCAATCAATTTGTCTTGGGTGGGCGTTTATATCAAGTCTTCGCCCAGGCAGATAGTCAATATCGCTCTAGTCCCAATGACATTACTCGTCTCTATGTCCGCTCTCGCACCGGTAGTTTGGTGCAATTAAGTAATGTTCTCAATGTCAGTGAGATTAACTATCCCCCGATTTTGACGCACTTTAATATTTATTCAGCGGTTAATGTTCAAGCCTCCCCCGCCGCTGGCTTTAGTTCCGGTCAGGCGATCGCCGCTATGGAAAAATTAGCCAAGGAAATTTTACCGGCGGGCATGAGCTATGAATGGTACGGAACAGCCTTCCAAGAGAAACAATCCGGGGGGGCCGCACCGATTATTTTCGGGCTGGCGTTCATTATGGTTTTCTTAGTGCTAGCGGCTCAGTACGAAAGTTATGTAGACCCGACCATCATTATGATGACCGTGCCCCTGGCGATTTTGGGAGCGATGGGAGCCATTCTCTTGCGGGCGAATGTGATGACGGCCAGTAATGCGGTTTGGCCCAGCCTGAATAATAATGTCTACGCCCAGGTGGCGTTGGTCATGCTCATTGGTCTGGCGAGTAAAAACGCGATTTTGATCGTGGAATTTGCTAACCAGGCCATGGAATTGGGCATGAGTATCACCAAGGCGGCGGCCTTTGCCGCTAAGGAACGACTACGACCGATTTTGATGACGGCGATTTCCGGGTTGGTGGGCTTTTGGCCCTTGGTGATTGCTTCGGGGGCGGGGGCCATGAGTCGCTGGTCCTTGGGAACGGCTATTTTTGGCGGTTATTTGATCTCAACTATTTTGAGTCTCTTTTTGGTGCCAGTACTCTATAGCGTGGTCAAGGAATTGGAAATTCGGGTGCTGAAAGGGAGAAATGGCAAGGGAGATAAATCGGAAGGCAATGGAAAATCGTCTAACCCCCAGCCCAGCGAGATTGAGGAGGTCAAAACCGTAACGACCCCCTAAACCTTAAACAGTTTATAAAAACTGATTTTCCATGACGGCTTTAGTCCTGGCTATTCTGCTTCTTGTGGGTTTAATTATCCTTTTAAGGGTAGTTAGACCGTTATTGTTTAGGGGCAGTCGGCCACGTCAACAAAATAGGTTCACGTCCCCCGGGCAGGCCAATCAGTTTTTAGAGAAGGTTCCCCACCACCTCAAACAACGACTCACCAATATGGCGGGTAATGCAAACGTGGCTCAGCGGTTGGTTCAAAGCCTACAGGTCAAGTATCCGGGTAAACCGGCGGCGTGGTATTGGGAAAAAGCGATTTTTGACCTGGAAAGAGACCGGCGTTATTAATATTTAATTCACGAAATTTAATCTTTTTTCCCTGGTTGCTCCCCTAAAACACTGCTAAATTATTGGGAACCCGTGGTACTTCCAGCTAATCACCTGTTTTAACCGATTGCTTCATCCCAATTTTGTTCGCGATTTCCCATGACTATAACGACCTTCCCTTGGCTGACAACCATTATTCTCTTTCCCATTGTGGCGGCCCTGTTTATTCCGCTCATTCCTGACAAGGACGGAAAGACGGTAAGATGGTACTCTCTTACGGTGGGATTGATTAACTTTGTTTTTATCGTTTATGCCTTTTACAGTAACTATGAACTAGGCAATCCGGGTCTACAGTTGGTAGAAAGTTATTCATGGCTACCCCAAATTGATTTGAAGTGGTCGGTGGGGGCAGATGGCCTATCCATGCCTCTAATTATTTTGACAGGGTTTATTACTACCTTGGCGACCATGGCGGCGTGGCCGGTGACCCTTAAGCCCAAGCTCTTTTACTTTCTGATGCTAGCTATGTATGGCGGGCAAATCGCCGTTTTTGCTGTGCAGGATATGTTGCTCTTTTTCCTAGTCTGGGAATTGGAGTTGGTGCCGGTTTATTTGATTCTCTCGATCTGGGGCGGGAAACGTCGTCTCTATGCGGCGACCAAATTCATTCTCTATACCGCCGGTGGTTCGTTGTTTATTTTGCTGGGCGCTTTGACGATGGCCTTTTATGGCGACACCACGACCTTTGATATGTCGGCGATCGCCAATAAAAACCTGCCCTTGAATTTGCAATTATTGCTCTATGCCGGGTTCATCATCGCCTACGGTGTCAAGTTACCTATTTTTCCACTCCATACTTGGCTACCGGATGCCCACGGAGAAGCCACCGCTCCGGCCCACATGCTTCTAGCGGGGATTTTATTGAAAATGGGGGGCTATGCCATCCTCCGCATGAACGTGCAGATGTTACCCGATGCCCACGCCGTTTTTGCACCCGTATTGGTGATTTTGGGGGTGGTGAATATTATCTATGCCGCCTTTACCTCCTTTGCCCAACGCAACCTAAAGCGAAAAATTGCCTACTCGTCTATTTCCCACATGGGGTTTGTGCTGATTGGCTTGTCCTCCTTTACTGAATTAGGGATGAGTGGAGCCATGCTCCAGATGATTTCCCACGGTTTAATTGGTGCTAGTTTATTCTTCATGGTGGGTTGTACCTACGACCGTACCCATACCCTGATGTTGGATGAAATGGGCGGCATTGGCCAACGCATGAAAAAAGTTTTTGCCATGTGGACAGCTTGTTCCCTCGCCTCCTTGGCTCTGCCGGGGATGAGTGGCTTTGTGGCAGAAATTATGGTATTTGTCGGTTTTGCCACCAGTGATGCCTATAATCCTATTTTTCGGACGATTATCGTGGTTTTAATGGGCGTTGGCGTGATTTTAACGCCGATTTATCTGCTCTCGATGCTGCGGGAAATGCTCTACGGCCCTGAAAACGAAGAACTGACGAGTCATACTAATTTGATCGATGCCGAACCCCGAGAAGTCTTCATTGTCGGCTGTTTATTGGTGCCGATTATTGGCATTGGTTTTTATCCTAAGTTGGTGACTCAAATCTATGATGCCACCACGGCCCAACTCACGGCGATCGCCCGTCAGTCAGTGCCGAGTTTGGTACAAAAAGCTCGTCAGTCGGATCTTTTGGGTGAAGAAATGGCTCTACAGGCTCCCCGGATTCATTCTTGATCGACTCTCGAATTATCTGAATAGTCAACGTTGCCGACCGCAGTCTTCTGGGCTGTGGTTTTTTGTTTTCTGATTTGATTACTTTATAACTGGACAGTGGGAAGTTCTCGGTGGACTAGCGGGATGAAGAGAAGGAAAACGGACATGCCGTGACCGAAGCGGCCCAAGATGTCCGAAACTGGCTGATATAAATCACTTCAGCCAGGACTATTATGGAGCTCTACCA
>JBGSZT010000118.1:0-6259 GCA_041750255.1 Synechocystis sp.
CGTCATGCTATGGAATTATGGTCTGATTTAGCTTTCGAGTTAATTCTGCTCAAGCCCCATAAGTCCTCCTTTTTTCAACGAGGCTTTCAGGCTCTTTCCCTTATACAACAGGCTTTTTGACCAGCTTGTCCCCCTTTAAGGCCAACGTTAGTTTTCCACTCCCAACTATATGATGCGGAAATTATTCCTGTTACCTAGCAACGCCTCTGATGGCTTTCTCAATAAGCCTTCCTTCTTGCTGTGACTAATTACAAGAAATGTAAGGGACTGGCTTGGCCAATCCCCGTCAACCCTTCAATAGCAAAGAGTTACTGAAAATTGGCTAAACTCTATTGCCGAGTTTTTTGAGACCAAACTTTGGTGGGTAAACCCCAAATATAAATAAATCCCTCGGCGGCTTTATGGTCAAACTGGTCTTCCATGCCGTAGGTAGCCAAATCAGAATTGTAGAGAGAAAAATCAGACTGACGACCAACAATCTTGGCATTTCCCTTAAAGAATTTGACCCGGACCATTCCCGTCACCCGTTCCTGGGTTTTGAGAATAAATGCATCCAAGGATTCTTTGAGGGGACTATACCAGAGCCCTTGGTAGATCAAGTGACTATAGGTTTCTTCGATATTGCGTTTGTAATGGCTGACATCCGCCGTTAGGGTCAAGCTCTCCAGGTCGCGGTGAGCATCCACCAACACAAGTAACGCCGGAGCTTCATAAATTTCCCGCGATTTAATACCCACGACTCGGTTTTCGATCATGTCGAGGCGACCCACGCCATGGTTGCCGGCAATGGTATTCAATTGGCTAATCAGGGCCACCCCGTCTAGGGTTTGCCCATTCAGACCGACAGGAATGCCGTTTTCAAAGTGAATATCCACATATTCGGCTTGATCCGGTGTATCGGCGATCGCCTTGGTCATCAGATAAATCTCTTCCGGCGGCTCGGTCATGGGGTCTTCGAGGGGCCCGGCTTCGATACTGCGACCGAGGAGATTGCGGTCAATACTAAAGGGAGAGGATTTTTTGACCGGAGACTCCACCCCAAAGCGTTCCCCATAGGCGATCGTTGCTTCGCGGCTCATGTTCCATTCCCGAGCTGGAGCTAAAACCTTGAGGTGGGGATTGAGGGCCATGATGCCCACATCAAAGCGGACTTGGTCATTGCCTTTGCCCGTACAGCCATGGGCCACCGCATCGGCTCCATATTTTTCGGCCGCTTCTACCAACATCTTGGCAATCAAAGGACGAGCCAGAGCCGTGGAAAGCGGATAACGATTTTCGTAGAGGGCATTGGCTTGCACCGCCGGAAAGGCATAATTCTGGACAAATTCTGCTTGTCCATCCACCACCAATGATTCCACAGCTCCACAACGTAAGGCTTTGGCCTGAATCGGTCCCAATTCATCCCCTTGGCCTAAATCCGCCGCCAGGGTAATCACTTCTTTGACTCCCCATTCGTGGATGAGGTACGGAATACAAACAGAGGTATCAACACCACCGGAATAGGCAAGAACTACTTTATCGGCACGCCCCATAACGACTCAACCCTTGAAAAAATGATTAATGCGCTATTTTATCAGGTATTTCTAGGGCAAGGGCACCGAGATAGACAGGAAATCTTGACGTTGCCGTCTTCCAAAGCCGTGCTACTATCTTAGGCAGGATTTTTGATTTCAAATTGTAAACCTCCGGGTTAACTGCTTCCGTGGTGTGGGTAGGAGCCAAACGCAAACTATGACAACAGGTTATCTGAAAGGGCAAAGAAGTTACCTAGAACCCATTCGCATTGGGGTGATTGGTGTGGGGAATATGGGTCAGCACCATACCCGCGTCCTCAGTTTAATGAAGGATGTAGAGTTTGTTGGTATTTCCGATGTGAATGTGGAACGAGGCCTCGATACGGCAAGTAAGTACCGGGTTAAATTTTTTGAACATTATCTAGATATGCTTGCCTTTGTGGATGCAGTTTGTATTGCTGTTCCCACCCGTTTGCACCACACCGTTGGCATGGCCTGTCTGCAAGCGGGGGTTCATACTTTAATCGAAAAGCCGATCGCCGCCAGTATCGCCGAAGCAGAATCCCTGGTCAATGCCGCTGCCGAATCCCATTGTATTTTGCAAGTCGGCCATATTGAACGGTTTAATCCCGCCTTTCAAGAACTTAGCAAGGTACTCAAAACCGAAGAATTAATGGCGATCGAAGCCCATCGCATGAGTCCCTATTCCCAGCGAGCCAATGATGTCTCAGTCGTATTGGATTTGATGATCCATGACATTGACCTCCTACAAGAATTAGTCGGCGCTCCGGTAGTTAAGCTCACCGCTAGCGGTAGTCGTGCCTCCGGCTCTGGCTATTTAGATTATGTAACGGCGACCCTCGGCTTTGCTTCTGGGATTGTGGCTACTCTCACTGCAAGTAAAGTCACCCACCGTAAAATTCGCCGCATTGTCGCCCATTGCAAAAACTCCCTCACGGAGGCTGATTTCCTCAATAACGAAATTTTGATCCATCGTCAAACCACTGCCAATTGCACCACCGATTACGGGCAAGTACTCTACCGTCAAGATGGCTTAATCGAAAAGGTCTACACCAGTAATATCGAGCCGCTCAACGCTGAGTTAGAGCATTTTGTCTATTGTGTACGGGGGGGAGACCAGCCCTCCGTTGGCGGAGAGCAAGCGCTCAAGGCCCTGCGTATTGCCAGTCTGATCGAACAAATGGCCCTAGATAGCCAAGTCTGGCATCCCTCCGAATCAGAGATCAATGCCCTCGATTCTTCCTTGGTGATCGGTGTTGGGGTTTGATCTCTGAACTGCGGGTGCTGTCCCCTAACCCGATAAAATAAGAGAACGATGCAATTCTTAGCATAATTTATTCTCTTGGGAGACCCAGAATGCCTGAAGCTGTCGGTGTAATACAAACCCTTGGATTTCCTGCCGTCTTGGCGGCGGCGGATGCCATGGTCAAAGGCGCACGGGTGACTATCGTCTACTACGATCTTGCAGAACGGGGGGAATTTTTGGTGGCAGTGCGTGGGCCAGTCTCAGAGGTTAAGCTTTCGATGCAAATGGGGCTAGAGGCCGCCCAAAAAACCGATGGGGGTGAAGTTGTGAGTCATTATATTGTGCCCAATCCGCCCGAAAACGTCTTGGCAGTACTACCTATTGAATACACTGATAAAGTCGCACGCTTCCGCAGTTGATGCCCCTAGCACAACGACCCCGTCTTACCCTATAGTTAGGGCTGGGATAAACCGCACAAACGTCCCCAATTCTTATTTTTATCGCATCATTCTAGGAGAATAAATATGTCAGCCCAATCCGCCGTCGGCTCCCTTGAGACTAAAGGTTTTCCCGGTATTTTGGCCGCCGCTGATGCCATGGTCAAAGCCGGAAGAATCACTATCGTCGGTTATATTCGGGCGGGAAGTGCGCGGTTTACCCTGAATATCCGCGGTGATGTGCAAGAGGTGAAAACAGCAATGGCGGCGGGCATTGAAGCCGTCGGTCGCACGGAAGGAGCTGTGGTCGAAACCTGGGTAATCATTCCCCGTCCCCACGAAAATGTCTCCGCCGTTCTTCCCATTGATTTTAGCGAAGCCGTTGAACCGTTCCGACAAGCCGCCGAAGGCTTAGTTCGCCGTTAAAATCCTAGCCCGTTATTTTTGAGAGAAGTAAACGAGTGCGTTGTTTTGAAACCATCGCTGGACTGCAAACCTATCTGACGATAGAGGGTCAAAATAAACGCATTGGCTTTGTGCCAACCATGGGAGCGTTGCACCAGGGTCATGCTAGTTTGATTACCAAAGCGGTAGAAGAAACTGACCTGGTGGTGGTTTCAATTTTTGTTAATCCCCTACAATTTGGCCCCCAGGAAGATTTGAGCCGCTATCCTCGTTCTTTGGATGCAGATTGTCAGATGGCGGAAACGTTGGGAGTGGCAGTGGTCTTTGCGCCGACGGCCCAAGAACTCGGCCTTGTTTCTCAAAATGTCAAAACCTTGGTCGTACCTCCCATCGCCTTGACCGAAACTCTCTGTGGCCAGCATCGACCGGGGCATTTTAGCGGGGTGGCGACCATTGTTAGTCAGTTGTTTAATATCGTCCGCCCTGGGGTTGCTTATTTTGGTGAAAAAGATGCCCAACAATTGGCGATTATTCGTCATTTAGCCCAGGATTTGCACTTTCCTTTAGAAATAAAAAGCTGTCCGACGGTGCGGGACGCAACGGGATTGGCCCTCAGTTCCCGTAATCAATATTTAAGTAGTCAAGAACGGCAGGATGTAACGGCAATTTACCGGGGTTTGCAACGGGCTAATGCAAACTTTCTCGCCGGAGAACGGGATGGAAAGCGTTTACTTCAGGCGATCGCCAATGAATTGGCCTCGATTTCCAGTCTCAAATTGCAGTATTTAGAGCTAGTAGACCCCCAAAATCTGCAACCCTTGGAGCGTATAGAAAGCGTTGGCTTAATTGCCCTGGCGGCCTATGTGGGGTCAACGCGCCTGATCGATAATCTCTTATTACGCCAGCGTCAACCGATTATTGCCATTGACGGCCCCGCCGGTGCGGGCAAGTCTACTGTGACCCGGCAAGTGGCTGATCGCCTGGGGTTGATTTATCTCGATACTGGCGCTCTATATCGGGCGATCGCCTGGTTAGTCCTCAGCTCGGGGGTATCTGCGGAAGATGCCGCGGCGGTGGCCGAATTAGTCAGCCAGGCCCAGATCGAATTGATCCCTCGACCGATGCCGCAACTCACTGGGGTTAAAGTCCATGGGCAAGATATTAGCAACGCGGTGCGGACACCGGAAGTAACTCAGCTCGTCTCGGCGATCGCCGCTCAAAAAGCCGTGCGGGATAAATTATTAGAAATACAACGCCGTTACGGAGACGAGGGGGGCTTAGTAGCCGAAGGGCGGGACATTGGCACTCACGTTTTTCCAGACGCGGAGCTTAAAATTTTTCTCACCGCCTCGGTGGCAGAGCGGGCCCGACGACGCTACCAGGACTTTTTGGCCCAGGGCAAACCCGACATCGACCTGGCCCAACTAGAAAAAGACATTGCCCAGCGGGATTATCTCGATAGTACCCGCGACCTTGCGCCCCTCAAACGGGCGATCGATGCCATTGAAGTGGAAACTGATCACCTGACCATTGAAGCTGTTATCGCCAAAATTTTGGCCTTGTATAACGAAAAACGGCCATGAACTAGCGCAAAATAATTTCCTTTTGATTTGCTAAAAAATCTGTCAATTGATGGTCATGGTCATGGCTCAGGTGACCCAAGGGTAAAGCATGACGAGAAAATGCCTTTACATCTAGCACTTCTAGGGGGTCTTGGGATTGCATTTCTCCATGGGCTTGCACGACTAAGGTAACGGCGATTGAATGCATACGAGGGTCGCGTTCTAGGGACGAATAAACGCCGAATAAACGTGGTGACATAGATAGTTTTAGCCCCGTCTCCTCCTTTAATTCCCGTTCTGCTGCCATTTCTATGGTTTCCCCCCAATCAATCAACCCACCGGGTAATCCCCATTGGCCGCTGTCCCGACGCTGAATGAGGACGATTCGCCCATCCGATAAGAGCGGAATCAGCGTTACTCCGGTCAAGGGACGACGAAAAACTACTTTGATCAGGGTCTGCAGATAACGCTTAAATTGCTTCATAAAAAATTTGGCGATCGCCGAGGGGGAAAAAATATAACCAAAACAAAAGGATAGTAGCCAAAAACACTATCCTCTGCCTAGTCTTAACTAGACTAGCTTAATGCAAGTGCAAAAGCTCAATTAAGAAACGTGCTAGGCTGCTTTGAAGAAGAGTAGCGTAAATACGGCATGACTAAAGGTGAACCAACCCCAGGGGCTAGTACTAAATATCCATCACAATTCCGAGTTTCGGTATCAAAGGCAAAGGGTTTATCCAATTGGACTTTGCGGGCAAATTGCTTAACGGAAGCCAGAGAAGAAATAGATTCATCAAGCGTAACTAGCACAAGGTTTTCATGAGTCACGGGGGGCATCTTTAAGACATCCGCACTCAATCCCGTCAGGCTGATGACGTCTGCCAAAGAAGAAATTAACCATGACTACTCACCGTTGGACAGATGAAATGCTGAATAGAGTTCTTCAAGAATAAGCAGACATGAGAGAATGAAGAAGCCCGAGTTACCAGTACGTATCATGGATCAGAGCTTTTTCAACCAAATTCTGCATCTGGTAGAGGCCCACCCACAACAGGGCAGAAGAATGATTGGCTT
>JBGSZT010000119.1:0-8401 GCA_041750255.1 Synechocystis sp.
CTACTTTTGTAGTATATTCATCAACCAGTGCTTGTTCTTCTGGGGGCATCGGTAACATAGCTTTCTACCTAAAGGGAACTCTTCCATTCTCTCACAGCCATACTAGTCCCCAGGTATTACCTCAAGTGGGATGTACCCAAGCGATGTAAATAACTCAGCGACGAATAACCCGTGCCAAAATCATCGAGGGAAATTTCGATCTGGCGCTGGCGTAGTTGGAGTAAAGTTTGAGTGGCGATCGCCAGATTATCCATGAGGATACTTTCGGTAATTTCTAGCTTCAGGAGACGGGGATTAAATTGTGTTTCCGTCAAAACCTGGTCAACTTTCGCCAAAAAATGAGGGTCACACATTTGACGGCTAGAAACATTAACACTCATTTTGATCGGTGGCAATAACGGAAATTTTTGCTGAATTTCTTGGAGTTGCTGACAGGCTGTTTTCATAATCCATTGACCCATGGGAATAATCAACCCCGTTTCTTCGGCGATGGTAATAAAGTGGCCGGGCATTAGTAATCCTTCCTCAGGATGTTGCCAACGAATTAGGGCTTCAAATCCGGCTAATTGTCCAGTTTCAAGCTTAATAATGGGTTGATAATAAAGAACAAATTCCTGGCGATCGAGGGCACGACGCAAGTCATTTTCCCGTTGTAAGCGCATCATCACATGGTGATGCATGGTTTGATCAAAAACAGCATAACAAGCCTTACCATTGGCCTTGGCCTGGTACATAGCAGTATCGGCATCCCGTAGAATATCCTGAGCTTCTTGGTAGGCGCTGTTATTCATCGCAATCCCAATACTTGTATTACTAAAAACCTCTTTATCGTTGAGATATAAAGGATTAATCAACGCTTGGTGGATGCGCTCGGCGATTAAAATGGCATCCTCAAGGGAATGGATATTTTCCACTAGAATCGTAAACTCATCGCCCCCGAGCCGTGCCAGGGTATCTTCCGGGCGCAGGCATTCCTGTAGACGCTGGGAAATTTCCTGGAGAAGCTGGTCTCCGTAGATGTGTCCAAGGCTATCATTAATAACTTTAAAACCATCCAAATCTAGAAAAAGCACCGCAAAACTATAGTCAAGACGACGACGGCTTCGCTGTAGCGCCTGACTCAGTCGGTCTAGAAAGAGGGAACGGTTAGGTAGGTTGGTAAGGGCATCATGGCTGGCAATGTAATGTAGGTGCTCATCCGCCAGTTTTTTTTCTGTGATATCACTGTCGATGCCATCGAAGCGTAAATAATTGCCTTCATCATCAAAAACCACCTTAACCCGACGAAATAGCCAACGAATCTCGCCATTGGGCTGAATAATGCGATATTCAATATTATTACTTCCTTTTTCTAGCAAAATTTGGGTTTGGTAGTCCATTAACGGCCGGTCATCGGGATGAATAATGTCCTGCAAGAGCCGGGGATTTTGATAAAACTCAGACACCGGGCGACCATAGACAATTTCTGTGGCCGGATTAAGGTAGAGCGTTTCCGCCGGCGTGGCAATGGAGGTAGACCAAACGACATCTTGAATAGAACTCAAAATTCCTTCAAGACGTTCTTCACTTTCGGCTAGGGCTTTGGCCGCCTGATGCTGTTCGGTGATGTTTCGCAAGGATACCAAAAATCCCGCCGACCCTTTCCAGGTAATGGAAGCCACCCGCATTTCGGCGATCGCCAAGGGCCCTTTACTGGGAGTCAGTACAATCTCAGTGGTTTCTCCATGGGCAATGGGAATACCAAAATAGTGCTCAAGAAGTTCCGCCGAAGGACGATTAAAGAGGGCTTTAGCGGCCGGATTGACAAATTGAATAATCCCCGCCGCATTAATCACCAATAACCCATCGGAAATCGTATTGACGATACGTTGCAGGCGTTCTTCACTGTCCTTGAGTTGGGTTTCTGCTTCTTTGTATTGGGTAATATCGGCTTGGATACCAATAAAATTGACCAGATGGCCCTGTTCATCCTTGACAGGGGAAATATGAACCTGATTCCAAAATAATTGACCGTTCTTCCGATAGTTCCGCAGACTCACACTACATTCCTTGCCCAGGGTGACCGCCTGACGAAGCTCTTCAATTTCCGGCTGATCCACGTCTTCTCCCTGGAGAAAACTACAATTTCGTCCCATCACCTCCTGGGCATCGTAGCCAGTAATAGCCCTAAACCCTTGATTCGCATAGATAATCGGATTACTGGATTCGAGGGCATTGGTGATCAAAATGCCATTGTGACTGGCATCAATGGCCCGTTCTAGGAGGTGAAGCCTGGCTTCATATTCATTGCGTTTGATGGCGGTGGATAGAATATGTCCCACCACATCCAAAAAATTGGTTTCCTCGGCGGTGAAGGAGCGGGGCTGGCGACTGTAGGCCCCCAGCACCCCAAAGGGCCTCGTAGAGGTAGGAATAACAGTATTGATACCACTGACAATGCGTAAATTGTGTAGGAGGGCTGAAGTCCTAAAACGGGTTTCAATCTCTAGATCTTCCGCTAATACTGGCTCATATCGGTCAATGGGGCGGTCAGCATTGACATGAAGCGTATAACCCGCATAGGAGCGAGAGGAGGCATCAATCGTATAGTCCCCCACAATATTTTTGCCCCAGCCATAACCGGAACAGAGTAGAAGCGCAGAGCGATTGGGGAGTAGCTCCCAGAGACCACAGTATCCTACTCCCAGGGTTTGGGCGATGACCTGAGTCGTTTCATCAAAAAATGCGTAGAGGTCTTGTAAATTGATCCCCTGTTGCCCCAGGTCGGCGATCGCCGTTTGTCGAAGAAAGGTAGAATTTTTATCGGAATCACGGTCATAATTTGCCTGGACAACGGTTAACTGTGTTTCCAGACGTTGGCATTTTTCCTGTTGCTGTTGAAGCTGTTGTTGGAGAGAGGCTAGCTCAGAAGACGAGACTAATGTTGATAAATTAGAATTCAATGAGTAATGAGAATGATCGCGCTTTCCAAAAATGTTAAGTATTTTTTTAAGCCAGAGATGAGTAGCCATTCAAGCAGTAAAAACCAAGGTGAAACGGGGGGAAATAAAGTGACTTTTTCAATAACGAAGAATCTAGAGTAATAGTTTATTCAGAAATTTTTCTTCGAGATTATTCTTCTATTGTTACACTAGTTGTTGACATTTCTAGGTAAGGTGATGAGTAACGATACAATTTTTAGCAAAATTATTCGGCGTGAAATTCCCGCTGATATTGTCTACGAGGATGACCTCTGTTTAGGCTTTCGAGATGTCAATCCCCAAGCCCCCGTACATATACTGATCATCCCCAAAAAAGCAATTTCTCAATTATCCGACGCGGGTCAAGAGGATCAAAGCCTACTTGGCCATCTCCTGCTAACAGCCAACCACATCGCCGACCAACTCGGACTGCACAAAGGCTATCGATTGGTGATCAACAATGGTGCCGAAGCCGGTCAAACCGTCTTTCACCTCCATTGCCATCTCCTTGGCGATCGCCCCATGCGTTGGCCCCCCGGCTAAACCCAAAAGTGGGCTAAGATCTAAGGGAACTTCTTAATATTTCTTAACAATATGCAAACGGTATCCCCACAACTCGCGCCCACCCTGGAGGGGTCATTTTGGCAATGGCGTGGCCACTCCATCTACTATGTGAGTGCCGGTCCCGCAGCTTCCTCCTGCCCTCCCCTGCTTTTGGTGCATGGCTTTGGTGCCTCCACCGACCATTGGCGCAAAACCATTCAAGACCTGAGCCAAGATTTTCAGGTCTGGGCGATCGACCTCCTCGGCTTTGGACGCTCTGCCAAGCCCGCCTTGGCCTACAGCGGGGAACTTTGGCAACACCAACTCGCCGACTTTATCCAAGAGGTAATTGGGCAAAAAACCGTGGTCGCGGGCAATTCCCTGGGGGGCTATGCGGCTCTCTGCGTGGGGGCCAATCATCCTGACCAGGTTGCGGGCGTGATCCTACTCAATAGCGCGGGCCCCTTCAGCGACCAACTCCATCCCCAAAAACCAAATGTGATTCAGCAGGGGCTCAAATCCTTACTTTTGCAATCCTGGGCCAGCAATATTCTCTTTCAATTTGTCCGTCGTCGCCAAAATATCCGTAAAACTCTGCAAAAAGTTTATTTTAACCAGTCGGCCATCACCGACCAACTCATCGAGGACATTTATCGTCCCTCCTGTGACCCCGGCGCGCCCCAGGTTTTTGCCTCCGTCTTTAAAACACCCCAGGGAGAAGCCGTTGATCATTTATTAGAACGACTGGCATCACCGTTGTTGGTGCTTTGGGGAGAAAAAGACCCCTGGATGAAAACCCAGGAACGGGGTCAAAAATTCCGTCAATATTACCCTCATTTGAGCGAATACTATTTAAATTCCGGTCATTGTCCCCACGATGACAGCCCCGAATTAGTCAATCCCATTCTGCGCCAGTGGCTCCAGCAGACATTTCTGTAGGAAAGCGGCGCTAAAAGAACCTAAATACCGGGAAGTATCGGTCTTTAACTTTGTTAGGATGGAGAGTGATTGATTTTTTGACTAATTTATAAGATGCTCCTCCTCACAAACCATGAATACTTCCCCTTACTCTGCCCTGCTTCTCGTAGATGGCTACAACATTATCGGTCGTTGGTCATCCCTCAAACAAACTCAAGATGAGTACGGACTAGAAATTGCCCGCCAAGAATTAATAGAAGCATTAATTAACTATTCCACCCACGAGGGGTTTCAGACTCAAGTTGTGTTTGATGCCCAGTTGCAAAAAACACCCGAATCAGCAGAAACCTATAGTCCCTATCTCTCCGTGCACTTCACCAAATGGATGCAAACGGCGGATACCTACATCGAAAAACGCTGTGCTCATTTTTCGCGCCATGGGGAGCCCGCTCGTTTGATTGTAGCCACCTCTGACCGGGCTCAACAGTTAACGGTGGTGGGCTACGGGGCCGAATGGATGTCGGCGACACTGCTGGTTCAA
This sequence comes from Synechocystis sp., assembly GCA_041750255.1. Lineage (GTDB taxonomy): Bacteria > Cyanobacteriota > Cyanobacteriia > Cyanobacteriales > Microcystaceae > Synechocystis. The sequence goes on from JBGSZT010000119.1 coordinate 4,963, forward strand.
AACATTTCTAAAAGCAAGACTCAAATTACCCGTCGCCACAAAAAGACGCAAAAGTCCCCGTCTCGCTTTTTGGCCAATGGGCTAGATGCCTCCGTGAGAGAGAAGCTCAGCCGATGGCGCCATGGTTTGAGCTAGGATCTAGGGAATTTTTACGGCTCCAGGCTTGACAACCTCAACTCTTCTCGTTAAGATGATAAAGGTCTAAAGAGCAACATGAGTTGACGGCAAGACAACCTTGCCCCCATCGTCTAGAGGCCTAGGACACCTCCCTTTCACGGAGGCGACAGGGATTCGAATTCCCTTGGGGGTATTTAATTTTTTTGGTATGTTACCTCATTTTTAAGCAAAAAGAATGAACGTTATTCGCACTGACAATGCGCCTGCCCCCGTTGGCCCCTATAACCAGGCGATCGCCGTTAATGGCTTGTTATTTGTGGCGGGTCAGATTCCCCTGAATCCCCAAACTGGTGAGCTAGTGGGCGAGGGCGATATTACCGTTCAAACCCAGCAAGTCATGGCAAATCTAGGCGCCATACTGCAAGCCGCCGGGACAAATTGGGCGCAGGTCGTTAAAACGACAGTATTTTTAAGTGACCTAAATAATTTCGTCGCCATGAATCTTGTCTACGCGACTTGTTTTGATGAAGCGACGGCCCCCGCCAGGGCCTGTGTTGAAGTGGCACGCTTACCCAAAGACGTTTTAGTCGAAATTGATTGTATTGCGGGCATTGAGACGAATTAATGCCGGTCAGCCGGTCTGTTACTCCCCCCAGACTCAAGCTAGAATAAGTCTGGATTTTTGAGCAATATTTGTGAGGAGTGATCATGATCTCTCGAGTAGCTAGACTTGCCATGGTGGCCTGCACGTTGGCCCTCGCCACAACCCCTTTGACCCAACCCATCACGGCTTCGACTCCCGTCCCCAGCCCTAGCACTACCGCGGCAACCTCCCAAACCAAAGCCCTGGCAACCCGTCTGGTCTTGGTTCTCGGAGAACGTCGGGTTTATGCCTATCAAGATGATAAGGTCTTGGCCAGTTATCCGGTGGCGATCGGTAAAAAAGGCTGGGAAACGCCGACGGGCAACTTCCAAGTGATTCAAATGCAGAAAGACCCCGTTTGGGAAAACCCCTGGAACGGCAAAAAAGTACCCGCTAGCATTAATGGCCCCATTGGAGTTCGTTGGATTGGTTTTTGGTCCGACGGCAAGAACACCGTCGGTTTCCACGGCACGCCTAAAAAACATGAGCATTTCTTGGGTAAAGCCGTTTCCCATGGCTGTGTTCGCATGAAAAATCCTGATGTGGTGGCCTTATTTGAATTAGTACAACCAGGCATTCCTGTGATTGTCACCCAGAAAAAATAGTAGCATCTGACCTAAATTCCTAGTTTCAGGAGGATCGATTATGGTCTCCATTTCTCCCGCCCATTACACCAATACCCAAATTGCAACTTGGTTGCGAGGATTGTTAACGATCGCCTGGGCCGATGGCGATTTTACCCCAGAGGAACAAGGGTTTATTGGAGAGCTAGTTCAGGACATGGGCTTTGAAGAGACAAATACAGTCTTATTTAAAACCATTACCGAGGATGAATTAGTGGAAGGCTTGGGTTTGGATCCCACCACCGCCGAAAATTTTCTCCGCACGGCCGTCCTAGTGGCGATCGCCGACGGTCTCTATTCCCCTAGTGAGTCTGAAATTCTCCATAATTTTAGCCGAGCCTTAGGAATTGAAGTCAAAGCCCTAGAATCCCTGGAACACACACTCTGTGACCCCCAAGAGGGAAATATGGAACAATTAGAACATCCCCATCCCGACCTACTGCATCCCGTTAAGGATTGGCTTGATGGCATGGCCATCCATGACCCGCGCTTGGCCCGCTTTATTTGTAAATTAGTACCGCCCCAATGTCCCTTCGAGCGCGACATTACCCTTTTTGGGCATAAACTGGTTCATATACCACCCCTGTGTAAACTCAACCCCCTCTATGAGCAAATGGTCGGACTACGGTTTCGTGCCCTTTCCTACCTAGCGGATGATTGCCAGGAAGATATTTCCGCCTATATCTAGCCCCATTAAGTAAGGCTAACCGACACACACACCATGCAATTTATTGATCACGCAGACATCGAAGTAGAAGGGGGCAATGGCGGCGATGGCATTGTTGCCTTTCGTCGAGAAAAATATGTTCCGGCTGGAGGTCCCTCCGGGGGTAATGGCGGCAAGGGAGGGTCTGTAATCCTGAAGGCCGTAGAAAACCTACAAACGCTCCTTGATTTTCGCTACGCACGCCTCTTTAAAGCCGATAATGGCCAACGAGGTGGCCCCAATAATTGCACCGGTGCTGGCGGTGACGACATCATCATCGAAGTCCCCTGCGGTACCATGGTCTACGAAGCCGAAACTGAAGTCTTATTAGGAGACCTCGTTTATCCGGGTCAAATCCTTTGCGTGGCTCAGGGCGGCAAAGGTGGCCTAGGCAATCAACATTTTTTGAGTAACCGCAATCGAGCCCCAGAGTACGCACTCCCCGGCCTAGAAGGAGAAAAGCGTCAGCTCCGCTTAGAATTGAAACTCCTAGCCGAAGTCGGGATTATTGGCTTACCCAATGCCGGAAAATCGACTCTGATTGCGGCATTATCCTCTGCGCGTCCCAAAATTGCCGATTACCCCTTTACAACCCTGATCCCGAACCTAGGGGTCGTTCGCAAACCCAGCGGTGATGGCACGGTATTTGCCGATATTCCGGGTCTAATTGAAGGTGCCTCTGCGGGCATTGGCTTGGGGCATGAATTTCTGCGCCACATTGAACGCACTCGCCTACTTCTGCATCTCATTGATGCCACCGCCGAAGACCCCATTTCTGCCTACCATGTCATCAGTCAAGAATTGGATGCCTATGGTCGCGGCTTGCCTAATCGCCCGCAAATCATTGTCCTGAATAAAATTGACGCGGTGGACGAAGACGATTTGAGTACATTGAAGCAGGAGCTAGAAACGATCACGGGGAGCGATATTCTCACCATCTCTGCGGTTACCCGCCACGGATTAGATGCGTTAATGCACGTTGTCTGGCAACAGTTGGATGCGATGCCCCCGGAACTAGAATTGGTGGGTGTATCCCCGGAGAGCAATTGAGCTAAATTAGCAAAGTTGGTTTGATTATTTCAAGAATTCAGGGATTTTTGGGCTTAACCTCACCTTCGCCCAAATCCCTTATCATCAGCAATCACCATTTTTAGGGTTATTTGTTGGCAAGTGTTTGGTCGCTCGCGTTCCGACTTTACCTAGGAAATTCCTTAAAGGGGGACAAGCTGGTCAAAAAGCCTGTTGTATAAGGGAAAGAGCCTGAAAGCCTCGTTGAAAAAAGGAGGACTTATGGGGCTTGAGCAGAATTAACTCGAAAGCTAAATCAGACCATAATTCCATAGCATGACG
>JBGSZT010000120.1:0-3523 GCA_041750255.1 Synechocystis sp.
AATATATCTTTATACAGTTCACTATATGTATCTACACATTGTACTGTCTTTTGCGCCTCTCTTGCCTTCGTCATGCTCCCTCCGGGCTTTCTAGCCTTATTATTCCATTCTAATTCACCAAGTCTGATGGAAGAGGGATAAGATACCCCTCTTTCGTCACTTTAAGCAAGTAATTTTTGTTTTGAGCGTTAAAAGTCTTTGATGGCAAGACTTTTGGGATTCGTGCTCAATCAAAATCTTGCTCTTGTTTGTTACATTGAAACAACCTTGAAATCCTCTCCTAGTAAATGTTTTATCGATCAAAGCCAAAATTTATTTCTGAGAATGACGGAAGAGGGTTAACACTCTTCTATCAGAAAGGGTGTTGTTCACTTTGAGGACATTGTTCTCTAATTTTTTCCAAGAAGGAATTACGGCGTTTTCAGCAAGTAAAATCGCTTGATCAGCCATAACTAGAGCCACTGCCATGATCACTAGGACGGATGAATTGGGTTCTTTAGAAGCATAGGTATCGTCAAAATGTCTTAACCTAACTGACAACGGCTATATCAGGAATCTGACCCTCGAACTCCCGCCAGGTGGACATTTGTAAGGTTTCCAAAACTCAACAGGAATCTTGGACTGATAGAAGAGTGGTAAGCCTAAAGTTAACAAATTTAAAACCTTTTCTTCTCTAGGAGTTAACTTTAGAGTATTTTCAGCTTATTTAGCCCCTTTATCGTTTAATTTACCGGGATGTTCAGTATTTTTTCAAATGTAAGATTTAGAGTTAATTTCTCCGGTAATAATTATTTCTAGACTATAGTTCTAGTGCAAAAGCTTAAACCTGGGTTAAGAGATTATCCTAGTTAGATCTAAAAATGGTACCAGTCTCGAATCGAAGAGAGTTGAGTCTGTTCGGGCTCATCGGCTTCGGCTTCATTCTCCCTGGCAAATTCCATAATTGCCGTTTCCTGGGCATTGAGTTGACGCTGGAGAGAATCCTCGGCGTTGACTTGGCCACGTCCTTTGGCGGGGGCGGATTGCTCCATTCTTTTAGGCTCTCGGGAGCTTGAAAAAAGGCTTCACACATGTTGTCATGGCAACTGACCAGCTTATAATCACGCCATTGCCCACCTTTGTCCTCTTCTCCTTGGAGGCAGATTTTTCCTCCGTCAATACTGACTCCCGTTATTGGCGTTGTTTCAGTCTGGGCGAGGGGTAGTTCCGTTCTTTGTACTAGTCTGTGTAGAGTGCTGTGCCCTACTTTGAGCCCCAACAATTCACTCATATCATCTTCGGCTTGTTGATAGGATATCTTAGCGCATAATCGCAAGCAGAGCTTTTCTAATCCTGGACTTAAAGGGGTTTTCGGAGCTGCACCTAGTTTTTTAGCTTGTTTTTGGCTGATTTCTATCTCTCCCACCATACTTGTTATTTTTCGCTTGTTCCCTGAACGCTTTTTTCCCCCTTCTGAAAAAAAAATTCTCCGATTTTTGGGGCTACCAGCTCCACTATCTGGTTTCTGACTTCTACCTCTATGCTCTCAAAATCCTTTAATTTCTCGGGCTCCGTGTATTTGTACATTAGTCGAGCTACTTTTGTCGTATATTCATCAACCAGTGCTTCTTCTTCTGGGGGTATCGGTAACATAACTTTCTACCCCTTCTACTGCCTCCAAGGCTACTTTGGCCTTGAATTGGGGGCTATATTGTTTTTTCGTTTGGCTCATAAACTTTCCTCGGTTGCGGTTTTTAGTTTAGAGCTTTCTCCCCTGTCCAGTTTTTGAGGGCCACCTCACTTCTTTCTCAGATATCGCCTTAGGAGGAATCAAAGAAGCACGCAACTGGCAACAGGCGAAATTCGACCTTGATTTTTTGCAACAATTATTTGCAACAATTAGAAGAACGGCCAAACACGATCTCTCTCTAACGTCTTAATCCCTAGGCCTCACAAGACCAAACTTAATTTATTGCTTAAAAATCATGAGCCATCAGCGCATTGTCTACTTACTTCGCCAGGGACAACCCGATCAGACTGCAACTATTCAAGGTTGGGTAAGAACTAAACGAGAACTCAAAGATTTTAGCTTTGTCGAAGTTAATGACGGCTCTGCCCTCGCTAGTTTACAAGTCATCCTCGATCCTAGCCTACCAGATTACAAATCCCTGGTTCAAAAACTAAATACCGGCGCATCTCTGCAAGTAACTGGAGTATTAGTTTCCTCACCGGGCAAAGAACAACGCATCGAACTTCGAGCCGAAGCGGTTCAGGTCTTTGGCGAGGCTGACCCCAGCACCTATCCCCTACAAAAAAAACGTCATAGCTTTGAGTTTCTTCGCACCATTGGCCACCTGCGACCCCGCACGAATACCCTCGGAGCAGTGATGCGAGTCCGTAACGCCTGTGCCACCGCCATTCATCAGTTTTTCCAAGAGCGGGGGTTTCTCTGGGTTCATACTCCCATCATTACCGCTAGTGATTGTGAAGGCGCTGGGGAACTCTTTGCCGTCACCACGCTGGACTTAACCAAGGTTCCTCGCACTCCCAGCCAAGGGGTCGATTATGAGCAGGATTTTTTTGGGAAACAAGCTTACCTCACCGTCAGTGGGCAGCTAGAAGCAGAAGTAATGGCCATGGCCTTTCAGAATGTCTATACTTTTGGCCCGACCTTCCGTGCCGAAAATTCTAATACTTCTAGGCATTTAGCCGAATTTTGGATGGTAGAGCCGGAAATGGCCTTTTGTGACCTTGAAGGCGACCAAAACCTGGCGGAGGAATTTCTGAAATATATTTTCAAATACGTACTGGAGTCCTGTCCTGAGGATATGGACTTTTTTAACCAGCGCATCGACTCAACGGTACTAGAAACCGCCAACAATATTATTAATCAGGAATTTGCCCGTATTACCTATACAGAGGCGATTCAGTTACTAGAAAATGCCAGCCGCAGTTTTGAATATCCCGTTGCCTGGGGCGTTGACCTCCAATCTGAACATGAACGCTACTTAGCAGAAGAGGTGTTTAAGCGGCCAATGATTGTGACCAACTACCCCGCGGAGATTAAGGCGTTTTACATGCGGCTCAATGATGATCAAAAAACCGTTGCCGCCATGGATATCCTCGTCCCCAAAATTGGCGAGATCATTGGAGGGTCTCAACGGGAAGAACGATTAGACATTTTAGAGCAATGCCTCAAACGCCAAGGTATCCCAACAGAAGACCTCTGGTGGTATTTAGACCTGCGTCGCTTTGGAACTGTACCCCATGCGGGGTTTGGTCTTGGTTTCGAGCGCATCGTCCAATTTATGACAGGCATGACTAACATCCGAGATGTGATTCCGTTCCCCCGCACGCCCCTCAATGTCGAGTTTTGATCTCACTTATAAGTCTTGCTTATAAGTGTCATAAGTAACGCGATTATTAATAAACGTTACAAAGCTTTACAAGACTGGGGAGAAAGACTACTATTAAAGGTGTCAGTCATCCGCACCTTGACAAATACATACAGGAATCATAAAACCATGACCACTACCCTACAACA
>JBGSZT010000121.1:0-37540 GCA_041750255.1 Synechocystis sp.
GTAGGCAAGCATGGAGATGAAAGAACTGTAGCTAAATATGTAGAAAAGCAAGGAAAGGAATATCTACAATTGCACCAAGACTTCCAGCTGAGTCTATTTTAATTCTGATACCCCGCTGCTTGCGGCGGGGTAGTTCATTAAGACATTACTCGAAGTATTTGGACTTTTTTTAAATATTTTAATCGCCTTAGAATTACTAGAAAATATCACAGCTTATCTCAAAAAGAACGTTATTCAAGTGGAATTAGTCGTAATTACGGCAATTATCGCCGTTTCCAGAAAAATTATTATCTTTGATTTTAAAACCTATCAAAACCTAGAATTATTTGCCCTGGGCTTTGCCATTATTTGTCTTTCCGTGAGTTTTTGGCTCCTTAAACAACTAAATAAATCAGGCAGTTAATTTGTATGTTCTGTGGCGAGCCAGTCCAACTCCTCTGGAAATTGAGGAATGGATGCAATTAATTTTTGAGTATAGGCACTTTTGGGGGCTGTAATAATCTCCTGGGCCGGGGCGATCGCCTCTGCTAAGCGACCTTGATACATAACCATAATCCGGTCACTCATAAAACGCACCACACTCAGGTCATGGGAAATAAAAATATAGGTGAGTTGAAATTCCCATTGTAGGTCTTTGAGTAGATTCAGCACCTGGGCCTGAACTGAAACATCGAGGGCCGACACCGATTCATCACAAATAATAAAACGGGGATTGAGGGCCAAGGCTCGCGCAATACAAACTCGTTGCCGTTGACCACCGGAAAGTTCGTGGGGATAACGGTGATACCACTGGGGGTCAAGCCCCACCCGCTCTAATAAATAGGCAACTCGTTCCCGCCGTTGTTTGGCGGTGCCACCTTTTTCATGGATAAGCAAGGGTTCTTGAATGGCGCCCCCAATACTGATGCGCGGATTAAGGGAATTGTAGGGATTTTGGAAGACAATCTGCATTTCCCGCCGCAGTCGCCGTAACCGTGGCGATCGCCGGTCTAGGGCGGTGATTTCCTCACCATCAAAGTGAATTTGTCCGGCTTGGGAGGGAATTAAGCGCAAAATAGTCCGAGCCAGGGTGGATTTACCACAGCCGGATTCGCCGACTAAGCCCAGGGTTTCCCCCGGATAGACCTGAAAGGAAAGCTGATCCAAGGCTCGAAAGCAAGAACCCTTCTGCCATAGCCCCGATCGCCGAAATTCCACCGTCAGCCCTTTAACCCGGAGCAGGGGCGCTTGTTGGCTCAGATACTGGAGACGAGTTTGTTCCTGCTGGGGAGTAATCAGCCCATAGAACTGGGGAGAGGCCTGGGCCTGGAAAAAATCCGCCACCGTGGGCAGTTTTGCCAATTGTGGGTGGAGGCGGGGACGGCAGGCCAAGAGGCCTTTGGTGTAGGGGTGCTGGGGGTGGGAGAGAATTTGAGTCTTAGGGCCTTGCTCAACAATTTCCCCCCGGTACATCACCGCCACCTGGTCGGCGATTTCGTTGATTACCCCCAGGTCATGGGAAATAAAAATCAGGGACATTTCTTGATTTTGCTTACACAAATCCCTCAGCAGTCGCAGAATTTCCGCTTGCACTGTCACATCCAAGGCCGTGGTCGGTTCATCGGCAATCAAGAGGCGAGGGTTGCAGGAAATGGCCATGGCGATCATCACCCGTTGCAGTTGTCCCCCGGAAAATTGATGGGGGTAGCGGGCTAAAACCGCCTCTTTTTGCGCTTGTACGTAGCGTTTTAAAGCCAAATTACCCGAACTGGAGCTGGCCAAAAAATTTTCTTCTAGGACCTCATCCCTGGGCAGGACTCGCACTTCCTGTAATAGCGTGATCGCCTGGTTTTTGGCTTCCTGGGGAGTCACTTTTTGATGGAGCTGGATTGCCTCTATTAATTGAAAGCCAATGCTATAGACCGGATTGAGGGAACTCATCGGCTCTTGAAAAATCATGGCGATCTGTCCGCCTCGATAGGTACGCCGTTCCGACTCCTGGAGCGCGACTAAATTGATCGGTTCCGGGCGATCGTGGGGATAAAACCAGACTTCACTGCGGGGATGGACTCGACCCGGAGCCGGCACCAACCCCATCAGAGCTAGGGAGGTGACGGATTTCCCCGACCCCGACTCGCCGACTAATCCTAATACCTGCCCACGCTGGAGCCGAAAATCAATGCCCTGGACTGCCAACTGCGGGGGGGTAGGGGGCGGGCTAAAAAATTCAACCTGTAATTGACGGACATCTAAAATCAAATCAGGTTCAGGCATGGATCACAAGGGCGAATGAATCTCAAAATTGTAGCGGATCTTTAGAATCTGCCCACAGTTTAAGCCGGGGATTGCCTCTAGCGACCGGGTTTGCAGACATTGTAATCCTCATGGGAAATCACCTCTTCGGGGATGACCTGGAGTCCCTGATCACGGCAGAGCAGACGGTAATGACGAGTAACGGGAATACTGATGACGCTGCGGTTATGGCGCAGGCGTTTACCGTGAAACTCTCGGTAATCTTGATGATTGGCTAGTCCTTGCAGGATCTGCCGGGCTTTGACCACAACATTCTTGGGTAGATGCCGCAGATCAATGGGATCCGTGGCAAAGGTGGACTGCCAATGGGTTTTTTCCTGTTTTTTGTGCTCTACAAGTTGTTGTTGCTGGTCACAGTGATGACAGATTTGCCCATATCCCTTGTGACCGCAGGGAAAGGTCTTTTTTTGTCTGGACATAACGTTAAAAAAAGTGTCTGAGGAGGAAACAACAAAGGAATGAAGTGTTAAGTAGGTAAGCGTAAATATTTATGAAATCCCCCCTTGATAAGGGGGGCTGGGGAGGATAGAGCATAAAACCTATGATTAGTTTAATGACATCTACCTAATTACCAACCTAATTATCAACGCCAAGGAGGGGGGGAAAGTCTCAGCATTGTAGGAAAAGTTCTTGAAATCAGTGCTCTTTAGCGATGTCAGGAAATCCTAGACTAACTTGAGGTTTGGATATTCCGCCACAATGTCATCGCGGGTCAGGCTATCTCCCTCGGCTTGGGGAGTCCAGAGTACTTCGATCGCCAAGAGACTATCACTGCCAATTCCGCCCAAATTTTGCAGTCCTTGACGGAGATCGCTAGCATCATTAATCACCGGCAACGAGACTGCACCCAGGACCGCCACAATCATTGTCACCAAAATATATTCCCCATCGGCCAAGGTCGCGATCGCCCCTTGGCCCTCTAACTGAGCAGGGGATGAGCCTTGACGGAGTTGGTTATTGACATTGCTCAGGGTTTCTTCATTAAATTTACTGCGCTCGCTCAGGCTCAATTTATTAAATTCCGCTTCTGCGGCTAATAGGGGGGCTGTGCTGGTTTTGCTAGAGCCGTAGACCCAATAGTCGGGGTTGCGGAGTAACGCCAAGCTCGCTTCTTGCAAGATGGCAGACCGGCCTTGGGCCGTGCCGGTGTCCGCACCTAGGGCTAACTGGTCTAGCTCTTTTTTGAGTTCCCTAGCACTGGCGAGTAAGCCTACCTGAATTTCAGCAATGGTCACTGTCGGATTTTCGCTCTCACGGTCGTCTCCCGCCGTGGCACCACTGCCTCGAATGGCATTAATGACCAGATTGGCGATCGCCAGAAAAATCAAAATACTAAAAAGACTGCCAAAACCGCCAAACCCAAAGAAGGGGAGCAAAAAGGGAAAGCCAATGCCACCCCCACCATAGCCCCGACTCCCCCCAGGAGCATAGCTACGGCTCGGGGCGCTATAACTGCGGCTGGGTGCCCGGAAGGAGCCCCCGCCCATGCGTCCACCACTTCGGGCCGCCAAGGCATCGGAGCCTTGACCCAAGACCAGAACGCCCACCAAGCTGAGCATTAAAAGTGGTTTTAACAGGAATTTGAGACTAAAAAAATTTTGTTTGGACATAAATAAATAAGTCGGTGAGGAGACCGTTGTTATTAGAAATACTATTTCTAGGTTAACGGATCTTTCCCGACTGTCCATGGCCTCAGGCGATCGCCTGTCGGTAGCGGCTTAATTCTAGACTCTCGGCTCCGTAAACTCCTTCAATTTGCTGTTCGCAGCAGTCAATGGCAAAGTCATCAAAGTCCTCCACGCCGATATCGAACATAGCCGCAAAGGTTTCTGGCAAAACCCGACAAAAACGAGGCCGCTGCTCATAAATCTGGCACTGACGAGTGTCCGGGTCGTAATTGATGCACCAGCCATCCTCTCCCACCATGCTCAGATAATGGGTTAATTCTTCAGCGGACAGATAGGTCGCCAAATCAGGGCGATCAGCGGGGTCGAGGTGGCAACAGGCGCCACATCCTTGTATACATTGCCAAGTGGCCATGGGAGTGTCTCTAAAACAGCTCTCTATTCTAGTCGTTACGCTTTAGCCTTGGCGCAGATTAGGCAAAAAACGGGGTAAATCGATGCTACGACGGCTAGTTTTGGCGCTATGGATCGAAAAACTAGGGCGTTTACCCTGGGGACGCAGGGGGAGAGCCGGCTCTATTTCAACGACCGGAGGGGTGACGCTTTCGTCGGTGATCGGTAAATCCGTGACGATTACAGTCGTTTCTAGAATCCGGGGTTCCACGGGGGTTAAAGATGCCGATGCCAACACCGGCTCAGGGGTTTTGGGAACTGGGCTAGTCCAAGGGCGAATTTCTGAAAGCTTGCCTTTGCCAGTCAAGGCGGCGATCGCCGGGGCAATATCCGAGGAGGGCTGGAAGTTGGGCTGAGCCAAACATTGTTCCAAGGCTGATTTGTACTGCAAGGTATAGTGCTGTTGACGTTGCAGTCGCGTCTGCAAGTCCTGCATTTGTTTTTCTAGGGAAACAACTTCTTGCCGTTTGTGGGCGTAGTCCTGCTCAAGCTGGGCGATCTGCCGTTGGTGGGAGTCTATCTGCTCCGCCAGGGTTTCCACCTGCCACTGTTGACGCTGGGCATCTTCTTGGTAAATTTTTAATTCTGCGACGGTGTGGCTTAATTGGTCTTGGGTTTTGTGGAACTCATCCCCTTGCGGCACCATCAAGCCGTCGCGGCTGTCAGTCTGGTCGTCGTGGGAAGATAGCTTTTGTTCGGCGTCGGCCAGGGCGAGAGTGAGGTCTGCCACGGTGCGTTGGAGGGCTTGATATTCCTGCCACAGGGGCGGGACCAGGGAAATCGCGGGCGTCTGAGGCTCACCAAAGCCGGATATTTCTTCGTAGGGATGCTCTAGCTCCGCTTCTTCGAGTTCCATTCTCTCAAACATTGATTCAAAGCTCTCGGAGTCGTTGGGGAAGCCCTCGTTGATTGTATCTAGGGACAACTCTAATTCTGCCGCTAAGGTATCAATATTCTGGTCATGGTCGGAGGCGAAGAGAGAAAAGAAGTCAGAATTGCTCATGGTGGGCAAATAGCAGGGTTAGTGGATGATATTCCCTCTAATGATGAAATTTAGCCCAGTTTAGTTTCCGCTATAGTTGGAGTTTCATACTTAAATCTAGCCAAGAGGAGCGGGTAATGGGCGCACTGCTGGAAATAAAATCGACCCCAGTGATCGCCACCAAACGCAGATTTTCTAGGGTAATGTTGCCGGAGGCCTCAATGCGAATGTCTGGATTTTCACGCCGAATCAAATGCACTGCTTGAGCCATTTCTTCTAAGCCCATATTGTCGAGCATAATAATATCAACCTTGGCGGCGATCGCCGCTTGGATCTCCTTAAAACTGCTAGTTTCCACCTCAATGGTCAGGGGATAGGGGATAGAGGTACGAATTTTTCTGACCGCATCCGATAAATTTCCGACCGCCAATAGGTGATTGTCTTTGATCATTACCGAATCATCTAACCCCATGCGATGATTGACCGCACCGCCAATGTGAGTGGCATATTTTTCTAAAATACGCAGTCCTGGCGTAGTTTTTCGCGTATCCACCAGTCGGGTTGCCAAATCCGCAATAACTTCTAAATATTTACGGGTTGCCGTGGCTACCCCACTCAGGCGCATGGCCAAATTCAACGCCACCCGTTCCCCCATGAGCAGGCTATCCAAGGGGCCGCTTAATTCGGCGATCATCTGGCCCGGTTCCACCCATTCCCCCTCCGCCACCAAAGGACGGTAGGTGACCTGGCTATTCAAAAGATAAAATACCCGTGCCGCCACCGGTAAGCCCGCCACAATGCCCCGTTCCTTGGCGATCCAGACTGCTTCCCCCGACCGAGTCAGCCCCAGCCCTTGGGTCGAGTGGTCACCCCGGCCAATATCTTCGATCAACCATTGCTGGAGCAGAGAGTCAAGTACGATCCAAGGCGGTAAAATTGTCATTATCAATCTCGGTCAATGGATTTTGCACTATTGTAGAGGGTTTGTCCCTAACTTTTGGCAAATCCTTCGGCTTGTCGCCGGTATTTCTCCCAAAAGAATGAGGATCTGTTTCTAAGATGAGTGTATGCTAAAGCTTAAATTTGGTGTCAGGAGTTAAGTGAATGAATCTGCGTCATCGTGCCCTAACGGTTTTAAAGGAAACCAGTCGGACATTTTATATCCCGATCAGTATTTTGCCCGAAGGTTTATTAGAAGCCGTGGCTTCGGCCTACCTCTGTATGCGAGCTATCGATGAGGTGGAAGACCATCCTGATCTGGATACGGTCACGAAGTCACACATTCTGCGTCAAATGAGTCTTACCCTCCAGGGCATGGGCGCAAAATCTAATCCGGAGGATCTTGCCCACGCCTTATCTGCCTACGGAAATATTTTGCCGGAGGTGACCCTAAAAGTTGGAGAATGGGCGCTCTTGGCGCCCGATACCATTGCCCCTAGGGTCTGGGATGCCACCGCCGCCATGGCCGACCGCATGGCCCATTGGTCGGAGCAAAACTGGCAAATTAAAACCGAAACTGATTTGGATCAATATACGTTTAGTGTCGCCGGTGCCGTGGGGTTACTTTTGTCAGACCTCTGGGCTTGGTTTGATGGCACCCAAACCAACCGCTCCCACGCCATTGGTTTTGGCCGGGGACTCCAGGCCGTGAATATTGTCCGCAATCACCGGGAAGACCAACGCCGAGGCGTAAGTTTCTTTCCCCAGGGCTGGGAAGCGCAGGATATGCACCGCTACGCCCGCCAGAACCTACACCTAGCGGATCTTTATACTAAATCTTTGCCCGCTGGCCCGGCGTTGCAATTTTGTCGCATTCCCCTGACGTTAGCCTACGGCACCCTGGATGTCTTGGCCCTCGGCAAGGAAAAACTCAGTCGTCATGACGTGATGGCCCTCGTCGATCAGGCTACCCGTTAACTATTCCAACCCAATTTTGCTAAGACAGGCTCAACACTGATAATGTGTCGGTCTAATCCCAACTGATCGGGTGCAACCCCCACCGCTAGGGCGACCAATTGGGGCAAGTGTAGTATGGGTAGGTTGATTGGGCGATCGAGTACTTTGCTAATTTCCGGCTGACGTGAATCGAGTTGCAGATGGCAGAGGGGACAGGGCGTCACCAAGCAATCAGCCCCAGCGGCGATCGCCTCTAGTAAGTGCTGGCCGGCTAGTTGAAAGGATTGGGGAGTGGCATAGCTAGAAATTGGCCAGCCACAACATTGAGTCCGGCCAGAATAATAAATCGGGTTAGCGCCTAAAACCTCGAAAACCGCCTCCATACTGCGGGGATCAAAGGGATTATCTTCGGGGAGCTGGTCTTGGCCGCGGAGCAAATAACAACCATAGAAGGCGGCACAGTTGAGACCTGTCAGACGTTTTCTGACTTTTTGGGCCAGGGACTCTAGACCGTAGTCTTGAACCAAGGCCCAGAGTAGATGGGTAACTCGGCTAGTGCCCTGGTAGGGGAAACAGTTTTCCTGGCGTAAATCATCATTCAGCCGGAGAACATAGGCTGGGTCAGACTCTTGGGCTTGCTTGAGTCGTTCATCCACATGGCCAATCACGCCTTGACAAGTACTGCAATGGGTCAACAGCGGTAAATTGAGGGACTCAGCCAGGGCAATATTGCGAGCATTGACGGTATCTTCTAGCCGTTGGGAGGTTTCTTTGAAGGTGCCGGAACCGCAACAGGTCGCTTTTTTGAGTTCCACCAGCTCAATATCCAGGGCTTGACTGAGGGCGGCGGTGGATTGATGGAGCTCTCGGCAGGCACCTTGGGCGATACAGCCGGGAAAATAGGCATATTTGAGGGCGTTGGACATGGGAATTAGGGAGCAGGGTTGTATTTTGATTTTGCCGGATCTGGCTCCACCGTGGCTGAAAATTCGCTTTGTTGTAACAAAATCAACCTACGGAATTTTTTGGCCATTACAATACAAAGTATATTTTTTGCCCACTCGCACTCACCTTTAGCCATGACCTCCCAACGCTCCGCCAATCTTCTCCTCCGTCCCGATGACCGAGCCAAACTTGATAGCGGTAATGATACGCTTTTCTATGCCTATCCCCGCTTTGTCACCCATGTGGATACCAACTTTATCGACCAATTGACTCAACTCTACCGCGATCGCCTGAAACCGCAAACGCGCATTTTGGACCTAATGAGTAGCTGGGTTTCCCATTTACCGGAGGAGATGGAGTTTGCATGGGTAGAGGGCCATGGCATGAATGGGGAAGAATTGGCGAAAAACCCACGCTTAAACCATTATTTTCTGCAAAATCTCAATCTAGAGCCCCACTTACCCCTCAAGGACCAGGAGTTTGATGCGGTGTTGATCACCGTATCGGTGCAGTATTTGCAATATCCGGAAGCAGTGTTTAGTGAAATTCAGCGTATCCTCAAGCCCCAAGGTATCGTGATTGTTAGTTTTTCTAATCGTATGTTCTACCAAAAAGCGATCGCCGCCTGGCGGGATGGCACGGCTCTGAGTCATCTACAACTGGTGAAATCCTATTTTCAAAACGTCAAGGGCTTTGGGCAACCTGAGGCGATCGCCAACACGTCGTCCCCGTTGCCAGGATTCCTGCAATTATTGGGCATGAGCGGCAATGATCCGTTTTATGCCGTGGTCGCCGAAAAGCTGGCAAATTAGAGCAGATAAGCTAGGGTGACCCCCGCACCTCCCTCATCCTGGGGGGCTAGTTCAAACCGCTCTACCTGGGGATGATGACTCAAAAAATCATGCACTCCCTGGCGTAGTTTTCCCGTGCCTTTGCCATGGATAATCCAGAGGACCTGGTAGTCGCTGGTCTGACGCAGGGCCGATTCTAGGCGAGTTTCGGCTTCTTCAATGCGATTTCCTCGCAGATCCACTGTATTGCCCTCGGTTCTAACCAAAATCGGCGGGGCGATCGGTTTCGGCGGTGGGGGTGGCGGTATAGGTTTGGGGGCCGGCGGCTCTACTTTTTTGCCGTCCAAGGATTCAATTTCTGCCACGGGGAGAGTCATTTTCATTAAGCCAAATTTGACCATGACTTCCCCATCGCCCTCAGACCATTGGGTCACTTCGGCGGTTTGCCCAAGGCTCGGAACGCGAACCCGCTCGCCAACTCGGGGACGGTAGCCCTGGGGTTTAACGATGACAGGAGTTTCTTGGGCCACAATCTCATTCAGGGCGGCGGTAGCCTGGTGGGCCTTTTGCCCCGAGGGTTTGCCCCGTTGAAGTTGCCGGATTACCTGGGCAATTTCACCTTTAGCGTTGGCGATCGCCTTTTGCACCTCTTGCTCTTGGTACTGCTTCAGCTCTCGTTCGCGGGCTTGCAGGGAGATGGCTTTTTGAGACACCTCTTGGTAAAAACTTTCGGTTTGTTGCAGGAGTTTTTGGGCTTCTTGGGCCTTACGTTCTTGGTCTCGGCGTTGTCGTTCTAGCCCAGCAATGACTTGATTGATTTCCTCCGAAAAGCCCCCTAATCGTTCCTTCGCGCTTTCAACAATGTCGAGGCGCAGTCCCAAGCGTTGGGCAATGGTCAGGGCATTGGAGCGGCCCGGAATGCCCCACAGGAGGCGATAGGTCGGCGAAAGGGTCTGGTCGTTAAATTCCACCGAGGCATTTTCAAAGCGTTCATCTTGGTATTTCAGTGCCTTTAATTCACCATAATGGGTGGTGGCGAGGGTTAATTGGGCATGGTCGGCCAAGTAGCTCAATAAGGCGATCGCCAGGGCACTACCTTCCACCGGGTCGGTGCCGGCCCCCACTTCATCCAAAAGCACCAGGGCAGAGACCGGGGCCTCAGTGTCTGTGCCCAGGGCATCAATAACGCGGATAATGCGGCGAATATGTCCAGAAAACGTGGATAGACTTTGTTCTAAGGACTGCTCATCGCCAATATCGGCTAACACCTGCTCAAACCAAGGCACTTCAACGGGTTGTTTGGCGGGTAAATATAGCCCTACCTTGGCCATCAAGACCGCCAAGCCTAGGGTTTTGAGGGTGACGGTTTTACCGCCGGTATTAGGTCCCGTAATGGCAATAACGCGGATTTTAGGGTCAATTTGCACCGTAATCGGCACCACCTCTGAGCCCTGCTCACGTTTTTGTTTCCAAACTAAGAGGGGATGCCGCAGTTGACGCAGGATAATCGGCTGGTCTGAGGCAATGAAATGGGGAGGATTGCCCCCCAACCAAAGGCTATAGCGGAGGCGGGCCGTGGCCAAATCTAATTCAGTCGCTACGATTAGTAAATGCTCTAAGTCCTCTAGATACTCGGCGACCCGCTCACTCAGTTGGCGCAGAATTACCTCTTCTTCTACCTGTTCTTGGCGGCGAGCTTGCCGTAATTTATTGCCGAGGTCTATGATCGCCTGGGGTTCGACGTAGAGGGTCATGCCACTACTGGAGGTATCGTGGATAATGCCCGGAATCTGTTCCTTGTGGGAAGCTTTAATGGGAATCACAAAACGGTCATCCCGTTGGGTAATCACCGCTTCCTGTACCGCTCCCGGCTGACGTTGCAACAACCGATTTAGTTTTTGATAAATTTGCTCGCGTAGTTCCTTGAGCTTGAGGCGAATCCCGCCCAATTTGGGACTGGCGCGGTCAGTGACTTTGCCCCCATCATCAATGCAATGGTGAATATCCTGCTCTAGCTCAGGATAGGTTCGTACGTCGGCGACCAAGGCCGTTAGGCAGGCCAAGCCTTCCTGGGCCTCAATTACCCGTCGTAGTCGCCGCACTCCCGCCAAGGTGGTGGCAATCTGGAGCAGTTCTTGCCCACTCAGGAGTCCCCCCAGTGCTGAGCGTTCCAGGGCTTCGGTAATATCGACAATGCCTGTGAATTTCCAGCCACTGCTGAGGGTATTCTCAATTAGTTCAATTTCCTGGGTCTGCTGTAATAACTCCTGACTTTTGGCAAGGCTATCAGGGGGTACCAGGTGACGAGCGGCGATCATTCCCAGGGGCGTTTCGGCAAAACTAGAAAGATGAAGACAGAGGCGTTCCCATTCCAGAAGGGAGAGGGTTTCGGTTTGGATCAAGGGGCAACAATAAAAGAGGTTGTGTTTTTAAATTATCCGTAAAATTTGATTTTTTTTGCAAAGGAAGAAATGTCAACACCCTGGCTAACACTTTGCCATTTTGGAACCCAATTATAGCTATAAATTCAAAGTCCCCCTTCCCAAGGGAGATTTAGGGAAATAAATCTAGTCACAGGAAACATGGTTGAGATTTCTGGGTTTAATCCCCCCTACCCCTCCTTTTTTAAGAGAGGAACAGAAATTAAGAGGAATATAGCCAACCGACTCGCATTAGCCATGCAAAAAAGTGGGCCCCTTGACCCACTTTATTTAAATACTTATGGCCCTAGTCAGACTAGGCAAGCCATGACCTATCGCAATTGAATGACCTTGGGTTGGTCAAGCAAGTGAACCGTATCTACAAAACGAGCGGTCTTGGTTTCGCTGGAAATAACCAAACTCTGGGTACGAGCTCCACCATGGAAGAAACGAACGCCTTCCATCAAGGTTCCTGGGGTGATACCACAGGCCGCAAATAGGACAGTATTACCACTAGCTAGTTCATGGGTGTCATAGACTTTGTCACCGTCGGTAATGCCCATAGAATGAAGTCGCTCTAGGTTTCCTTCGCGGCTCTCTCCGATTAATCCGGTTTGAACCACGGCGGGGTCATAGATCAGTTGACCTTGGAAGTGTCCACCGAGGCAACGCATAGCGGCAGCGGAAATAACGCCTTCGGGCGCAGCACCAATGCCCATCAGCGCGTGGATATTCGTTCCAGAAAAGGCGCAGGAAATAGCAGCGGAGACATCTCCATCACTAATGAGGCGAACTCGGGCACCGGCGGTGCGGATTTCTTGGATCAGGTCTTTGTGGCGGGGACGATCCATGACCACCACAACTAATTCTTCTACACTGCGGCTGAGGCAATCCGAGAGAATTTTGAGGTTTTCGGTGGCAGATTTATTGATATCCACATGACCTTTAGCCGCCGCTGGAGCCGCCAATTTTCTCATATAAAAATCAGGTGCGGCAAATAGTCCACCTTTTTCGGAGATGGCTAGAACTGCCATGGAACCGTTTTGACCGTAGGCAACCAGGTTCGTGCCTTCACAGGGATCAACGGCGATGTCAATTTCAACGAGTTCATCAGGATTACAATAGGCCTTAGCATCTTCACGAGTACAAATTCCTACTTCTTCGCCGATGTAGAGCATGGGGGCTTCATCCCGTTCCCCTTCTCCAATGACGATGCGACCGCGCATATGAATTTGATTCATACGTTCGCGCATGGCTTCCACCGCCACCTGGTCAGCGATGTTTTTTTCGCCTTTTCCCATCCATTTCGAGGAGGCGATCGCCGCTTTTTCTACAACTTCAATGATTTCTAAACCGAGGGTACTTTCCACGAGATATGTCTCCCAACTGCTAATTTTAGGTTGCCCTAGCTTGTCTGTTTTTTCTTATCAGTCAAAGTCTATCAGAGTGGAGGATCACCGTAAAACTTTGTTCTAGTCAAAAATTTTCTACCAAAGTATCAACCGCCTAAAATTGCCAATATCGACGTATCCGGCTCTTTTCCGCCGTTGGAATTGGCCAATGTCAGCAAAGCAGGAGAATCTTTTGGATGGTTTTTGGGCGTTCTGAGAATATATCTGTTACAATAACTTAACAAACAGGGGCAAAGCCATACCTTTTCAGTTTCCTCCGCAGGAACCCATCGGTTGTAGTCCCTATAGCAACACCAGCGGACTACCTAACCCTAAAAATTAAATTATTCATGGGCAATAAGCCAACGATCGCCATATCCCACCTGGGATGCGAAAAAAATCGAATTGACTCCGAACACATGCTGGGGCTGCTCACCGAGGCGGGCTACCAGGTTGATAGTGATGAAGCATTAGCAGACTACGTCATTGTTAACACCTGTAGTTTCATCGGGGATGCTCGTCAAGAATCCATTGATACATTGCTCGATCTCGCCCAGGCGGACAAAAAAATCATTGTCACTGGCTGTATGGTTCAGCATGACTTCATCCAAGGCAACAACCTTTTAGATGATCTGCCCGAAGCGGTGGCGGCGGTAGGAACGGGTGATTACCACAAGATTGTTGATGTCATCAATCAGGTTGAAGCCGGTAAACGGGTCCGGGAAATTTCCGCTAACCCCACCTTTATCGCCGATGAATTTCTGCCCCGCTATCGCACCACCACCGAAGCCGTGGCCTACCTCCGGATTGCCGAAGGTTGTGACTACGGCTGTGCTTTTTGCATTATTCCTCAGTTGCGGGGTAAGCAACGCTCACGCCCGATTGAGTCGATCGTGGCCGAAGCGAAACAATTGGCTAGCCAAGGCGTGCAAGAGCTAATTTTAATTTCGCAAATTACGACCAATTACGGCTTGGACCTCTACGGAGAACCCAAGTTGGCGGAATTGCTCCGGGCCTTGGGCCAGGTGGATATTCCTTGGATTCGCATTCACTATGCCTATCCCACCGGGCTCACCGATAAAGTACTCCGGGCTATGCAGGAAACCCCCAATGTCTTGCCCTACCTTGACTTGCCTTTGCAACATTCCCACCCGGAGATCCTCAAGGCGATGAATCGTCCCGCCCAGGGTCGAGTCAACGATGCCATCATTGAGCGGGTCAAGCAGGCCATTCCTGATGCGGTATTGCGAACCACCTTTATCGTCGGCTTTCCGGGGGAAACCGATGAATATTTTGAGCATTTGGTTCAGTTCGTGGAACGTCATGAATTTGACCATGTCGGGGTCTTTGCCTTTTCTCCGGAAGAAGAATCTTCGGCATTTCATCTGCCGGATCCGGTTGATCCCGAGGTTATGGAGGAGCGTCGCTTCCATTTAATGGAAGAAATCCAAAAGCCAATTTCGACTCGCAAAAACCGAGCCTGCCTTGGTCAGACGGTGGATGTGTTAATCGAGCAGGAAAATCCTGACCAGGGTTTATTTATGGGCCGCTCTGCCCGCTTTGCTCCCGATGTAGATGGTGTTGTTTACGTCTTGGGAGACGCTTCCTTGGGGTCTATTATTCCGGTGACAATCCGAGACTCCGATGATTACAACCTCTTCAATTGCCACCGCTCGGCAGTAGAAGAATTTCTGGCCGAGGCATCCCCGGATGATGAGCGCGTCGCCGCTCAACTTTTGTACTGAGTCAGCCCGTCACCGTCTTCTGACTTAATTTTTTCGTTTTACCCAACTATCAACTCACTACATTTCTTTATGACTTTAACTTTTCAAGAACTTGGCTTATCTGACGAACGTTGTCAACAACTGCAAAGCATCGGCTTTGAAGCACCCACGGCGATCCAAGAAGAAGCCATTCCTCTTCTACTAGCCGGCAAAGATATCCTGGCCCAATCCCAAACTGGAACGGGTAAAACCGCGGCCTATGCCATTCCTGTCCTAGAAAAAATGGAGCGTCGAGAGGGGATCCAAGCCCTGATTTTGACCCCGACCCGCGAACTGGCCCAACAGGTGGCAGAAGCGATGAAGGATTTCTCCCATGACCGTCGTCTTTTTATCCTTACGGTCTACGGTGGACAATCCATTGAACGACAAATTCGTGCCCTAGAACGCGGAGTTCAGATCGTGGTGGGGACCCCCGGTCGAGTCATTGACTTAATTGAGCGCAAAAAACTACAACTAGAGACAGTGGATTGGGTGGTCTTGGATGAAGCTGACGAAATGCTGAGCATGGGCTTCATTGATGATGTCAAAACCATCCTCCGAAAGACACCCCCCACTCGCCAGACGGCCTGTTTCTCGGCTACCATGCCCCGTGAGATCCGTGACCTGGTGAATCAGTTCCTGAAAGACCCCGCCATGGTGACGGTGAAGCAGACCCATTCTACCCCGACTAAAATCGAACAACAACTCTATTTTGTTCCCCGGGGTTGGTCTAAAGCAAAGGCTCTGCAACCGATTCTGGAAATGGAAGACCCGGAATCTGCCATCATTTTTGTGCGGACAAAGCACACCGCCGCCGAACTTACCAGCAAGCTCCAAGAATCTGGCCACTCGGCTGATGAATACCACGGCAATTTGAGTCAATCCCAACGGGAGCGGTTAGTACATCGTTTCCGAGACGGCAAAATTAAGTTGGTGGTCGCCACCGATATTGCCGCCCGCGGGTTGGATGTGGAAAACCTGAGCCATGTGATTAACTTTGATTTGCCGGATAATGCCGAAACCTATATCCACCGCATTGGTCGGACGGGTCGTGCGGGGAAAACTGGCAAGGCGATCGCCATGGTGGAACCCATTGATCGCCGTCTGCTCCGCCAGATCGAAAATCGTTTGAATCATCGCATCGAAGCCTGTCAAATTCCTGACCGCCCGCAGGTGGAAGCCAAGCGCATCGAAAAACTCCAGGCTCAGATCCAAGAAGCCTTGACTGGTGAACGGATGGCCTCTTTTCTGCCCCTCGTCCGGGAATTAAGTAATGAGTATGACCCCCAGGCGATCGCCGCCGCGGCCCTACAGATGATCTACGATCAAAGCTGTCCCCAGTGGATGAAAACCGATTGGGAAGTCCCCGATACTGATTTCTCCAAGCCCATCGTTAAACGTGGTAAATCAGGGGGCGGGGGTAAGTCCTCTAAACCCAGTCGCTACACTGGCGATCGCCGCCCTGTGTTAAGCAACCGCAAAGGCTAAGCCCTTAGTTAACCTCTAAACAAATCAGCAGTCCGACGTCATGATCATGAACAACGACTGCTTTTTTTGTGACCCGATTGGCGCAGAAATTGTATTTCCCGGCCTGGCAATGACGCTACAATGGGGACTGCATCTAATTGCTAAAAGCATTGAACTGTCTGCAATTCTAGCCCTGTGACGATAACCCAATGGTAACAACGCCCACTGTCCCGACCCGCCAAGTTTCTAAAGTAGAAGGCATTAAAGAACGGAGTCATTATCTCCGCGAACCCCTGAAGAGCGAATTGTTGGAGCCGACGAGCCACTTCACCGATGATGCGGTGCAAATCCTCAAGTTCCATGGTTCCTACCAGCAGGATAACCGGGATAATCGGGTCAAAGGGCAGGACAAAGATTATCAGTTCATGCTCCGCACCCGCAATCCTGGGGGCTTTATTCCGCCACAACTGTATCTAGCCCTGGATGATTTGTCCAATGATTATGGTAATCAAACCCTGCGGGTGACCACTCGGCAAGGCTTGCAAGTCCACGGTATTCTCAAAAAGAATCTCAAGACAGCGATCGCCAGCATTGTTAAAAATATGGGGTCAACCCTAGGGGCCTGTGGCGACATTAATCGGAATGTCATGGCTCCCCCCGCCCCCTATCGGAGCCAGCCCGCCTACGGCTACGCCTGGGACTACGCCAGCCGCATCGCCGATCTATTAACGCCCCAGAGCGGAGCTTACTACGAAATTTGGCTCGATGGTGAAAAAGTGATCAGTGCCGAAGAAGCCCCCGAGGTCAAGGCGGCCCGACAAGCGGGAATTCCCGGCGGCAAGGTGCATGACCCCATCGAACCGATCTATGGGCAACAGTTCATGCCCCGCAAGTTCAAGATCAGTGTCACGGTTCCCGGCGATAACTCCATCGATCTTTTGACCCACGATATTAGCTTGGTGGTCATCACCAACGCCAAGGACGAATTAGAAGGCTTTAATATCTACGCCGGCGGTGGCCTAGGGCGCACCCACAACAAAGAAGAAACCTTTCCCCGGGCCGCCGATGCCATTGGTTACGTCGAAAAAGACGATATTTATGACCTGATTAAAGCCATTGTTGCTACCCAACGGGACTACGGTGATCGTTATAATCGTCGCCATGCCCGGATGAAATATTTATTGGCCGATTGGGGGGTAGAAAAATTCAAAGCCCAGGTAGAAGTCTATTTAGGCAAAGCGATTAGCCCCTTCAAGCCCTTGCCCGCCTGGCACTATCAGGATTATTTGGGCTGGCATGACCAGGGCGATGGCAACTGCTTTTTGGGGTTATCGGTGGAGAATGGCCGGATTAAAGATGAAGCTAGTTTCCAACTAAAAACGGCTCTGCGTCGTATTGTCACCGATTACGATCTACCGATGCGCCTCACCGCTAATCACAATATCATTCTCTACGAAATTGACCCCGCCCTCAAACCGGCGATCGAGACTATTTTTAGTCAACATGGCGTTAATACTGACCCCGAAAAAATAGATACTTTAGTTCGGTATTCCATGGCCTGCCCCGCACTGCCCACCTGCGGCCTAGCGGTGACTGAATCGGAGCGGATTATCCCGAGTATCAATGCTCGGATTCGCCAGGTGTTAGAAAACCTAGGACTGGCGGACGAAAGCCTCGTTATCCGCATGACCGGATGCCCCAATGGCTGTGCCCGCCCCTACATGGCTGAGTTAGGTTTTGTGGGAACGGCGCCGGATACCTACCAAATTTGGCTGGGAGGAACTCCCCATCAAACGGCCCTGGCCCAGACCTACACCGAGAAACTACATATTGATCACCTAGAAAGTTTCCTGGAGCCGTTGTTTGTCTACTTCAAGCAATCGCGTCAAGCCGCTGAAAGTTTCGGTGAATTTTGTGGCCGTGTTGGCTTTGAAGCATTACGGCAATTTTCAGAAAACTATACTCCGCTCAAATCCACTGGCAAGCGCCGAGAACGGAAACATCAACATCGTGTTAGCGTCCCCGATGAGATATTCAACCAATTGAAACAGGCTTCCACCGCCAAAAAACGTCCGATGAATCAAATTATACAAGAGGCGTTGGAACAATATTTCCGAAGCTAGGATGAAAATTCTGCGTCGGTATGGCTAAATTTGAACTGAAAAAAGGTTTTTTTGATGGAAACAGTATGGGTTTTTCCGGGCCAGGGCTCCCAGTCTCTTGGTATGGGTCAAGATTTAGAGACAACGGCGATCGCCAAGGATAGATTCGCCCAAGCCGAGGCGATTTTGGGCTGGTCAGTGCCCGCGAAGTGCCAAGGCGAGGAGGCGGAACTATCCCAAACCCAGGTGACGCAACCTTGTCTTTACGTTATTGAAAGCATTCTTGCGGATTTACTCAAGGCACAGGGTTATCAGCCTGATTACGTCGCGGGTCATAGTTTAGGGGAGTATTCTGCCCTCTACGCGGCTAATGTGCTTGATTTTGCTACGGGTTTAACCCTGGTTAACCAACGCGCTCAGTTGATGAGTCAGGCGATCGGCGGCAAAATGGCGGCCTTGATCAAGTTTGACCGCGCTCAATTGACTCAACGTTTGGCGGAAACCCCGGATGTGGTCCTAGCCAATGACAATAGTGCTGAGCAAGTGGTTATTTCTGGTACTCCCGGAGCGGTAGACCTGATTATGTCTCAGGTGACCGCCAAGCGAGCCTTGCCCCTGAAAGTATCGGGAGCCTTTCATTCGCCTCTGATGGCCGATGCGGCGACAGAGTTTCAGACTATTTTAGAAGCCGCCGCCTTTGACGATGCCGAAGTTCCGGTACTATCCAATGTTGACCCCAGCCCGACCCAGGCAAGTAATGT
Source organism: Synechocystis sp. (assembly GCA_041750255.1). Lineage (GTDB taxonomy): Bacteria > Cyanobacteriota > Cyanobacteriia > Cyanobacteriales > Microcystaceae > Synechocystis. Next base: position 18,889 of record JBGSZT010000121.1, read on the forward strand.
ACTCAAAGAACGTCTGGTTAAACAAATGACCGGCTCCGTTCGCTGGCAAGAGATTATGCTCTCGTTTCCGAACTTGGGGATTGAATCTGCCTGGGAAGTGGGCCCCGGCAAAGTGCTCGCGGGGTTGGTCAAGCGAACTTGCCCAGATATGGCGCTCAAAAATATTGCTAGTTTGGCGGATTTTGAAAGTATTTAAGAATGCTTAATTCTGGGCCTTTCCCACCAAGTTTGCGACAATGGGGGCAGAATTTTTGTTAAGTCCCTCTGACCTTGAGCTAACCTATTTCTATTGATTATGCAAACGCTCTCTAACCCTTCCATCTCGGCTCCTCCGGAATTTGATACCACCATTCACCGGCGCAAAACCCGCCCGGTTCCCGTGGGCAGTATTACTATTGGTGGAGGAAATCCGGTCGTGGTTCAATCCATGATCAATGAAGACACCCTCGATATTAAAGGTTCGGTGGCGGGGATTCGTCGTCTCCATGAAATTGGCTGTGAAATTGTCCGGGTCACGGTGCCGAGTATGGCCCATGCCAAAGCCCTCGCGGATATTAAAACTAAGCTACTCCAGACCTATCAAGCGGTGCCGCTGGTGGCTGATGTGCATCACAATGGCATGAAAATCGCCCTAGAGGTGGCCAAGCACGTGGATAAGGTGCGCATTAATCCGGGTTTGTACGTGTTTGAAAAACCCAATGCTAGCCGGGATGCCTTTAGCCCCGAAGAATTTGCCGACATTGGCGATAAAATTCGTGAAACCCTAGAGCCGTTGGTAGTATCACTGCGGGATCAGGGTAAATCGATGCGGATTGGGGTCAACCATGGTTCTCTTTCCGAAAGAATGCTCTTTACCTACGGTGATACCCCGGAAGGCATGGTGCAGTCTGCCCTCGAATTTATCAAAATCTGTGAGTCATTGGATTTCCACAATCTGGTGATTTCCATGAAGGCCTCGCGGGTGCCGGTGATGTTGGCGGCCTATCGCTTGATGGTCAAACGCATGGATGAATTGGGCATGACCTATCCTTTACACTTGGGCGTGACCGAGGCGGGAGATGGTGAGTATGGACGAATTAAGTCCACGGCGGGTATTGCCACTCTCCTAGCCGATGGCATTGGTGATACGATTCGGGTTTCCTTGACCGAAGCACCAGAAAAAGAAATTCCGGTCTGCTACAGTATTTTGCAATCCTTGGGACTCCGCAAAACCATGGTGGAGTATGTGGCTTGTCCTTCCTGCGGGCGCACGCTTTTTAACCTAGAAGATGTATTGCATGATGTCCGCGAGGCTACTAAACACCTAACGGGGCTAGATATTGCTGTTATGGGCTGTATTGTCAATGGCCCTGGAGAAATGGCCGATGCAGACTATGGCTATGTGGGTAAGCAAGCCGGTGTGATTGCACTCTATCGGGGGCGGGATGAAATTAAGCGAGTGCCGGAGGCTCAAGGTGTTATCGAATTGATTAATTTGATCAAAGCAGATGGCCGCTGGGTTGAGCCTGATTGCTAAAGCGGATCTAAGAAATGCCATGATAGACCCGCACCACTATCAACAAAAATGTATTGGTTTGACCGGAGGCATTGCCACCGGCAAATCGACAGTGGCGGATTACCTAAAAAATAAGTACCGTTTTCCCATCCTCGATGCAGATCAGTATGCTAGGGAGGCCGTCCTGCCAGGGTCTCCTATTCTGCAAACTCTGATTGCTCGCTATGGCCCGGTGATCGCCAGTTTAGATGGTTCTCTCAACCGAGCGTTATTGGCGGATATTATTTTTAGTAATGACCAGGAAAAAGCCTGGGTTGAGGCCCAAATTCATCCCTTTGTCCGGGCTCGCTTTGAGCAGGAAATTTTAGCCAGACCTGAGCCTCTTTTGATTTTAGTGATTCCCCTTTTGTTTGAGGCGAATCTGACTCATTTGGTCTCAGAGGTCTGGGTTGTTACTTGCCAAGAGCCACAACAATTAGAGCGACTGGTGAATCGCAATGGACTGAGCAAAGAGCAAGCGCAAAAAAGACAGCAAAGCCAATGGCCTTTAGCCCAAAAAGAAGGCCTCGCCGATGTGATTTTGGATAATTCCGGCGATGTAGCAAGTCTCCTTGGGCAGATTGACCAGGTTGTTTCTCGGCGCCTCAAAAAGCCCTAAAGATGATCTTTGCCGGTGAATCGTTTTTCCATGTCATCGGCGACTTTTAGAACTGTGTACAAGGCGCTGTTAAATGAATTAATGTCGCTATCTGCGGCGACTTGTATGGCAAAGACGACGGCAAAGCTATTGTTTTTTAATTCCATTAAACGCCAAGAGCCCAATTGAAGCTTGTCATTTTCAAGTAGTAAATAATTGGCAGTGTCAATATCTAAAAAACCCTCGGAAATATAGGATATAGACCAAATTTCTCTTAGTTCAAAATTATCAAAGAATTCGGTTTCAGAACAGATATATGCAACCTGTGAACGTCCATCCTCAAATTCAACCGTTACTTTATAGTCACCATCATTATCTAATTGATAGTGGGATTTCATTAATTCAAGGGTCGTTTTGACACGGGGATCGCCCTGTTTTTGTCCAATGCTCATTCCAGTTTACCTAAATTATTAAAATCATTGCCAGTTAACCCAAATTCTAGCAAGGGAGGGAATACTTCACCACTCTATTAATATTAACAATGGATTAATTTTAGGGTTGAAAATTATATCAATTGTTAAGATAATCTTATTCCATTTTTGACAAGCCTATGGTATGAGTTTCCTGGCAACATCTACAACAAGAATCAGACTGATTCCTGCTATTAATAGTTTTCCAGCAGAAGAACGCGCCACAGCAAATATCTCTGACTGGGGGACTTCGACCAGAAGACCTAGACGATATTGGGGAATCCAACGATAGTCACCTATAACAGGAATTTTGTTGTAGTTGAGATAAAGTCCAGTCCCTGTTTTGCCCTGTAAAGCTTGGGAGATGCCTGTGCTATTTAAGGATTTGAATAATTGTGATGATTCTTTTGCATTCAAAGAAAGTGAATCAGTGGGTTCACTCTGTTTGGCAATAAAGGAATTTTCTACTAATGATAACCGACCGACTAAATAGGATTTGAGAGTCCTAGGGCGAGTCTGACTAGAATCCGGGGATTTGACTGGATTGAAATCACGGATTTTACGGTCTAGATCCGCTAAATTAAGGTCAACGGCGATCGCCCCTAAACGTCTCCCTTCCTTATTCACCAGGGATATGGCAAAGGTGATCATCGGTTGATTTGTCATGGATGATTCATAAAAATTAGGCTTAATGCTATTGATATCTTCGAGGGAAAAATAAGTAGTTGTATTTTGTAGCGGCTGATATTGTCCTTCTCGCGTAGGGTCTGTTGAAAAAAGAATAATACCTCCATTGCTTAAAATCGATGTGTTCAGACGAGTCCCATTGGACTGTTGAAAATAGGTTTTTAGATCTTTGTAGGCTTTTTTATATTCGGGTTTTATTTTAATCGGTGTCGTCAGAACTGTTGTGGCATTAGCGACCAAGCTTGGGTCATTGAGGTCCTTGATCAGACTAGAGTTGAGGGCAGTAAACCATGAACTCAGTTGAGCGGCTTTAATATCTGCAACTTTTTCTAGTTGACCTAGGACGGGAGGGATAGCAGATTGCCGCAGGTGGACATAAGTTCCAAAGGACGCAAGACTCACAAACAATAATGCTGGCAAGGAAAAATAAAGCAGAAGTTTTTTAATCCAGGGGAACATAGTTTTAAGGATTTATTTCCATTGGCTGAAAATATCTTGTATTTTTTCGATCGCCTTATCTGCGGCTTTTTCTACGGGTACTTTATCCACAGTGATACTTTGGATGGCCTCTCCCCAAATATTTTGAGCCAACACTTCACTATAGGCGGGGTTTAACACTACCGAGGAGGCGCGGGTATTTTTAAATTGTTGGGCGGCGACGGTAATGTGAGGATCTTTAGGATCTGTCCAGAATGGACGTTTGGCGATCGCCGGCATCACAGGGAAAAAGCGACCCTGGGCCCCTTCTACATAGGTGGTCAAATTATCGGGTTGAACGATAAAGGAAACAAGACTTTTGGCCTGGTCTACTTTAGAACTCTGTTTAAAAATGGCGATCTGTTTAACCGAGGTAACGTGACGCATGGGAGAATTATCGGGTTTATTGGGCCACAGAGTTGTCCGCATCCGCTCAAAGTAATTGATGTCATCTCGCCGCTGGGAGCCAGGAATAGAAAGACTCGCGTTGGCGGTCATGAGAGTTAAATTACTCAAGAACTGAACATTATTATCCGGGTCACTCCATTCCGTTGCCTTAGGCGGTACAAAGCCTTGGAGATAGGGATTGGTATAGGCTTCTAAGGCTTCGATTAATCCTTGACGAACGTTCGGCTCATTCACACGAAGTTGTCCCTTGGTATCCAACAATTGAACATTGTAGGCTTCGAGAAATTGCTCAAACACCGTAAAGGTATCGGTGGCGGCGAGGGACATAGGAAAGCCAATGCCGTAGGTATCGGTTAGACCTTTTTTGTGCAAACTCTCCTGGGCTGATTTCCAGGTTTGCCAAAAGGTAGACCAGTTCGTAGACAGAGGCCCCGGAGCTACCCCTGATTCTGCGAGTAAATCTTTCCAGTAGTGAATATGAGTCGTTTGCTGGGAGATGGGAACGGCATAGTAGCCACGATCATTTGTTTGTTTATTGAAGTAGGAAACACTTTCGATCGCTTCAGGGCTAAAGTCATTTTTGAGGGGATTGATAACACTCGATACTTCAACGAGTTTGTCATTCCAGGCTAATTTAGGAACAAGAACAAGATCAATACTATATCCATAAATGATATCTGGAGGTTTTCCAGCGGCAATGGCATTTTGAGCCTGTTGGATCAGGTCTTTTTCGCTATAAAATGTCAATTCAACATCGGACTGTGACGTTTTTTCCCATTCATTAATAGTGGATTGAATCGCATCAGTTTCTTCAGGATAGTAGCCTTCACTCCACCACACCTGGAGGGACTTATTCTCGGGTGTGGTCGGGTTAAGAGAATTAGTATTACATCCCGCCAAAACTAGGCTAAGAACTAACGGTAGAGTAGATAAAAGTTGACGCATAGAATTTTGAATCACAATAATGGAATCTGAAAAGCCTACCACGTGGCAAATCCCCAGAGCCAGAAGGGAAGCATTAGCACAAGGACGAGGGAACTGACTCCTAAAGTCGTGACGACTAGGTCTCGGTCAAGATTGTATCCTTCTGCTAAGACCAAGGCGGCAAAGGCGGAGGGCATAGCCGACTCAAGGGTAAGAACAAGTCGGGGAGGCCCCTCCATGCCGAAGGTCGTCAAAAGCATGGCAACCAAAAGAGGAACAATGAGCATTTTGATGCTGACCGCTCCCAGGGCAGGGCGAATAGTATTCCACGTGTCCAATTGTTGTAGGCGAATTCCCATGAGCACAAGGGATAGCATAATCACTATCCAAGCACCTCCATTGAGGGATAAATTTAACCAATCGGGAAATACCACCGGACGCAGAGCCAGGCCCACTCCGAAGGCTAGGAGAGCTGGGTTTTTGAGGACTTCGCGGGTGATTCCCCACAGAGAGTATCCCTCCCTGGATGCAAGGGCGAGCTCTTCTGGACTTGCCGTCATCGAGAAAGCGGCGGACTCATTTTCTGTTTCCGTCGGCGGAGATGAATCGGTTATAGCCTGGTGTTGACGAAGAAGGAGAGCTTGATTTTGTAAATTAGTCCGGGCGGCTACAATTACGCCTAATCCATAGGCACCAAAAAACGTCCCTAAAACGTCGTAAAGCAAGGCCCAACCGAAATAATCGGGGCCGAGCTGGGGCAAAAGTAAAACAATGGGAAACCCCAAATAACTCGTATTTCCGACAATACTCACCAGCGTGAAACTGCCCCGTGAGCGAATTGACCAGCGTTCGGGGTTGATTCGTAACCAGAGCCAGGTACAGAGGAGTCCTAGGGCGATCGCCCCCCAGGCAATGATCGGCGCTAGCCAAATGGCCCCGGATAGATCGGCTTTGCGAATAAAATTAACAACACTTATGGGAACTCCGATGAGAAATAGAAATTTTCCGAGATAGCTGGGCAAAAGACTATGCCATTGTCTAGCAAGGTCGTGCTTAAGTCCTAAACGACTCAGACCAAAACTGATGCCAATGCCTATAAAAACGGCAGCACCAATGGGGAGGTAAAGTCGAAGCAAAAGAAGTAAAAAAGGACTCATGAGAGGGAGTGAATGGCGGCAACGGTCAGGGTCTTAGGCACGACGAATAATTAATGGATCATGAAGAAATCCCATCTTTGGCTCTAGAATGTCGGCGTTGTAATGCTGAGTGTAGGCGATGGCTATATCTAGGGCGTTTTGGGGTGAATATTGACCTAAATCAATGCCAATAATACCTAATATTCCCATGGGTAGGGCCACATTCTGCCAGGCCGGCCTGAGAGCCTGGGGTAAAAGAGAGGTTAGATCGAGGTCAAGGGTTGGGAGATAACGTAATACGGCGGAGTGATCGGTGGCAATTAATAATGTTTGAAATTTTTCGAGCAGCATAACGAGGCGCAGGGTTCGTTGTCCGCCTTCTCCTAAGCCTTCATGGTTTTTGAAAATCGCTTGGTAGTGCTGGATTTTGTGGAGGAGAGCTTTAATATTTTGACTAGTTTCATAGATCTTATATAAATCCCCCAAGGCTCTGCCGATGTCGCTGTAGGGATTACTGTAGCTTTTTAAAATAGTTTTTAATGTTTCTTGGGCAATGGTTTGTTTTTGGGTTTCAACATTAAGGTGCTGGAGGGTCTCAACGGCGATCGCCAATGTGGATAGATGAGCGAGGAAAATATGAGCTTCGCTGACAAGTTTAAGATGTTGCATCCAATCCGAGAGTAAGGCCTGACGATGACGTTGGTGACAGGCTAAGAATTGCTCACAATCTGGGCTCTGCGCTAGCTTCTGGGTGATTAAAGAACGCCGCTCCTGAACCAGTTGAACGAGGACATCAAGATGTTTTTTGGTGCCTCGATTGGCGATCGTTTCTGGGTCTGTTTGATCGGGTTGGGGATGAAATAGGAGAGCTACCCGCTGGTGGGGCTCCCCGGATAGCAGTACATTATCGGTTTCATCCCATTGGCAAAGATATTGCAAAGCTCGTGCACTGGCTAATACGTCAGTTCCTTTGTGGGGCTGAACATCGGAAACCACGAGGTGAAGCGATTGGGGAAGCGTGGCGGTGAAGGTTTCCTGCAAAACCGCCGCTAAACGTTGGCGCTGGGATTCCTGTTGGCCTAGCCATAGCCCATAAATATGATCATTGCCATTGGTGGCGACGGAGAGTCCTAGGGGCAAGGTGCAAGCACGGCTATCTAATCTGGTTTGCAGAGATTTAGTTAAAGAGGACACCAGGCGATCAAGGCTCCGCACAAAGGCATTGTCAGGGTTGCCGACGCGGGTATGGGGGGCGAGTAAAATACGAGTATTGTGGGTACTGCGAATGCTTTGAATGTTGGCTAAGCCGACCACCAACATTTTGTGGATGCCGCCACTGCCGCTACGTCCTTCGTAGGGATGGAGCTGAGCATCCCCCGCCACGATCGCCAAATCATGCTGCCAAAGATCCAGGGGAAGGGAGAGGGTATGACAGGAATGGATTAATTTTTGGGATTCTAGACCCGATGGTTCTGGCACTAATGCGGCGAGGTCGTGGAGAGCCGTCATCAAATCTGCAAAACTAACGGGGTCAAGTTCTTCCCCTGGGACCCCATGGTCATCGAGGTAAACCTCTCCCTGGGGCATAAGAGGGTCAAGGGTGGTTTGTTGTTTGAGGGGGACTCCCAGATTTTTGAGTTGTTCATAGCGTGTTTCGCCCAAAAATCGAATCATCTCCGCCTCTGTCATGGGTTGATGGGTTCCTAATCCAAACAGAACGGTCAGCTCTAAAGGCGGATAACGCTCTTTGAGAATCAGCATGGCATCGACTAATAAATGAGCGGCGATCGCCGTTCGTGTTTTATCGGGGAGAATGAGCAGAAGACGGCAGGGGTTAGCGCCAAGGAGTAAATCGAGGGATTGCAGAGCCTTTTCCAAATACGCTAAGCAGTCCTCTAAAAGTTGAGGACGCTCAAAACCAGCATACTTGTCAGGATTAGCGGCTAATTGATGACTTCCCTGGGGCAGGGTTAGGGCCTGCCCCGGAAAACTCTTGAGGGCCACTTCTAGCTCTGGCGTTAGGCTAAATTTTCGATCTTGACGTGGAGCCAGGAGCAGGTATTCAGAAAGGGACGGAAATGTCATCTTGAGTTTGTCACACTGCCCAGCGGTCATTCCACTTCACAATACCTTGATTTGCTAAAATCCAACGACGACTGACAACATTTTCATAGCTTGGATTGCCCTGGTCTCGACGGACGGCATACTTAAAGGCGATCGCCTTGCCAGCACTTTCGTTGAAGGGAATTTCGCCAAACCAGAGATTGCCACTGATATATTCCAAGGCGTAGGCTCGACTTAAATCCCAATTGCCCAATTCTGGACAATCCCCGGTCACAACCACGGTTTCTCCTGGTTGAGTTCGCAATCCATTCAATTCGGCCCTAACAATCACCTGGCCCTGCAGGCGATCGCCAAGATAGCTAAGGACGATCATTTCCTTGGAGGCGAGGCTTAAACCAAATAACTGCCCATTTTTAATGTCAAAGCGACGGTGGGTAATCATACAGATATATTCCCCATCTTCTAAATCCGTTGATAACAAATCAATGGTAATGGCAGCACCTTTATTCATCGCTACCAAGCAACGATAATCACGGTAGCGACGAACATAGCAATAAACATCCGCCGACACATATTTTTGCAGTTGACTGCCCAGGCAAACCGCCGGATTGATTCGTCGTAATTTAGAAAATAACTTAATATCTTGATAGGGTTCCGTGTCTGTATCCCAACGCTCCATCATCGGGCGATTATAGGGGTCTTGCCCACCATTAGTATCATTGTGTAGATACTGCTCAGTGCCATAGTAAATGCAAGGAATGCCACGGGAGGTCATGATTAATCCCAAGGCCAGCCGCAATGAGCTTGGATCAGCATTTAAGCTCTGAAACCGAGGCATATCATGGTTATCAACAAAAGTAATTAATTCCGTTGCTCGATTGTAAAGATAATCCTGGTCTAAAATAGCCTGAACTAGTTGAAATCCCTGGGCATCCCCCTTGGCCAGTGCCCCCCGAATTGCTTCACAAAAACCAAAATCAAGGATTGACATCCCAGAATGGTTGGCAAACTTGACAGAGCCGTGGTCCCAGGGTTTACTAAAGCCCCATTCACCAAAGGCAAAGACCGACGGCTTATGGCTTTGCATGTCCGCCATAAATTCCTGCCAAAACCAGATGGGCATATGTTTGACCGTATCAATACGCAGGGCATCTACCCCCCGGTCCAACCATAATTTAATCGCTGATTTAATGTAATTCCGGTAATTGATATTACTTTCATTAAACGTTGCTAATCCCGCCATTTCTCCATAGAGGAGTTGCCATTCATCTTCCCAGTCGGTGATTTCAGGATTATGGTGATACCAATGATTAACATCATTATGAAAATCAGCAATCAAAACGCCGTCATCATAGAGTTCTCCCTTATGCCCATTGACGTCAGGGCTACTATGATTACAAACAATATCCAAGATTAATTTCATGCCCCGTTCGTGCAAGGCATTAATTAATTGATTAAATGCCGTACATTTTAAGAGGGAATTTTCTTGATCAGAAGCCAAGAATCGGGGATTAATGCGCTTAAAATCCTTAGTCCAATAGCCGTGCATGGCTGCACTTTCAAACTGCATCTCTTCCACTTGTTCAAATAAGGGCGAGAGCCACAGCGCGGTTACACCCATGCCTTTTAGGTAATCTAATTTATCAATAATACCCTGAATATCTCCTCCCCAATATTTTCCCCATTTCTGTTTAGTCGCATCATACAATGCTGGATTGTGCCCCTGATTATTGCTAGTATCACCATCATTAAAACGGTCAACAATAATAAAATAAATCGTCTCTTGACGAAACTCAATGGAGCGTGTGAACAAAAATTCAAAGTCTGAATCTAGGTATTTAGAATGGTTAGACGTATCAAGCATCAGATTTGTGGGGGCTAAATTAGAGATTAAAGACAAGCAAGCAAATTAATTAATTAATTAATTAATTAATTAATTAATTAATTAATCAGTCGTTTCCACGGAGTGAGTCATAACAAAAATATTCCGATTTCGATCGCCAATTCTCTCGTAGCGAAAATCATCCACTCCCTCCAATACCAAATAAATCCCTAGCCCACCGTGCTCACGTTGCATCAAGGATTTACCGAGGTCATCCTCCGTTGGCAAATTATGGTGCATCGGGTCGTAGGCTAAGCCGCTATCTTCGACAACTAATGTTAATGTTGAATTTTCGATAGCCATTGATAGGGTTAAATCCCCCGTCAATCCTGCTTCTTGATAGCCATGAATAATACTATTTGACACAATCTCATCCACCGCCAAACGTAACTTATAGGCCCGCTTTTTATCGAGGTTTGCCTGTCTAGCTGCATCCATCACATAACTGGCGATCGGGCTGAGGGAATCTAAAGTTCCAGGGACTGTTAAAGTTTCCATAAAAAAATTGAGATTTACTAAGATTTATGGCGTATTGCAATCATGGTGATGTCATCAAATTGAGGCGCATCCCCAATATACTCAAAGAGTTTTTGTTTGATACGCTCTAAAAGGTGAGATGCCGAGTTTGAAGGTTCAGTCAAGAGAGGACGCAAACGCTCCATCTTAAACTGCTCTCCATCAACATTTTTTCCTTCTGTTACACCGTCGGTATAACCCATCAGAATATCCCCCGGCTCAAGACGAATTTGTTGGATTTTAAATTGAGAATTCGGCATCATCCCCACTGCCGGCCCAGTAGATTCTAATGTGTGCTTTATTTCTCCATTATTTGCCAAAACAAATAATGATTCGTGACCCCCATTAATATAGGTTAATAGTCCAGTCGATGGTTCCAAAACACCAAAAAACATAGTGACAAACATACACATGTTGTAATGATATTTAGCCACGTAGTCATTGGTTAATTTAACCGCCTTAAGTGCATTTAAATGGGCTAAATTCGTAGTGACTGAACTTCCCAACCATCCCTGGGGCACGGGCTCTGCTTCGTTTAAAAAATCAATACTAGTATCGTTAAGATTAGACTGACTAGAAAAAATACGAATCAAACTCCGAAATAGCGCCATAAAAAGTGCCGCCCCAACCCCTTTATCACAAACATCGGCAATCACAAGCCCAATATGCTCGGTATCTTTCAAGGCAAACGCATCATAATAATCACCCGCGACTTGTCTGGCCGGATAAAACGCCGCTGCAATCTCCCAGTTATCCGGTTGACACAGTGTATAGGGCAGAAAATCTAGTTGAATTTTCCGTCCTTTTTGTAGCTCACTGTCTAATAATTTAGAATATTGGTCTAATTTTGAGTAAAGCCGCACGTTTTCCAGCACTAACGCAATGTGATCCGCCGTAAATCGCATCTGTTCTGCAATTTCCAGGTCAAAAAATGCAGGCTGAGAATGGAGTAACGTTAAAATACCGTGTAATTGTCCCCCCCGGAGAATAGGGACAGCAAGGGCTGAACGCACTGTATAGGGTTGATTGGGCAACGTCAACCAACGCTCATCTTTTTCTGTATCCGTAATCAGGCCAATCGTATGATGACTATTAACCCAGCCCGCTAAGCCTTTATCCAAGACATTGCCGATCAATTTACTCCGCTGTTGGGGAGTCACTTCCGTGCGAGACAAGATTGCATCTGCAACCCTTCCATCCATATCCAGCAGAAATAAACTGCTCGTTTCTGCTCCGGTGAGATCCGCCGATAAGTCTACTATCTTTTGTAATGTGGTCTTGAGGATTTCCCCTTCCTTAGAGTCACTTCCCCGTTCCACTAAATTTTCTAGGAGCTGTCGCTGAAGCTCAGAGGCTGATTGTTCTTTGTTAAATGAAACCTTGAGACCAATCATTTCCAAGGTTAGGGCAATTTGATTCGCGGTGATCTGGATTAAATTAGCCGCCGTTGAACTAAAGTGCCCTGGCTCGGAATGCAAAAGGGTAATCAATGCTAAACGTTCTGTTCCCCTCAAAATAGGAACGGCTAAGGCAGAGCGTGCCGTATAGGGTTGATTTGGTAAATCTAGCCATCGTTCATCTGTTTTTGTATCAACGATTAACCCTACTTGACGATTTTGATAAACCCAACCGGCTAGTCCACGCTCTAGAACCTGATCAATTAAATTATCACGTTGCCCGGGGGATGAATCTTCCCGGGTTAAGATGCTATAGGTAACTTTTCCTCTGTCATCTAATAAAAATAAACTACCTTTTTGCGCAGTGGTTAACTCAACTAATGTATCAAGGACACTCTGCAAGGATTGCTGAAGAATCCCCTCATCCGTAGACGAATGGATAACATTAAGTAAATTGGCTATCAGTTTATGTTTGTTGGACGGACTTTTTAAATCTTCCTGATCAAGATAGGCCTGGGTCATCAAACCCAAGTTTTCGATTAGCGACTGTTGAGCATCTAGCTCCGCCTTTTCAGCGGTCAAGGCAGACACCCGATCTCGTAAAGATTGGAGTTCCTCAACTAATTGCTCACGGGATAATCCCTCATCATTCATAATTTCTTGCCCAACATTTACCAATGTTTTTCGTCAGAAAACGTAATAAAATCAATACTAAGTAGGTAGATGTAATTAAACTAATCATAAGTTTTATGATCTATCCCCCCAGCCCCCCTTGATAAGGGGGCAGTCCCTAGGACGGGGGATTTCATAAATCTTTACGCTCACCTACTTAACGACTAGTAATCTGATCGACATCAGAGCTAGCCAAAAGAATCACACTATGGTGGAACCCCGTTTTCTCAATGGTTTCTTTGACCATGTCTTGAGGACCAACAACATAAATATCCACATCGTTACCCATTTTTTGTTTGGCAAAGATTAAGACCCGTAGCCCGGCGCTGGCCATATATTCAAGTGCTTCCATTCTGAGCACTAATTTTTTGACGTCCTGCCCGGCAGCTTCTTGAACTTTTTCTTGAAAAATTCCAGCGGTACTGGCATCGAGTTCACCCTCTAGGGTAATGGTGGCAATATCGTTGGAAACATCTAGCGTTGTATTGAGAGCCATAATTTTATTGGTGGGTAATGGTGGTTAAAAAAATTACTTGCCGACTAAAATGACGACGGAACGATCGCCAATGAGTAGACCTTCTTGATGTTCTAGCATAGATTCGCTACCGGGAGTCCAGCTATCTTCGGGATAAGACGCCCCTGTATTGGCGAAGACATGCCAATGTATTCCCTGGGGAAGTTGGGGCAGTTCAAACCAAAGGGATTGCCAATGCATATTAAAGGCGACATAGAGATAGTCATCTTCAACTTGGCCTTGTTTGGCGTGCTTGCCACAGAGCATAAAGGCCAAAACATGGTTAGAACTCCAATCCATATTCCAAGCCTGGGTACCATGCCAACTAATATCGGGATAGCCACTACCGACATAATCACGATTTTGAAAGTGAGCTGGATTTCTGAGGACGGGGTGAGCTTGGCGGAAGGCAATACAGTGCTTGAAGAAATCAAGTAAATCTGCATTTTTTTCCACTAGCGTCCAATCCAACCAGTTGAGCTGATTGTCATGGCAATAGGTATTGTTGTTTCCCTGTTGACTGCGTCCTAGCTCGTCCCCCATCAAAATCATGGGAACACCTTGACTCACCATCAGCATTGCCACCGCATTTTTAATTTGTCGGCGACGTAGGGCATTAATGGCAGGATCATCGGTGTCACCTTCCCAGCCGCAATTCCAACTATCATTGTCATTGCCGCCATCATTATTATTCTCCCCGTTGGCTTCATTATGTTTCTCGTTGTAAGAAACCAAATCCATCAGGGTGAAGCCATCATGGCAGGTAATAAAGTTAATCGAGGTCGCGGGGGCGCGTCCCGTGGGCGCATAGAGGTCTGGCGATCCTTGAATCCGTTGGGCGACTTCCCCGAGATTACCATCGCCTTTGAGGAACTTGCGTAAACTATCCCGATACTTCCCATTCCATTCTGCCCAGCGGCCGTAGGCCGGAAACGACCCCACTTGATACAATCCCCCCGCATCCCAAGCTTCCGCAATCAGCTTACATTTCGCCAAAATCGGATCAAAGGCCAAGGTTTCTAAGAGAGGGGGGTTGGCCAAGGGAGCGCCCCAGGGATCCCGTCCCAAGATAGCCGCTAAGTCAAAGCGAAAACCATCAATGTGGTACTCCGCCGCCCAATAGCGCAGGCAATCTAGTACCATGCCGCGCACAATCGGATTATTACAATTGAGCGTATTGCCAGTGCCACTAAAGTTGTAATAGTAGCCCTCCGGGGTCAACATATAGTAGGTCTTGTTGTCAATGCCCCGGAAAGAAATACTTGGACCCCGCTCATTGCCTTCCGCCGTATGGTTAAAGACCACATCAAGGATGATTTCGATGCCGTTTTTGTGCAATTCCTTGACCAACGCCTTGAGCTCATCCACCTGCATCCCAAATTTACCGGTAGCCGCATAACCGGCCTTGGGGGCAAAAAAGCCAACGGTGCTATAGCCCCAATAATTAACCAGTAATTCTCCGGTTTCTGGATTCGGACGACTATTCTCAAATTCGTCAAATTCGTAAATGGGCATCAATTCCAGGGCGTTAATTCCCAATTCCTTAAGGTAGGGAATCTTATCTCGAATCCCCGCAAAAGTACCTCGGTGTTTTTCCTTAACTCCAGAGGAGGGATCGCTGGTTAAGCTTCGGACATGGGCTTCATAGATAATTTGGTCTTCCGGGGGAATTTCCAAAGGACGATCATTTTCCCAATCAAAATCATCAAAGGCAATGCGAGCCCGGTGTTGATACGGGTCATTCCAATCGGGAGTTACACGCCACACATCCCGTCCACCAATATTTTTGGCGTAGGGATCCATCAGAATTTTGGTTTTATCAAACCAATGACCCTCTTGAAAATTATTGGGGCCATCCATACGATAGCCATACTCAAGATTTTCATAGTCGAGGTCAAAGACCACCATACAGTAGACATTGCCAATACGAAATTCATCGGGAAAGGGAATTTCTCCCATGGGTTCCTTGGCGTGTTTTTTAAATAAAACCAGACTACAAGAGGTAGCATGGCTCGAAAAAATGGAGAAATTAACCCCGCCAGGAACCAGCGTTGCTCCAAAGGGAAATGGTTTACCACTCCGTAGTTTGAAATCACCGAAGCTGTGGGTTGGATGAATGTCTATGCGTTCCATGGTCATTACGTTTGTTTGGGGCTCCAACTCGGGTTTCCTGAAAATGCGAATCTTGAATTATCTATTAGGGAGCAAACCCAAGACTGAATGAGGGATTAGGCTAGGGCGCTTAATCCGTGTTCTAGGGTTTCGCTGGTGGTGAAAAAATCTAAGAAGCCGGTGACTGACATCGTGTCTTGAATATCTTCAGAGAGGCCGACCAAGACTAACTTGCCGTCTTGGGCTGTTGCTTGACGATAGAGAGACAATAACATTCGCAACCCGGCACTAGACATATAGGGCACAGCGGTCATGTCTAGCAAAATTTTGCCATGGGATTCCACCAGGGGCAATACCTGTTCGGTTACCGACGGTGCAGAATTTGAGTCAATATCACCACTAATTACAACAACTTTGACATCGTCTTTGGTCTGAATACTAATCTCCATGATTAATCCTGGATAATGTTGAAGCGGATGAGTGGATGGAGGGGCAGGATTGCCCCATGGGTCTAGATGTTCAAACAGTGATGATTACACCGGAACGAGTTGAACTTTAACTTTCACCCGCTCTTGGGTTTTGGGGAGGGTGACGGTTAGTTTTTCGGCATCGAAATTGGTGTAAGGTTCACCATCAATCTCGCACTTGCCAATTTTTACACTTCCGGGAGGGAGGATATCCGGTGCAACCCGCAGGATATTATCAGCAAATCCTCCAGGAATGGGCTTAAAGTAAAAGTCCATGGGCTGTTTGGTCACCAGTAAGTTGGTATAAACAGCGGCTAAATAACACAATTCAAAGGAGTGGTAGCCACTCATGGAGTGACTGCCTTTGCCCCGCTCATTACCGCCAGCCAGGTAAGGAATCCCATTGGCCAGAACGTTAAAGTAAATACCACCATCTTCAATGTCCAAGAACCAAGCATTATAAAAAGCAGAGGCTTCGCGGGCGAGGCGGTGATACTCGTCGTCAGACTGGGTCCCTGCCAGGATTAGGTAAGCAAGAATAGATTGCTCCTGTTGCCACCAGGCTTTGCGGTCGTGCCAAACAAAGCGATAGTGTTTTTCGCCTTCGGCTAGGGTGCGTTCGACTACGTCGTACCATCCCCCCCGCTGTTGATCACTGCCGACAGCAGGCATGACATCGCCGATTTTTTTAGCTAATTCAACATATTTATCCTTGGATTTAAGGCTCTGCATCCGCATTAAATTCCAAGCAATCTTGAGGTTATGCCCGACAACGGCGCGATTTTGTTGCCAGCCCCAGGTGGTGTCTTTAGACCAGTCTTCATAGAAGCGTTCTTGGACAAAAGGGCTATTTTCGTCATCGGGGAAATATTTTTCGATGGTGTCAAAGGTGTATTCCAACATATCGGCATACTCTTGTTTGCCCGTTGCCAACCACAGGTTGATCAGATAAGCCGGGGCATGATCGCCGACGGAGTTCCAATTTTTGCGACCTTTGTTGTTTCCGAGGGAATCACTGAGGGGGTCAAGAGTTAAGGGGTCGAGGTGGGAGAAATAGCCGCCATATTCACTCTTATCCAAGAAAAAGTCATTGAAGAGCTTAATGGTTTTTTCGGTGTCGTCCATGATCCGAGGATCGCCGGTACAACGGTAGGTTTGAATCGGCCCTGCTAATGCATAAATTTGCTCGTAGGCAGGAATCGCATAGTAATCATCACCAAATTCCGAGGCAAAAATTTTGGTTTCCCGTTCTCCCTGGACATCGATGCCGTGGTACCAGTAAACAATGCCTTCGTCGGAGTCAACAAAGCGCATGTGCTCGCGTAGGTATTCGGTGCCTCTTTCTGCGGCTTTCAAGAAGCTATCGTTGCCGGTCATCATGAAGGCTGTAGCAAACCCATAGACCAGTCGGGAGATGGTGTCAGTTTCTTGGCGAAAATTGATGGTGGATTGTTGTCCGCTTAGATTGAGGGTGGTGCGATAGTTGCGATAGTCGTACTCGCCTTCACCAAATTGGGCTTTGATATAGAATTTGCCCAAAGCATTAACTTGTTTAATCCACCAGTCTTGTTTTTCAAAGACATATTCATTCTTTTTGATACCGGCAAATACTAATTGCTTGGCATCAAAAACATCGCTATCGGGATAAAAAACACCGTAGGCAAATACGTAGCGCCCCGTGGTGAGCATCGATTTCATGCTACCGGTGGCATCGGGATAGCCTTCATCAAAATTCTGAATGACTTTGGCAAAGGCCATGGGACTGAGCTTCGCTTTAAATTCGCGTCCATCGGAGGTTTTTAGACCAAAAATATCTTGTGCCGCGTCAAAGGTTGTAACATAGCCGGCGATCAAGTCTGAAAAGGGAAAGTTTACTTGAATTGACATAGTGCTAATAAATTGAATAGGGGTTTCATACAAATCAACTGAAGACTAGCGTTAAGCACGCTCTATTTCGGCAACAAAGGCTTCCATAAATTGGTCAACGGTGCCAGGATGCTTCCCGGTCACTAGATTGCCATCAATGACTAAGTCCGCCGTCACATCTCCCTCATAAACAATATCGCCCCCTGCATTTTCTACATCACAGATAATGTTATGGGCGCAGGTTACCCGTCGGCCATTAATTAAATCAGAATCAGCACACAAGAGCCATAGGCTATGGCAAATTGTTCCGATTTTAAGATTTTCTGTTGCCATGGCGTTTCGCAGAAAAACCACCGCCGGGGCTTGATTTTTTTGTCCTTTTTGAACTGAAACTTGGTATCTAAGGCGATCCATGGCGTAGGCACCAATTAGAATGATGCCTTTGTAATCTGAAGGATTAATATCATTAACTTCTGTAGTGACGGTTACATGATATTCAACTTGGTCATTTTCGGCGTTGGAACCAAAGCGCAATTCTTGGTTTCCCCAAAGGTGAGATATGTATTCGACTTCGTAGCCTTGTTCTGGAAAGTATTCATTAAACCGGCGAAATTCGGTTCCATCAAAATGTTCCTCGATCAGTACCCCGATTTTGCCCTTTGATGCAATTGTCATACAGACTTCCTTCGGAAATTTATGTGAATTTGACTCCAATCTTACTTTACATAACTATTATTGAAACTCTCCCTTTGTAAAGAAAGTATAAGAAGCGAGCGTCTGCTAGACAAAAAAAAGAGGAAGAAGACTCACTCCTTCCTCGGGTTCAACTTAAGCAAATACAAAGTTGGCTGCCGTCAAGGTGTTGGTTTGAATGCCGGTCAAGGTGGCAAAGGGTTGGTTTTCTTGTCCTTTGAAGGCAATGGTGTTA
>JBGSZT010000122.1:0-3170 GCA_041750255.1 Synechocystis sp.
GTTCATACATGCTCTGGCGGAATTGGCTCAACTGCTCGAAAATCATAGGGTCAATGTGCATTACTTTTTCATTGACTTTACGGCAGTTAGTGCCTTGCACGGACTGCCGTTTTCTACCCGGTTAGTCCAAACTCCAGTTTATTGTTTATTGTACTTGATCATAACCATCATCCTGACCATCCTAAAATCTAGTAAATCCTGATGCCGACAATGATTAATTATCTTATCAATTATCTTAATCAGGATTTTAGAATTTTCAGGATTGTTGTTATTTATTATACTTCATCATAACAAAATCACTAACAGCCATCAATAGTCATCTTGTCCATCCTAAAATCCAGTAAATCCTGATGCTGACAATAATCCTGATTAAGACTTATTAAACTTGGGATTAAAGACCTTTTTATATTGCAAACTCGTAGATCCGAAATTAATTAACAAACCCGTAGGGAAATCATAAGCCACTACATAATTTTTTGCTTGCGCCAAATGTACATCTTCCAAATTGATAACCGCTTTAAGCTCCACTACCACCTTTTCTCCCACCACAAAATCAGCCCTTCGCGTTCCCACATCAATTCCCTCATAAAATATCGTTTGCTCCACCTCTCTCCCAAAAACTAACCCAGTCCTTTCGAGTTCAATAGCCAAACATCTTTGATAAATTACCTCCTGAAACCCATTACCCAAAGTATTATGCACCTTCATCGCACAACCGATTGTTTTGTAAGTAATATCAGATTCATTCATAACTATCCTCTCAATCCTTAAATCTTGTAAATCCTGCTTCAGACAACAATTTCTTTAAGAATACCCTCAGTCTCTCTTTCCAAAGCAAAAATTTCAGCCGTTATTTCTTCAAGACTACGCGGCGGCACATAATTATAAAAATAGCGAGTAAACGAAATTTCATAACCCTTCACAGTCTTGCTTTCATCAATCCAAGCATCAGGAATATGTTGTAAAACCTCACGCTTAAAATATTCATGAATATCCTGAACAAGCGGTACATTTTCAGTATCCCGTAAATCACTATCAGCCTCATAGATAATAGCCTTACCCTTTTCAGCTTTCTTGATTACCCGTTCCGCATCCTCATTTTTCCAGCATACCGCATCCAAAACCACCTTCAAACCCTTCGCATCTAGATCTAGATCTAAAGCCTTAATCGCCTTATTTACCAAAGGCACAAATTTATTGTAATCATCAAACTGAGCATCACCCAACTCATCCGCCAATGCCTGAGCCGCTTGCATCAACTTTAATTGCCCCTGCCAATGCTCCAAACTTAGCAACTTATTCTTAGCAGCAGTCACCAGCTTAATCTCATTCTTGTCCAGATAAGCCTCGATCTTGTCCCGATATTTCTTCACATCCCCATACAAATCATCCCCAAACTGCTCATAAGCCCATTCCATCTCATCCCTAATACTCTTGTCATAACGCAAAGATGCGATCGCCTCCTCCGTAAACCTTGCCGACAAGCGCAAAGGACGCTCCACAGTAATTTTGTGATAACCAAAATACTCATTTGGATAAATCTTAGAAATATCATTTTCTGCAAAATCCATATACAAATTGGTAATCTGATCGATTTGCTCAGGCTTGATCTCACAATTTTTATTGCCTAGATTTTTACGCAGCTTCTCATACAAATCCATAGCATTAATTAACTGCACCTTCCCCTTACGTTTTGGCTCCTTACGATTAGACACAATCCAGATATAAGTCGGAATACCCGTATTATAAAAAATATTTTTTGGCAACGCGATAATACATTCCAACCAGTCATTTTCAATAATGTGCATTCTGATTTCACTCTCACCGCCCCCCGCATCCCCCGTAAACAAAGCCGATCCATTATGGACAGTCGCAATCCGACTACCCAACTCAGTATCGTGTTTCATCTTGCTAACCATATTCATCAAGAACAATAACTGTCCATCTGAAATAGAAGGCAATCCCACCTGAAACCGAGAATCCTTAATTACTTCCTTTCCTTTTTTGCCTCTGTCATCAACGATCGCATCTTCATCTATTTTCCAAGTCTTGCCATAGGGCGGATTGGAAAGCATAAAATCAAAATGTAAATGTGAAAATCCATCCTTAGAAAGCGTAGAACCATAGACAATGTTTTCTGACTTTTCACCCTTAATCAACATATCACTGGTACAAATAGCATAGGTTTCAGGGTTTACTTCCTGTCCATAAAGCTCAAAATTTGCCTTGCTACTATTAGTTACTTCCAATGCAAAATTTTCTGCTTCCGTCAACATCCCACCACTACCACAAGCAGGATCGTAAATTAAATAAGTTCCTTTGCTTATCTTCTCTTTTACAGGCGTAAATAAAATATGTGTCATCAACTTAATGATTTCACGCGGCGTAAAGTGTTCTCCTGCTTCTTCGTTATTCTCTTCATTAAACTTCCTAATCAGTTCCTCAAATACATAACCCATTCCCAAATTAGTCAAAGGAGGAAGCACTTCTCCCTTACTATTTTTCGCCTCATTGGAACTCAAATTTATGTCTTTATTGCACAGTTTCTCAATCAGCAAGTAAGTCGCACCCGCCTCTTTCATTGTTTCCAACTGGTTTCTCAGTTTAAACTTGCTAATAATTTCCTGCACATTAGGACTAAAGCCATCAAGGTAGTCTTCTAAATTGCTATCAATACTATCCGCCTCTAACATCAAAGACTCAAAGGTATATTTAGAAATATTCCAAAACCCATAACCAGAATAATTTTCTAAAGCAGTTTTGTCATCAATTTGCTGCTCAATCAAAAAAGCATTTGCATCTAACACATCCTGCTTAGTCGGCACAAGCAACACATCTAAACGCCTTAAAACAGTGAAAGGCAAAATAATATCGCGGTATTTGCCCCTAACAAATACATCTCTAAGAACATCGTCTGCGATGCTCCAGATATAACTAACGATCTGATTGTGTACTTTTGGATTCATGCAGCCATTATATTAGATTCTTGCTCTTTTTTGAAGATCGCATTTTAACGCAGCAATGCCTAGAACTGTCGGTTCGTTGATTTTCGCGGATAGTCTGGAATAAAAATGGAGATTGGTCTTAGAGGTTGCCTTTAATCCCCTTATCTGTGTAGGTTTCAGGGAAATGAGTCAATGGAGAGACCTTCGATGTCAATGCCTCAATCC
>JBGSZT010000123.1:0-8050 GCA_041750255.1 Synechocystis sp.
CAGCAATTCTCATTTTGACTTCAAGCCTGATTTTTGAGGACTGTTCCCAACGGAGGAATAAGCTTTTCAAGGATCGTTATTGCAGTAATTCTCAATAAGGTTGGCTCAAATTAGCTTAAATTTCCATACTGAGAATTGCTGGGCTAAAAAACATAATTCATCCAAAAATAAATGCTATAAGCTTAATATAAGTTCACATTCAGTTACAAATCGCAAAGATATGAAAGTATTAGGACAATCTCGTTTAGCCTCTCTCTGTCTGGGTTTAGTCGCCCTTGGTACACCGCTCTTTTTCTCTAATGTTGCCGCGATCGCCAAAGATTGCACCCAAGCAAAAACAACTTCCGCTAATCTGGTCGCAGGAGGAACGAAAGTCCCCGCATCGGAAAAAACAAAACCTACGACAACGGGAGCCACAACCGAAACGACCACAGGCACAATTGTAGAAGTCGCGGCGGGCAATGATTCTTTTAAAACCTTGGTCGCGGCAATTCAGGCGGCAGGACTCGTCGAAACCTTATCAGGAGAAGGGCCATTCACGGTTTTTGCCCCAACGGATAAAGCTTTTGAAGCTCTTCCCATGGGAACGGTAGAAAATCTACTCAAACCTGAAAACAAAGCCAAACTCCAAAAAGTTCTGACCTATCACGTTGTTGCGGGAGAAGTAACTTCAAAAATGGTCAAGCCAGGAAATGTCAACACAGTAGAGGGAAGCTCTGTCAAAATTAGCGTGAATGGCGACAAGGTTATGGTTGGCCGCGCTAATGTGATTGCAGTAGATGTCGATGCGAGTAATGGCGTGATCCATGTCATTGACCAAGTGCTTTTGCCTCCTAATTTATAATTTTTAGGCATTAGGTTTTTTAAAAATTAGGGAATGGGTACAGGCGGTTAAATTTTAATGTACCTATTCTTTTTTTGCGAATTCTTTTGAGATGATAATTCAATACTTTGTGCATCAATTCATCTAGCTCGGCGATCGCCGTCTCTAGGTAGTGTTGACCTAAGTTTGGCGAGAAAGCAACAACCTCAATGGACATATTCGCTTAAGTACACAATTCCCAGTCGCCCTCCGTACAAGCCTTTAATTCTACCCGTTATGCTACCGTTGCTTCCGCTTTCACCCCTTCTCCTCAAGGGTTTATCAATAGGCGAAGAGAGGCTTCTAATAAAACAAGATCTTCTTGAATCGTTTGCCAGATAATAGATAAATTCACTTGAAAATACTCGTGAATCACAATATTTCGCATTCCACGTACATCGCTCCAGGGAATTTCAGGATGTGAAGCCTCCAACTCTGGTGGGATACCACGAACTGCTTCACCAATAATTGCAAGGTTATATAAAACTGCCCTAATTGTCTTTCGATCGCCTTGAAACTCATCGAATGTGATGTCGTTTGTGAACTCTCGGATCTCTGAAATCGCGGCTAGCACGTCCCTTACTCTATTTTGCCAATCTTTAGAAGGCACGAACCGCCTCCCGGAAAACGGACTCTTGTAGATAAGGTTTGAGAGAATCGGGCGTACCCAGGTCAACTGAACTCTCTAAAATTTCCTCTAGGTAACGTTTCAAGCGTACAAAGGTAAACAACCCGACCGGACGTTCAAACTCTACTAGCAGATCGACATCGCTGTCTGTTCGCGCTTCATCTCTTGCCACTGAACCAAAGAGCATCAGTGACTTTACGCCAAAGTCCTTCAGTATGTTCTGATGATTTGCCAATAATGTAAGGGCTTCCTGTTTTCGCACGACCCGACCTGCAATGAAGAGAAAAATCTATTGAGAATTGTAGCTCACCGAGCACATCCCAATTACGTCTTAACCAAAGATTCATGACTACTTGGGCATCGCGTCCTACAGATAGCTTTTCGCTCGCGCCCTGTTATAATGCGGTCGCAAGCGCAACGGCGATCGCCGTTTCTAGGTAGTGTTGACCTAATATTGAGCGGTGGCAAAAGTTTTGAGTCATTTCCAAAGCGCCAATAACTTCTCGGAACTCATCAACGAAGTAAATCATTTTTGAGTGCCTAACCTTGGCTAAAAACAGACAACTTTGACGAGTGTATGGGTTTCGGTATAACGGTTGCGGTCAGCGGTTGCCGATCCCCTTGGACTCAATACCAACAGCTTCCTTCAATCCGCTGCACGGCAATGTTAGGCATCGCAGATCTAGACTGGAAAAACTTAGCAAATGCTGGAAGGACTCAACCCCATCATCAGCCAAACTAAACTCCATATAGCAAAGGTAAGATAAATTTCCTTCAAAAGGAAACTTGATAGCGAATTGAAATCACTTAGTTGTGATGTATGAAAGAATATTGTCTACGAAATAATACTGTCCGCTCTCTCTGAAACAAATCCAATGTACTCAAAGACCGACTTTGAATACCGTTGCAAATCATATTCTATCTTTTCCAAAGATTTATTCATGAGGGCTGAAAAGAATGAAAACTTTGCCAAAGCATCATCAACTTCTCCTACATGCTTAATTTTATTATTCAGAACTCTGCATTCATCAATATTTTGATAATTAAGATAAGCAGTTATGTCAATATTCAATTTCTTGTATCGTGCTATTTTTTTATCCCAAATGTGCGAAGACTCGGAATAAGCTATACCAAGCTGTTTTTCTAAAGAGAGTAGGATTCGACTAGTGAATTGTTCAACTGTTGCCCAAAGTGAAATAACAAACGAACTATTTGCAAAGTATTTAGTTCGGGCTAACATCAAATCATTGTTATAGATGAATTCCCTTACCCTGGAAAACGAAATTTCAAGTTGCGCTATTTCATCCTCATCTGAAGATTCGTCATATTTTTTCTTGATCTCCTCTAGCTCTTTTGTAAGGCTTGCAACATACTTATCTTGTTGAACATGCTGAGAAGAATACATTTGGTAAAATGTACATAAATCCGCATGATAAAAGATTAAACTATTGAAAATGAGCAGCAGATCACTATTCCGTAATATTGGAAATTCAGGTCTATCGTCTGGATGTAGCTGCATGATCGACAGAATGGGTGTATTCATTTAGCTTTCCTTATTTGATTGGTTATTCATTGCAGCGCTTATCTCGGAGTCACTTTAGAGTTGCCAAAAGCAATTAGAAGCCTAACGGGGCGCGAGTTGAGCTGCCACCCCGCAGGGGCGAGGGAGGTGCGAAGCACTTCACGAGAACCAAGTGGGTCGCAGCAATGCCGTAGGCATTGGGTCGGCTCCAACGAGTTGTTCTGGTGCGGACATCGCGGCTGTGCTGAGCCGACCCGAAACTCGCGCCCCGTTCTACTGCGGTCGTAAGCGCAGCGGCGATCGCAGTAGAACTACTGACTATACGGAAAGTTTCCGTATATCACCCTAAATACGGAGCTTATAAGAATCTTTCGAGCTATCACTCTCATACAGGGCGATCATTAAGAAGTCTTCCGCATAATGTGCCAAAAGGCATGTGATGTCGATGCTTTATCCTTGGTGATGAACGATTAAATGACGATCGCCGTCGAAGCTGATGCGACCTTGACTCTGGAATTCCCCTAGGAGACGGGTGATGGTGACGCGAGTTGTGCCAATGGCATTGGCCATCATTTGATGGGTTAGGCGTACCGAAAGACGCGCTCCTTCTGCCACGGGTTGCCCCATTTCCTGGGCTAAAAGATTTAATAAGGCTTGCAGGCGTTCATCCACTCGTTTCAAACCGGCGATCGCCAAAAGACTTTCAGTTTGACGCAGACGCTTGACCGTTTGAGTTAAAACAAACTGAGCCAATTTAGAGGTGGATTCTAGCTCGATCATGGTGTACCAGCGCAGATAGACCTCAGAAAGAGATTTGGCCTGATAGGTTTCCAGTTGTTCTGGGTTGAGTCCCAAGCCAAAAAAGGTAGAAGAGTGAGCCCAGCCCAAAAGAATCTCATCTCCATTAGCCGTAAATTGACTAATTTGGATGATGCCTCGGTATACTTGCCAGGTTCCCTCGGTCGAGAGGGGAATCAAACGCCCTCGGTCATAGAAATGTAGGCGACGGCTATCGGGTCCCTCTTGAAGAGCGGATAGGTCAGTGGGAGAATAGGTCAGCGCCATAATGACATTTCGAGTTTAGGCACCCCGATACGTGCGTTAGCTTACATTTTATGACTAGCACCCACATTACTGGATCTAGGTAAACATTCGGTAATGAATGGGTTAATAACCTTCAAGGCATTCTCTTGGGGAGCAAAGTTAATTCATTAAGCGTCTTGCAGAGGGGGTCTAGCTGATGGGGAGGAAGAAACTTGCAAACGTTATTGCGGCTTGCCGAGGGTATTGAGAAATTTATTGATCGTCTGGGACGATGGACCGCCTGGTTAGTGCTGGGAATGCTGGCGATCGGGGTTTGGAATGTACTGGGACGTTACGGTGGTCGATTGCTCGGACAAAACCTTACCTCGAACAGTCTACTGGAAATGCAATGGTACTTATTTGATCTGCTTTTTTTGCTGGGGGCCGCCTACGCTCTCCAGCAGGATGACCATGTCCGTGTTGATATTATTTACAAAAGTTTGAGTCCTAAATGGCGAGCCTTTGTTAATCTCCTGGGAACGCTCTTTTTCCTATTTCCGTTCTCAGCCTTAGTAATTTACTATTCCTGGGGCTCTATTCTCAATTCTTGGCAAATTTGGGAAATGTCACCGGATCCAGGGGGATTGCCCCGCTACCCGATTAAGTCATTGATTATTGTCAGTTTTGTCCTGCTAATCATCCAGGGATTCGCGGATCTGATCAAAAATTGGGTGATTTTTATTGGCGATCGCCCTAGTCTGGAGGACAATCATGGGCCTAACCTCTGAGTTTGAATGGCTGGGAGCATTGATGTTTGTCGGGGCCTTGCTATTTTTGTCCCTAGGCTATCCGGTGGCCTTTTCCCTCGGGGGAGTGGCGATCGCCTTTGCCATCCTGGGCAATGTCTTGGACGTCTTTGACCCTATTTTTTTGGCGGCTCTGCCCCAGCGTATTTTTGGCATCATGTCCAACTCCACCTTGTTGGCGATTCCCTATTTTATTTTTCTGGGGGCGATGCTCGAAAAATCCGGTATTGCCGAACAATTACTCGAAACCATGGGCATCGTCATGGGGCGATTACGGGGTGGCCTGGCCCTGGCCGTGGTCATTGTTGGCACACTCTTGGCGGCTACCACCGGGGTTGTGGCGGCCACCGTCGTGGCCATGGGTTTGATTTCCTTGCCGATTATGTTGCGCTACGGCTACGACAAAGGGCTTGCTACCGGGGTGATTGCGGCATCGGGTACTCTCGGACAAATTATTCCCCCCAGTGTGGTGCTGATTGTGCTGGCGGATCAGTTAGGGGTATCGGTGGGAGACCTGTTTATGGGGTCGTTGATCCCCGGTATTTTGATGGCTAGTAGTTTTGCTATCCATGTTTTAATTGTGGCTTTTATAAAACCGGAAATGGCACCGACTTTGCCAGCGGAGGTACGAGAGATTGGCGGCATCGCTCTACGCCAACGGGTAATTCGGGTCATGATTCCGCCCCTCGCTCTGATCCTGATCGTCCTGGGCAGTATCTTTTTTGGCATAGCCACTCCCACCGAAGCGGGGGCAATCGGTTCCCTCTGCACCATGATTTTAGCTGGGTTAAATCGGCAACTCACCTGGAAGGCTGTCTATCAAGTCTGTGATAGTACTATGCGAATTACCGCCATGGTCATGTTTATTCTGCTGGGGTCTACAGCTTTTAGTTTGGTCTTTCGGGGCTTAGACGGCGATCGCCTGATGTTTGATCTTTTGGCCAATTTACCCGGTGCTAAGGTAGGCTTTTTGGTCATTAGTATGCTGACCATTTTTATTTTAGGCTTTTTCATCGATTTCTTTGAAATTGCCTTTATAGTCTTGCCCCTGTTTAAGCCGGTGGCGGAAACCCTCGGCTTAGACCTAATCTGGTACGGGGTAGTGGTGGGAACCAATCTACAGACCTCCTTTTTGACTCCCCCCTTCGGCTTTGCTCTCTTTTATCTGCGGGGAGTCGCGCCGCCGACGGTCAGCACGTTAGATATTTATCGAGGTGTGATTCCCTTTATTGTCTTGCAAATTTTAGTCTTGATTTTAGTCATTCTTTTCCCTCCCTTGGTGACCTGGTTGCCCTCGTTGAAACTTTAGTACATGATTATAGAACAGTTCGACGTTGTTATTATTGGGGCGGGGCCGGCCGGTGCTCATTGTGCCCGCTTGCTGGCTCAAAGGGGTCATAATGTTCTCTTGGTAGAACAGCACCGAGATTTTACTCACAATAATTATTCCAGTGCTGGCACTCCCCTCGAAACCCTGACGCAGTTTGATTTACCCGAAGACGTGGTTGCCCAATATTGGCGCAAATTAACCCTAGTGAGTAGCCAGAATTTCCACACCTGGGAGTCGGAGCAAAACCAGGGGGCCGTCTTTGATTTTGCTAAATTGCGAGCCTTTTTAGCCCAAATGGTTCAACAAAATGGGGGGAATGTCTGGCTCGGCCATCGCTTTCTGGGCTATGTCCAAGAAGCTGGAAAAACGATCGTAACTCTCAAAGACCGAGCCGAGGGTAAGCTCTTGGTACAAACCCAAGTCCTAGTGGATGCAACAGGCTACGCTCGCTCTGTCATCTATCCAGATAAACGTCAGCGACCGAGCTTTTATCAAGGTACTGGTATTGAATATTTAATTGAAGTAGATCCCAAAACCCATGAGCGTTATCAAAACACCTTGGTTTTCTTTTTGGGCTATCGCTGGAGCCCGAGGGGCTATTCCTGGATTTTCCCGATGGATCAGCACCAGCTAAAGGTCGGCTCGGCTTGGATGGAGGGAGAGCATCGTTACCTAAAAAATCTCAAGCCCCTACGGGATTACACCAAAGCCATTATTCAAGATTATTTGCAGCTAGAAACCTATAAAACCATCGAAATTCACGGCTCAATCCTAGAATATGCCAGTGGTCTTCAGGATATATATTGTCAAGATAATGTGATTGCTATTGGCGACGCCGTATCCACAGTCAATTATTTGGGGGGAGAAGGCATTCGTCATGCCATGCAAGGAGCGGCGATCGCCGTACCCTTTATCGAAGGTTACCTGCAAAATCGTCGAGAAAATTTCCGGGAGTACGAAAAAGCGATGAAAGCCGAATACAAGGCAAAGTGGAACCGTTCCGAAGCGATCAATAAAAAAGTTTATCTGGAATACAGTGACGAAAAGATCGACCTCGGGGTGGCTTATTTAAAATATTTATCCTTTGAAAGTGTTATGGATCTGCTGTTCAATTACCGATTTGACAAAATCTATGGGGGAGCATATCCTTACCTGCTCAAAAAACTAGCCCAGGTGCACCAATGGTTGAGTCGCCGTCAACGATAATTATTGCTCTTCCGCTTGGTAAGTATAAAATTCCTTCATCACCCCGAGGGTCTGAAACTGGTAACTGGGCAAGGGCGCTGACAAGGATAGTGTCGTTTCGTAAACGCTAAAAACTAAAAAATTTTGGCGGACAGTGGTCTCTGCAATAACG
Organism: Synechocystis sp.; assembly: GCA_041750255.1. Lineage (GTDB taxonomy): Bacteria > Cyanobacteriota > Cyanobacteriia > Cyanobacteriales > Microcystaceae > Synechocystis. The sequence goes on from JBGSZT010000123.1 coordinate 7,529, forward strand.
TGCTTGATTTGAGGTCGCCCCGTATCCACCAAAGTTTTACAGTAACTTGCTACCAATGGCCCCAAGTTAGAGGACGCCTGAGTGCAAACCTCTTCTTTGAGATAAGTACTTAGGCTCTCGGTAGCATAGAGTTCGTACTCTTTCGGGCCAGGATTATTGCAAACCATCAAAACTCCTCCCCCTGCCAGAAGAGCCCCGCCGACCGCACCCATTATTTGTATCATCTCCATCCTGCTCCTCGTCAATGGCTGAAGGCCCTAAGCAAAATCATACTCAATATCCAGGTAGATTTTGTCAAAAAACAGCAATTCTAAATTCAAATGGTAACAGATGATACAAATTTAGTGTATCAAGTCGAGCTCACGAGGGGCGTTGCTGAATCAAGATATGAATCAGTAAGGGATAGGTACTTCTTGAAACTTTAGATAATGAATTAATAAACGGATGGAGTATCCTAACATATCCACCGACTTTGAATAACATAACGTTTTGCGATGTAGTCGGGCAAGATAATGTCTTAAA
>JBGSZT010000124.1:0-11428 GCA_041750255.1 Synechocystis sp.
TCCATGAAGGTCTTTCAAGGTTTTCAATACTCGACAACTATGAGCGGTAATATTTTATCAAGTACATTACCTAAAACCCCTTTCGCTAAAGGCTTTCGACAATTTTCAAAAAACCGATTTGCCCAGTCTGACGCAAGAGGGGTATAGCGGTTTTCAATCTGGCAAAGTATGCCAAGACCCTTGATAGACAGGTATTTCGGAGTTAAAAAAGGTACTCACTTCTGCAAAAACCGCCATAAATTAGTTTGGGTCATGGCAAGCGTGTTCAATTATGGTTCGTTTTTTAAGCACCAACCGCCTCTTTAGCGGCATACATTACTTCTAAGGTGATTTCAGCCAATTGGCGATCGCGGGCAAATTTCTCGGTATTACGCTTGATTTTGCCCCGTACAAAGCCAGGGATTTTGTTCAGTTCTGCCTGCGCTTCTTTGTTCCAATTTAGGTCAGAATCCGCAGAGACTCCTTTGGTAATCACCTCTTTAGTGTCGTGACCGCCAAAAATCTCTAGTAAGTGATCTTCCATGCCCAGGGTGAAGGAATTATAAACCAAGTCAGCAAGTTGATTGGTGCCTTCGTAGCCCAAAAATGGCTTGTAACCAAGGGGGAAATTTTGGATATGAATGGGAGAGGCAATGACACCACAGGGAATGTCTAGGCGTTTTCCCACATGGCGCTCCATTTGAGTGCCAAAAATAGCGGCGGGCTCTAGGCGTGCAATAGCATCGGCGATCGCTCCATTATCTTCACTGACTAAAATTTCATCACAGTAACCACTAACTTGCTCCCGGAACCAGTCGGCATCGTACTTACAATAGGTACCGGCTAATATGACTTGAATCCCCATTTCCCGCGCCAATAGTTTTGTCATGGCCGCCGCGTGGGTGTTGTCACCAAAGACCACCGCTTTTTTGCCGGTAAGGTTTTGACAATCGATGGAGCGCGAAAACCACGCCGCCTGCGAAACAAAAAGGGTTTGTTCATTGATGAAGGCTTCGTAATCCACCGTTGCACCTTGGTCTACCAGCACCTGCTGAATTTTGCGGATACAACGGGCTGTTTCCACCACGCCCATGGGGGTAATATCCACGTAGGGCATGGCAAATTCAGTTTCAAGGTATTGAGCGGTCATCAAGCCAATTTCACGGTAGGGGCAAAGATTAAACCAGGCCCGGGGCAAATTTTTGAGCTGGTCTACGGTGGCTCCTTCCGGGGCAACGACATTGACCTGAATACCCAAATCCGTCATTAATCGCTTGAGTTCGGTGCAATCGTGGTGATTATGAAAGCCCAGCGTGGTCACCCCCAGAATATTCACCGAAGGAGTGGCGGTTTTTTTGGTGGGCAATTCTCCTTTTTTGCGTGCCTTTTCCAAATAATATTGAACGATCTGTTGCAAGGTACGGTCTGCGGCTTGCAGTTCATTAAAACGATAATGATTCACATCCGCGAGCAACACATCGCCGCTGGCATCCATTTGAGCGCGGTCTACAAAGTTTTGTAGATCTTCTTGCAAAATACTGGAGGTACAGGTGGGGGTGAGAACGATTAAATCGGGATGCTCTTCCTGGTCCTTACGAACAATATTATTGACTACTTTTTCCTGGGAGCCGCGGGCCAAAACGTTGCGGTCAACGACACTAGCCGTTACGGGGGTAAAGTTTCGCTCTCGTTCTAGCATCGAGCGCATGACATTAAAATAGTCATCTCCTAGGGGCGCGTGCATGATGGCATGGACATTTTTGAAGGAACTGGCAATGCGGAGAGTCCCAATGTGGGCGGGGCCAGCGTACATCCAATAGGCTAATTTCATAAGAGCAATCTTTCCGAAGGAGTCGAAGCTTGGATAAAAATCAACACAGATAGAAAGCTGTAAGTAGCTGAGCGTAAATATTTATGAAATCCCCCCGTCCTACGGACTCCCCCCTTATCAAGGGGGGGCTGGGGGGATAGGGCATAAAACTTATGATTAGTTTAATTACATCTACCTACTTAAAAGCTAATCCGTGTGTTGCTTAGAATTTTCGGCGTAAAGCTGGGGTCTTGTCGAGACGCGGCGTTACAGTTGTTTTGGTAAAAAAAAAGTCAGAAAGCCAGGTTTAGCAGGGTTTTCTTGGGTTACTTAAGCAAGATATAGGTTGTTTTAGCAACATAATTCTTAATCTTTGTTTACCCAACCTGGATTCATCGAGCCCGTAGGCGATCGCCTACGGGGATTCGTTGATTTCTTGTAATAACCAAAAACCCGCAAAGGCATCACTGTTGGCATCGGCTTGGATGGCTAAAAAATGAATATTCTGAACGGCGGCCTTGGCTCGCTCAAACCCCTGGGCTTCGGCCAAGCTATCGGCCCCCAGCACATTGGCCAAAATCCAACAATCACTGGCACTGGTTTCTAGGCGGATCATCGGTTGAGGCGTCTCAGCAAATTTGAGATACGCCAATTCTAACCCCGATAACCAGCCCGCCAAGGGTAAGGAACGGGGAGAAAACAAAATTAGCCCCGGAATGCGACTATCTGGACTCAGACCGAGGGCAGACAAGGAAAAACTTTCGCCAAAGCCAATCTCCCATTCTGCCATTTCCTCGAAGGCTGAGACTTCTAAACTCACCAGGGCCCACTGGTCGCCCTTATCGCCTCGCACCGCATCGGGCAAGGCAATGGCATTGAGGTCTGGATATTGCACAGAGATGGATGACACTAGGGCTGGATCATAGCCCGATTGTTGCGGATAAAAGCTGAGTTGACGCTCTTGCAACCAATGTTGGAGGGCATAGGTACGGCGGCTTTGCACGGCGGTAATATCGGCTTCTTCACAGGCTCGGCTGATCATATTATTCATTTGCCGACGGAAAAAACGGATCTTCTGGGGACGTTGCCCCGACTCGGCGATCGCCGTTTCAATGGCCTGTTTTAACCAGAGGGAGTTGACGGTGCTACTGGGGCAAAATTGACTATAACGGAAGAGAGTGGAGGGTTCTTGGTCAATGGATTGAGGCGCTTCACAGATCAAGACTTCCCACACTTTTTTTTGGTCAGCATCCAATAAAGGACGTGAATAAAAATCTAATTCCCAGATCGTTACCATAGTCTCGTTCAACTTCTCGCGCAATTTGCCAGGTCTACTATAACTCGCTATTGGGTCACGCCTTCAAGTTCTTCTTCGGTGAGGCTATAGAGTTGCTGTAATTTAGCGATTTTTTCCTCATCCGCCGGCCAAAAGCCGCGACCATGGGCTTCTAGCATCCGACCGACAATATTACGAAAGGCTTCGGGATTGGCCTCCCGCAGGCGCTGGGCCATAGCGCTATCAAAGGCATAGGTTTGGGCGGCTTGGTCGTAGACCCAATTATCGGTGAAACTAACCGTACCACTCCATCCTAATAGTGCCGTCATGCGCTGGGAGACCTCGTAGGCTCCGCCCGACCCCTGGGCCACCATGGCCTCTGCCCATTTTGGATTGAGGAGTTTACTGCGATACTCTAGCCGCAGGACCTCTTCTAATTTGCGGGGCGTTGTATCTTTAGAGAAACTTTCAATCAAACTCGCGGTGACCCTGCGCCCCTGTTGTTTTTCGGCGGCCAGCTTGAGACCACCAGTATTGGCATAGTATTCTTGAATGTCGGTTAAGCCATATTCCACCGAGTCGATCTGTTGAACAATGCGCCCGCTGGTTTCCAGTAATTGCTTTAGCACCTCGGGACGAGCCTGGCCGCTATCCTGGCGGCCATAGCTAAATTGATTGCGACGTTGCCAGGTTTGGGCTAATTCGCCCTCGTTTTCCCAATTTCCATCCACCACCTGGTCGTTGACAAGGGAGCCGAAATCGCCGGCGGGGTTGGAAAATAAACGGGCGCTGGCGTTGTTGATACCTTGGGTTTGTAAGGCGATCGTATGCTTGCGGATAAAGTTTTTTTCCGGGGGTTCATCGGCTTGGGCGGCCCGCTGAAACAAGTCGTCTAATAACTCGAGGATATTGGTAAAGGTATCGCGGAAAATCCCAGACAGATTGGCCAAAATATCAATGCGGGGGTGATCCAGTTGCGCCAGGGGGATTAATTCGTAGCGGACAATGCGCCCGGTGCCTTCTTTAACCGGTTCGGCACCGACCAATGCTAAGAGAATGCCCAGGGATTCTCCTTTGGTTTTGATGGCATCGAGTCCCCAGAGCATCACCGCCACGGTTTCGGGGTAGTCTCCATTCTCTGCCTGGTGTTGAGTCAGAATTTTTTGGGCTATTTCTCGGCCCCGTTCGTAGGCGGCGGGGGAAGGCATACGGTAGGGGTCTAGGGCATGGATATTGCGACCCGTGGGCAACACTCCCGGCCCATCCCGTAGCAGATCACCACCGGGAGCGGGCAAAATATAGTCTCCATTGAGCCCCCGCAACAGATTGGTAATTTCATCGCTGGTTTGTTGGAGCAGGTCGCGGATCTCGAAGGCGGTTTGCAGAATCTCGCCCCGGCCATTGGCTAGGGATAATAAATACTGATCGGTTTGCCGTTGATAGGCGATCGCCGTTCGTTCAGTATCTGTCAGGCGATCGCCAAAATAAGCATCCAAATAACTATCTAATTCCTCGGGGGTGGGAGGTTGACCCAAACAATGCAACCCGGAGGAAAACAAACGCTGTTCCACCACCTGTAAGTAATCGTAGACCTGGGAAAAATAATCCCGGAGGACGTGGCGGCTAAATAAGCGGGCATTTTCCGTCGTAAATTCAATACCGAGGGCGCTACCCGCCGAGAATTTACAATCTTTTTCTAAACCGGCATCCACAATTTTTTGAACGATGATCGGCTCTAACACCTGATTTTTGTCCGGTTCTTCTCGATATTCCCCGATCAGCTCTCCTAGGGTCATCAATTCTTTATAAAGCCCGGCTCGACCGTAGGGGGGGACATTATGGGAAATCAAGACCCCATAGCTCCGCCGTTTGGCCAACATCGACTCCGAAGGATTATTGGCCGCGTAGAGATAAAGATTGGGCAAATTTCCCAACAAAATATCGGGCCAGGAATAGGCGGTATTTCCCAGGGGAGACCCCGGCAACCATTCCACGGTGCCGTGCATACCAAAATGTACCACCGCATCCGCGTGCCACTCTTTTTCGAGCCATTGATAAAAGGCAGCGTACTGGGGATGGGGAGTCAAATCCTTCTCAAACATCAGTCGCATCGGGTCACCGGCTAAACCCAGGGGCGGCTGCACCCCAATCCAAATATTGCCCAGTTGGATGCCACCGAGATAAAAGACATCGCCGTAGGTTCTGATCCCGGTATCAGTCAACGATTTCCACTGGGTTTCAATACGTTTTGTGAGAAGGTAGCCCAGCCATTTTTCTAGGGTGCGAACCGAGACACTTTTGCTTTCAATCTCGTTTTTTTGGATACTTTCATCAGCATTTTTGACCCAGGCCATTAATTCTTCGCCCGTTTCGGGGAGATCCCCCAGCCGATAGCCTTGGGCTTGCAATGCCTGCAAAACCTTAAGCAAACTGCGGGGAACATTCAACAACGCCGCTGTTCCGGTGGCGCCATAGCCCGGCGGAAATCCGTAGAGAATAATGGCTATTTTGCGCTCACTCGGGGGTTTATGGCGTAATTTGACCCAATTGTTGACCCGTCCGGTGAGGCGTTGGAGCCGTTCGGGAATTAGGTAAATCTCATCTCCCACTAGACCCCCCAGGGGAACTGTATCAATGGCACCATCCAGTTCCGGTAAGGCATAGAGCACCACGCTTTGCAAGCCGCCAATGCCCTGTCTTGTCCAGGAATGGATATCTTGGATCAGCAGGGGCGCGGCGACGATGTAGGGAATATTTTTAGTACTCAAAATGCGTTTGGCTACCTCCACCTGCCGTCCGGCTTCCATCGACCCCGCTGGGCCACCCACCAGGGGAAAACCAATGGTGGAGACAATGGCATCCACTCGCACCGCCTCCGGGCCTGGCTGATCTTGGGTTCGATCGCCGTTTTCTGAGTCCGTGGTGAGCCAATCTCGAACAATGACATGGGCTTCGACGCCATTAATAAAAATCGGTAAGGGCAGTAATTCGGCTTGTTCAAAGGCTCGAATTAATTGGGCAATGTAGCCCTGCTGAGTAATAACGTGTTTTCGGTAAAGCAGAAGGGCAATCACCGGCCAATCAGAGCGATGAAAGCGGTTTTGATACCACTCTATATATTTCTGGGGATGGCTAAAATAACCCGGATAATCGGGGTGTAATAGGCCCTTGTTGAGGGTTTCCATCGCCGCTGGAATCTCTCCGACCGTTAAGCCCAAATAATGCCCGGCGATCGCCAGACACAGGGCCGTCACATTTTCTACACCACCGGCATTCCAATACCCATAAATAATCAACCATTGGCGTAAATCCTGAACCTTTTTGGCCGGGATAAATTTCAGCAATTGCGGGCCAGTCTTAAGAAAATTCAGATAACCCGCCAGTTTGTCTTCCTCTCGACCACTGGAGAACTGATTAAGGATAAATTGAATCGGTTTGGGCATTCCCCGGGGGCGATTGCCAAGGCTGAATTTTCCCAGTTGGGTCAGACTCATTAGTTCCAAGGCCGACTCAAACACTAGACGCAGGGGAATCTTAGCCGCCCGTTCCCGCAACCATTGCACCTGGTCGTAGTCAAAAATCAAACTAGCAAAAAAAACATCCGCCTTTGCTAGGGCGATTGCGACGGTCTCCGGCTGGGTGGTCAAGTCTCGGTCATTGAAGGTCAAAACCTCTAGCTCTGGGCATCGCTGAGCCACCTGTTGAGCCGCCACTTGATAAAGACGCCGATTAAAGGCCTCAAAGCCCGTGATGATGACAATGCGCTTCATGGTTGCCCCCCAGGAATTGTGACACCTCGATCCTAACAAGATTTCTGGGGCTGGTCTGAGAGCGGCAAAAGCTCAACACGGCAAATGATAAGCTAAAAAAGCGTTTATGAATAATTGAGTTGAATTTGGAGTATTAATGACAGACCTATTAGAAGTCCCCTATCTTTTGCGCGTTGCCCGAGGCGAAATCGTCAAGCGTCCTCCCGTGTGGATGATGCGCCAGGCGGGGCGTTATATGAAAATCTATCGAGACCTGCGGGATAAGTATCCTAGCTTCCGGGAACGGTCTGAAAATCCCGAACTGGCGATCGAAATTTCGTTGCAACCCTGGCGAGCCTTCCAGCCCGATGGTGTGATTATGTTCTCGGATATTCTCACTCCCCTACCGGGTATCGGCATTCCCTTCGACATCATCGAGAGCAAAGGCCCGATCATTGACCCGCCGATCCGCACGCAAGCTCAAGTGGATCAACTCACTGCCTTTGATCCTGAGACTTCGCTACCCTTCATCAAAACCATTCTCAAAACCTTGCGGCAAGACGTGGGCAATCAATCCACAGTCTTGGGCTTTGTTGGCTCTCCCTGGACCCTCGCCGCCTACGCCATTGAGGGCAAAAGTTCTAAAGACTATAAAGTTATTAAACAAATGGCCTTCTCGGAACCGGCTTTGCTCCATCGTTTCCTGGGCAAAATTGCCGAAGCGATCGCCATTTATGTCCGCTATCAAATTGATTGTGGAGCGCAGGTGGTGCAATTATTCGACTCCTGGGCTGGGCAACTCAGTCCCCAGGACTACGATACCTTTGCTTTGCCCTACCAAAAACAGGTGATCAACGCCGTCAAAGCGACCCATCCTGACACGCCCTTAATTCTCTACATTAGTGGCAGTGCCGGCGTGCTTGAGCGCATGGGCCAATCCGGGGTGGATATTGTCAGTGTGGACTGGACAGTCGATATAGCCGATGCCCGCCGCCGTCTGGGGCCCGCCATGAAAGTGCAGGGAAATATTGACCCTGGGGTCTTATTTGGTTCCCACGACTTTATCAAAGAGCGCATCCTAGACACCATACGCAAAGCGGGCCAGGGGGGACATATTCTTAATCTGGGTCATGGTGTCCTCGTCGGCACCCCAGAAGAAAATGTACGCCACTTTTTTGCCACCGCCAAGGACGCGGAGCGTTGGCTTTAGCCCCATTGTGTCGAAATTAAGTCTAGGCACTCGGTTGTTTCTGTCCCACTTTATTGTCATGTTGGTGGGACTAGGCAGTTTTGTGGTCCTCGCTAAGCTCTCTTCTCCTCGTATGTTTGTGTTGCGCCTAGAGGAGTTAGAAAGCCAGGGCTTTATCACCGTTCGCTCGGCCCGCACCTATCTAATTCGCGGTTTTGAGCGGGCCTGGAATGGCAGTGCCCAATGGGCCATTATTTTCGGGGCGAGTGCGGCGGGGGGGCTGAGTTATCTAGCCGTAGAGCGGATTATGACCCCCCTCAATCAGATTAAGGAGGCGACCCAAAAGCTGGCCGAAGGCAATCTAAACGAACGCATTGTCGATAGCGCGATTCCCGATTTTAATCAGTTGGGTTACAGTTTCAATCAGATGGCCGCCAGCCTAGAAAATGTAGAATATCGCCGCCGGGAACTGATTAGCGACCTGACCCACGAATTGCGGACTCCCTTAACTGTGGTGCGGGGGTACTTAGAAGAATTGGCCGATGGCAGTATTGCACCGTCAACCGAACTGTATCAACGTCTAGTGAATGAAACCCGTCGTCTGGAACGCTTAACCCTAGACCTGCAAGAACTCTCCAAGGCCGAAGCTGGGTATTTGTCGATTAAGTCTGAACCGGTACAACTTTTGCCTTTACTGCAATCCCTGGTCGAAAAATATAGAGATCAACTCCTGGAGGATGGCCCAGAACTGCGCTTGGAAGCCCCTGCGGATTTGCCGGCGGCGATCGCCGATCTTGACCGTACCGAACAAATTTTAGTCAATCTCCTGGGCAATGCCATTCGCTACACCGAGAAAGGCAGTATTACCCTTTCCGCTTGGCAGGAAAAAAATGACCCCAGCAAACTTTGGCTAGCCGTGAGCGATACGGGCATTGGCATTAGTGAGGCCGATTTACCCCATGTTTTTGAACGCTTTTGGCGAGCTGATAAATCTCGGGCTCGTTATTCCGGTGGTACTGGCATTGGACTGGCGATCGCCCGTCGTTTGGTGGAGCTACAAAAAGGAAAAATCTTTGTTAGTAGCACATTAGGGCAAGGCAGTCGGTTTCGCTTTTATTTGCCCGCCTCCCATGACGCTTAATCAAGTAGAACAAAAACTATTCCCTAGGATTGCTGGATCCACACCGAGACCAAGCCGCCATTACAGCGAAATTCTGCCCAGCCTTGAGCATCGGTCGTAATGGTGTTTTCCACGTATTCCGTGACATCAATATAACGGGCGTTGCTGATTTGCAATATGAATCTCTAAAAATACCACTTTTTAAACCTTGATTCAAACTACCTTCTGGATATGTGCAAGGTTCGCATTCATACCTGAATTAAGCAACGCCCAATATCTTACTGGAAGTCTGGTGCAACGAATTGTTGGACTAGTTTTGCTTTTCTTTTGGATTTAAGTATAACCAAATAGCACTCAATACAATGAGGTTACCAATAATATGTCCAATGATAGCGCCTACGGCTGAGAACCGAAACCTCATTGCAGCGACAATCTGAGATGCTTCTGAGACATTTGGGTTTTGTCTAACAAGCGTACCAAGTCTCGAAGCTGCATCATTGGCTAGATGAGAATATGTCCAAAGTCCATCTAAATTACCAACAACAAACATCACAAATATCATTGTTACAGCAAATTTCGGCCAATGATTCGCCTTAAACTTGGGAACTCCTGACGAGTAACTCCCTATGAAAGCTATGAGTGCAAGGACAGTTCCAAAATAGAAATTCCAAAAGAACTGCAATCGATCTTGAAGTGTGAAAATCAGATTTATTAACTCGGATGTTTCTTCTTGTATACTCATAAGTTAAGTGGAGCCTCACAGGGAAACACTAATCTCTCCAATACCTGAAAACCAGACAGGGGGTCATCTCGCTCCTCACCAGTTAGTGAACTGGATGCCTAATGGGAGAGCTCACTGGTCGGCAAGACACCTCTCGGAATAAACATAGCATATTGGCTTGCCGATCCGAGTGCAGCGTAGTGTTAGCCGCTAATCAACTATAGGTATAGCGGCAATCATTTTCTCAAATTTACTTGCAAGACTGTCATACCTTGGGTCTCCTTGTTTCTGGTTATTGTAATCACTCGTTATATCGTCTTCCTTCAGTTGCTTCAGTTTTCCCCAAGCTTCATCAAGATACGTATCAAGTTGATCTAAGATTGTAGCTTTATCTCTATCAGTAGCTTTTATCAAGATCCACTTATAAAAATGCTTATACTCAGTGTTAGGACGATTATAGTAGCCAAAAAGATAGTTATCATTGTGTGAAATTTCGAGCAAGAATTCTCCCTGCTTGCAGTGAACTGCACCACAATTTATCCAGTGCCCAAGTATCACTCCATCTTTAATATGCCTTCCTAACGCCTGAATCATTTTCTGCTGTTCATCTGCTTTACTGCTTAGATATAAAACACTACCTAATTCTATGATCTCAATAATTTCTGTTGCCCACTTCACTCTATTTTCCACGTGCTCACGAGCATCTTGATCTTGATACAGAGAAAGCCACGTTCCTTCTAGGAATGAACTGGTTGGACATTCTCCCTCTATTTCAATAGCACATCGTGATATTAAACCTTCTTCAACATCACTAAGCTTATCTAGTTTTCTTCTAGTTTCTTTTTCCGTCTCCTCCTGCCTGATCCTATCAGAGATTTCGATGGTGGTCACCAAAGCTATGAAGGTTAATGTCAATGAGGGTATTTGCGCTTTCAATTTCTGTATTAATGGATCTGGAATTCCAAACTCAAAGAATGTAATAACCGAGTAAGCTAAAACAATCACACTTAGCAGAAATCTTTGGAAGGAAGCGCTATTGACTAACTTCACATAGTCGATAGGCTCTTCTCCAGTTGCATAATTTTTTGTCTTCGAGTTCATTATCCTGACCTCAACAGTTGACCGCTCCACCCATCTATAATGTCACATACTTCTTATTAATGTCACATACTTCTTATTAATGGTTGATCCCTGCACAGTTTCACAGAGATCAAGGTGTGATGTCTCGGTTGCTAAAGAAAGTACGAAGGCTAACGGCTAAATTGAGCGGCAATTGGTAGCCATTCAACTCAACACGAAATCTACTAATATTGTCCGCTCCGATGCTTTGTTATACCCCGATTGCTTATGTTTTTTTAATCTTTGCGATCGCCGATAACTTCTCGGAACTCATCAACGAAGAGAACCATTTTTGCTTGCTTAAACTCACGACAGTTCAGACACCAGCAATTCTCATTTTGACTTCAAGCCTGATTTTTGAGGACTGTTCCCAACGGAGGAATAAGCTTTTCAAGGATCGTTATTGCAGTAATTCTCAATAAGGTTGGCTCAAATTAGCTTAAATTTCCATACTGAGAATTGCTG
>JBGSZT010000125.1:0-2012 GCA_041750255.1 Synechocystis sp.
CGAGACCGGGCCGCCTCCACTCGATAGAAGCGGTCAAAAATCCGGGCTTGTTCGGCTGGGGCAATGCCAATCCCCGTATCTTGAACTTGGGTGAATGCCTGATGTTTATCAGTCTCAACTATGACCTGAACCTTTCCCCCAGCAGGGGTGTAGTGAATAGCATTACTGATTAAATTGGCTACTAAACGATAAAGCTGTTCTTTTTCCCCCTCGACCCAAACGGGTTCTTCAACCCGCACTTTAGCAGATAATTGCACTCCAGCAGTAATACTTGAACCAGCAAACTCTTCCACCAAATCACTAACCAAATCATTTAGGCAACAGGGTTGGAATTGACTCCGATTAGCATCCTGTAAATCCATCCGCGAGAGGAGCAACAAATCCTGAATTAAGTGGGTGAGGCGATAATTTTGGCGTTTCAATATTTGGAGGGTAGTGTGAACTTCCTCCGAGCTAGGCTCTGTGCTTAACGTTGTTTCTAAGGTGGCTTGAATGGCTGTAATGGGTGTGCGTAATTCGTGGGCAATGTCGGCGGTGAACTGTTGGATTTGTTGATAGGAACGATAAACTGGCTCCATGGCTAAACCGGCAAGCAACCAACTGGCTCCCCCCACCCCCATCATGACAATGGGCAAACCAAAGACTAAAAAAGCCTGGATAGTCTGTAAGTGGTGATCGTATTGCGCTAAAGAACGACCCACTTTCAGATACCCCCAGGGCCGTCCCGTCGCCGTTTTGAGTTGCAAAGACACCTGATGATAACGATCGCCCCGTTGATCCGTTAAGGGTTTTTGACGAGTGGTTTCCCGCTCAAAGGTCAAGCCTGGGGGATTTTCCCCGGCAGTGGCCAATAATTGACCGTTTAAGTCCAAAAAACGGACATAATAGCCTGGTTGTTGGGTGGCATTGAGAATATGACTGTGGGATTGGGGTAGGGAGCAAGGCTGAGTCCCTAGGCAAAGATTGGGTAAAACTTGTTTAACCGATGGCTCTAGCTGTCCGGGTTGACGCAAAAGCGGTTCTAACCCATCATGCAGTGTCCCCGCTAGGGAAGTAAGCTCTTGATCCAGCGATCGCCAGTGATCCTGAGAGGTCATTTCATAAACGGCTAAACCACAGAAACCCAAAATAAGTCCCATGACCCCAGCGTAATAACTGGCCAAACGCCAACGGGATAGGTTGAACAGTTTATTTTTCTGCATGGGTTGGATGGGGCTGGAAACAATACCCTAGCCCATACACGGTTTCAATCAACTGGCTATGACCGTATTCCTCTAATTTCCGCCGTAGCAAACGCACCTGGGCAGCCACTACATTACTGATGGAGTCCGCTGACACTGCCCAGAGTTGATTTTTAATTTGTTCACCACTGAGAATTTGCTGGGGATGCTTCATAAAATATTCTAAAAGCTGAAATTCCTTTGCTGTTAGGGAAATTCGTTGTTTATCTGGCGTTATCATCACGAAAGTTCCATAATCTAACTGCCACTCCCCTACCCGTAACTGCTGGGGTTGTAATTGCGGCGATCGCCGTTGCAAAGACCGTAAACGAGCAAATAGTTCAGCCATCCCAAAAGGCTTAATTAAATAATCATCCGCCCCCGCATCTAAACCCCTGACCCGGTCTTCCATCTGGTCTTTAGCCGTCAGCATCAAAATGGGTAAAGAACTTCCCTGGGCCCGAAGTTTTTGACACAATTCCAACCCCGATAATCCCGGCACCATCCAGTCAAAAATAGCCAGGGTATATTTGACCCAACCTTGATCCAGATAGCTCCAGGCTAAATTACCTTCTTGTACCCAATCAACAATGTAGTTTTCCCGTCGGAGAGCTTTCTCCAATGCCATGCCCAGATCCGGCTCATCCTCCACTAACAAAATCCTCATCTTCCCTAGCGACCATACCAGGTTTGATACCATTGCTTCATTTGCTTAATTTCTGCACTTTGGGAGCGGATAATGTCATCCGCCAGTTTATCCATTTCTGGACGATTGGTATTGGTTTTAAGATT
>JBGSZT010000126.1:0-4045 GCA_041750255.1 Synechocystis sp.
TAAGAACTTATCCGGCCAATAAGTATCATTGCCCTTTTTTCTTCTTGGGTGAATAGAACAACTTCTCAACCTTAGTATTCATCACTGTAGCTATTCTCATTGCAATTTCTACCGTTGGCATGACCTTTTTATTCTCTATAGAATGAATTGTTTGCCTAGAAACCTGTATGGCTTCAGCTAAATCAGCCTGGGTTAATTTTCTTTTTTCTCTGAAATCTCGAACATAGTTTTCAAGCATGAATCTCTATACTTCTATGGCTCAAAAATGTAAAGAAGTCTTTACATGGTAGCTGTAATCATTGATGGTTTTGAGATTGCTTGTAAGGCTTGTCAGGAAGTTTTCTGGATATGTAGACCCTGCTTTCGAGGCCACAGATACTGCTCTGATTTTTGCCGCGCGTATGGACGCAAGCAAAGTCAGAAAATCTCGAAACGTAAATATGAACAATCACTTGAAGCAAGAGCTGACCATCGTGAACGACAACAGGCCTACCGAGAAAGAAGAAAAGCATTTTTTAATTCTGATAAAAGCGTGACGGAACATTGTATCGCTACATCCAATATTTCTGTAGAAGCACAAATCCAAGTTGCCCCAAGGAAAAAGCATTGCGTTTGCTGTGGGGAGCGGCGGTATTTAAAGTTACGAGGTGGAAATATTGAAGAAAAAGAGAACAGATCTTGAGTTAAGTGTGGTTAGAAGTGCGATTGGAATTATTTTTAATCATGATGAATACTGGCTCGGGTTTTTTTATTCACACAAGCACTGCGAACTTCGGCTATCGCATCAAGAGCTACTTGCTGAGGCTCTTTGCTATAGCCCAAGTCAGCAGGTCATGATCAAGACAGCTTTGGATCTTTGGACTGAATGTGGCTACACAAATCTGATTGAGCTCATCAAAGATCTAGATCATGAAGACTTAATGCGGGCAATGCTTGCGTTGCTCGCCGTACGAGAAATTACGCTCCAAGACCTTGATGATATGCGGCTAAGTTATGAAGCTTAAGCTTAAGCTAAAACCAGGGTCATGTTTTTACCATGTTATGGGGGATTCGAGAGATGCAAAGTCAATAAATGGTTTTTTAGAGGCCCTATCTTTACGTGGATTATCACCATGCTCAATCAAGTCTTATGGGTATGATCTTATTGTTATTTATAGCTGGCTTGAGAAGCATCACTTTAAGATTAGAACCCTTAAAGGCAAAGACCTGTACGATCTTATCCGTTTCGAGAAAGGTTCAGGTCACGCAGCTAAGACCATCAACAGGCGTTTGATCACACTGCGTATGTACTACCGATTTCTATTTGATCGTGAACTTGAGAGAGGCAAAGAGATGGCAACTGGATCGGGATTCTACAAAGGCGCCGGTACTGATTTTATGGGACTTGTGGTTCGACGCCGCAGAGGACGTGTACAGCTAAAAATCAAAGAGGATGAACTGTTAGTTGTTCCATTGAGCGCTGATGATGCCAATGAATTTATAATGGGAATCGATAAATACCGTGATCTAGCCATTGTTTCAATGATGCTGTTCTGCGGGCTTCGGTCTTGCGAGATCAGATCCCTTGAAATGGAGAAAGTGAACTTTGCTGAACGTAAAGTTGTAGTGCGTGGCAAGGGTGGCCGTGAACGCATGGTGCCACTTACAGAGCAAATTATCAGGCTTCTAAAATCCTATATTGAAATTGAGAGGCCACGAATTGTCAGCACCGACAAGTTGTTTACAGTAGCTAAAGGGAAAACTCGTGGAAAGGCTCTGACAGCTTCT
Source organism: Synechocystis sp. (assembly GCA_041750255.1). GTDB lineage: Bacteria > Cyanobacteriota > Cyanobacteriia > Cyanobacteriales > Microcystaceae > Synechocystis. The sequence goes on from JBGSZT010000126.1 coordinate 1,768, forward strand.
GGCCTGAGAAGTTTGTTCAGATACAGAAGAAAAGTTTCTGGAGTGTCACACGCAAACCCGCATCGCTTTCGGCATACGTTTGGTACTAATATGGCAAAGTCAAAAATGAATATTCGAGTTTTGCAGGAACTACTTGGTCATGCCAGAGGCTCTCCAGTTACCCAGCGTTACATCCACATTGCATTGGCAGATGTTGCTGATGCATTCTATGAGGCTCACAATGAAATCGAAAAGAAATATTCTAGCCTTTCATAAAGATCTTACGCCGAAGGCCCTGGGGTATTTAGCGGATTGCGAAAAGCGGTTGGCTAATGGAACTTGCATTCGCCATAGGACTGGAATGATTCGATTTAATCGTTGGTCAAAATCGATAAAACTTTCGATTAGAGAAATAGCGCCAGGGCATATGGAATTGTATCACTCCTATTGCCTACATTCGGGCCTTGATCCAAAAACATGTGATGTAGAAGTATACGTCGCTAGGGCTTATGTCGTTTGGCTGATTCGCAATGGGCACCTGAAAGCAAATACTACAGATTTCTTTCAAATTTCTACAATGTCTGCGCACTTGCCGGACTATACGCTTCTTTTTTTGAAGCAAAGAGCAGCAACAACAAAGTATGCACATGTACGGTTCAGGCAATTGCTTCACCTGTTTCATAACTGGTTGCTCGACAAGAAGCTCAACATCGCCGATCTGAAGCGAATAGATGCGCTTGCATTTTTAAGTTTTCTTGAATCGCGCAATTATGTTCCAAAGCAACTACACATGCGTCGTCTTCACATCAGAATCTACTTTGACTGGCTTCGTGATAGAGACCTGACTAAAGTTGATACAAGCGAGATTTTCACAACAGTTGAGCAGTTTCGGAATTTCAACCTTCCTAAGTTTGCCGAAGAGTACCTTTTGGAGATTGAAACTACACTCCGCGAGGATACGGTAAAGAATTACAAAACTAATTTCATGGCATTGCACAGGTTTCTACACCGAAGAGGCATCGATATTCGAAACCTCAATCGCAAACACTGTGTGAGCTGGATGCGATTTATGTTTGAGAAGAAAAAATATTCGGCATCAACCAGGCTTCAGCGCCTGGTGAACACTCGCGGATACCTTCACTGGCTTTCTAACCGTGGGATTCTAAAAGCAGATGTTGATCAGCTAATAAAAAGTAGTGATTTTCCAAGGCTGGATATGGTTCTGCCAAAACCACTTCCGCCAAACATCGACGCTGAGATCCAGCGCCGTTTGACGGCGTCGGACAACATCTATCACAAGGGTGCTTTGCTGCTTAGATTTACTGGCATGAGGCTCGGTGAACTTGCAAAGTTAGATTTTGATCCTATCTGGCGAGATGATGCTGGCAAGACCTACATCAAGGTTCCGATTGGAAAACTGCACAATGAGCGCCTTGTTCCCATTGATGATAAAACAATTGCACTTATAGAGTTCATACAAAAAGGTTCTTTGCCGCATCTTAAAAGGTTTTCAAAAGAGCCTAAAAAGGGGACCTTGCTTCTTGGTCCCAAAGGAGGATCGGCACTTCATAATGTCTATAGACTTTTCAAACTAGTAAGCAATGATCTTGATGGTCATGGGTCTATTCATCCTCATAGACTAAGGCACACCTTTGCCACAACGCTTATGAATTCAGGGCTCAATCCACTCATGGTCATGGCATTGCTGGGTCACAAGGACTTAAGAATGACAGATCGTTATTGTTTGATCACAAATGATACGATTTATAGAAGCTTTTTTAAAGCGTCTGAGGATGCTCAATTTAAAGTCGCGTTCAGTCTTCCAGAAATGGATTTGGATGGTCAAGACTTCAATCCAGGCAATGCACTAGATAATGTCGTGAAGTGGATTCAGCGTGAGCACAGCGCCTCCAATAGAAGCACGTCGCTACTAATTATGAGACTGAACCGTCTTCGTTCCGAGATCAGAAATTTAAATTAGAAAAACTTTGAATGCATGAATGCCGACCTCATTACGCCTTGTATGGATTGGCCGGATATTACAGCTTCAGCCGCTATGCCCGAAGCACGAGCCATCTGCTATCGGCTCTTGAAGAATTTAAGAAGCTCGGCGTTGAGTTTGTATCCATCAGTGTTATGCCGAGCTCGGCATAACCGAAATTATCCCGACCTTCGAATTATGCCGACTTAAGCAATCTTCTCCGAGGGCCGGGACCGTAGTCAACTCGGCATAATTAAAGCTTGTCGAGGAAACTCATAACATCCTCGGACGGTCTGTATCTTCCCCGCAATGACGCTT
>JBGSZT010000127.1:0-53316 GCA_041750255.1 Synechocystis sp.
CCAGCAATTTTGCCTGCGGCAATCGACTGTCGTGCAGGGCGGCATAGGTGCTAGACCATTGCCGTCGAAACACCGGGCTTTGGGACAAGCTCACGAACGAAGGGATGCTAGCGCTCACCAGTACCGCATCCATCAACTCAAACACCGCATCTTTGGCTTTGCCCAGTTGTTCATACATGCTCTGGCGGAATTGGTTCAACTGCTCGAAAATCATAGGGTCAATGTGCATTACTTTTTCATTGACTTTACGGTAGTTAGTGCCTTGCACGGACTGCCGTTTTCTACCCGGTTAGTCCAAACTCCAGCGCCAAGGAAGCCGCTCAAAATAGTTTGAGATAATCCGAAACTTAGAACCAAGGGGGCCAAGCGGCCCCTTTATCATTGGAATTAACACAAGGAAGAAATTAACCATGAGCACCACCATCGAAACAGACCTCAAAGAAATTTTTGCCAAGTTTGACCAGCGTTTTGATCGCCTAGAACAACGGCTAGAGCGCATGGAAGGGAGCATTAATGACCTTAAAGTTTCCCAAGCGGAAATTAAGGGAAATATAAAAGCCCTGGACGAAAAAGTAAACGGCATTGGGAAACGTTTGGAAAACCAGGAATTTTTAAACCGGGGAATTGCCACGGCGTTGATCGTCGCCCTAATTGCCGGAACCGCCAAATTCTTTGGCATCTTCCCCAATCCTTAATTTTTAAGACTCCCATAGAACCTATCAGAAAAGGATTTTTGTTCAATCCAACGCTGGTAGGTTTTTCTGTGGACATCCTCACCATGGCCCATCAAGGCCGCCGCCAGGTCTGTAGATAATCCCCGCTCAAAAGCCCTACGGGCCCAACAATGGCGAATATTGTAAGGGCGTCCCACAAACCCCAACCGCTTAAACGCATGGGTGACCCGGTTTCCTAGTGCTTGGTTTTCTCCAGTACAAAGAGGCAGAGGCAAACTAGGATCTAAGCGTTCTGCCCATTCTGGCAACAGTGGGAAAATAAACCTTTCTCGGTCAGTCTTTCCTCTATCCACATATAGCGTCGGATAGTCGATCAGATCACAACGAAAAGCCTCATAATTCCGCAAGCCATAGACAATCATTAGCCCGGCCACCGTGGCCCAAGGGTCAGCCCCCAGCCCTTCCCAGAATGCCAACAGGTCAGCATCGGCGAGTAACGTCCGGGGTTGATTGGCTTTAGGTTAGAATAGCCGCCTCGGTAGTCCCTCACCGTGTTAGGAAACCCTGCAAAGGTTAAGAGTTTGGAGAAAGCCCCAACTACCCTCGCTCTGGTTCGGGAATTGGCAGGGATGCTGGTCACAATACTCAGCAATAATTCTGGGTTAAGGGTGGCAGTCCAGTCCGGAATTTTATTGAAACTTTTTTTGATATATTCCGCCGCCCAGGTTTGGGGGTTTCCGCCCTTGGCTAAATATTCCTGCCCTAGGGCCTCGATCCAATAGCTAAAGGAATTATCCCCCGCCGCGTCGGGTTCTATGTAATCTTCCCAACGAAAGCGATCGCAGGCGAGGGCCGATCTAATCTCCAAGCAACGAGCAAAGGCTCGGTCAATCCCCCCACTGGTGGCCGCTATGCCCAGGGCAATTCGTTGCTGGGATTTTCCTTCTCCCGACTTTCTGGGGAATATCCCCCGCACCGACAACCAACCGCCCCGTTCTTCTAACGTTAGATGAATGGCCGCTAACCTTAGCTTTTTATTGGCAACGTCTAAACGCATCAAAAACCCCTTGGACTAAATACGGACTAAAAAGACCATTCAATTTCAGCAGATTTGTGAAGGTTTGTGATGGTTTATAAGGATTCACAATTAGTTACAATCCCCAAAAACGCTCTGGAAGCGGCTTTTGGAAGAAAATCAATATGCTTAAAAATGGCTCGAGGCAGATTTGAACTGCCGACCTTGGGCTTATGAGTCCCCTGCTCTAACCAACTGAGCTACCGAGCCAGAAAATTAACCTTAACCATTATACACAAAAATCAGAGAAACTCATCTCTGCCATTGCCTAAACTAAAACGGGAGTTGAGAGATCCCGCCGGTGATTCCTTTGAGTTTTTGATAGAGTTCCATCAGGCGATCGCCATTGACATGGAGTTCGGCGGTGGGATAATTTTCGAGTACCTCGATTAATTGAACAGAATTATCATTGACAGCGGACGAAACCAAGGCTCCCCGCAGGGCTTCTGTATTAGAGCGTTGGGACGGCGTATGAATCACGTCACCCACTTGCCCTAGGATATATTTCCCAGCAAAACTATTGAGCACATTAGATAACACCACCGAATCAATTTTGAAAGATTGAGTCAACCATTGTCGTAGCTCCTCGGGTTTTTTATTGGCTAGATTGAGATAAGATTCCAAGGCTGGCGACACTTCACCGGAACGGCTCAGCTCACTTAACTCACTCACCGGGACGGATTCACTCAAGACGCTATATTTTAAAACGATTCGCTCCGCGGCCTGACTAGGAAAAATCGTAACTAAAGCCAAACCGACTGCGAGAGATAAAGACCAACAAACATTTTTCAAACTAGTGCCTCCCTATCGACGAGATTTTAGGCTCTCTCTATAATCAATCTAGAGAACGTCCATTTTACCCTCAGGTTCTCTAAAGTTGTCATGGCTCAACGTCGGCATTTCGTCTCATTAAGTATCCTTTGCGCCAGTATAGTGAGCCTAAATGGGGAAATCCTCACCGCTCAAAATGTTTTATATCAACCCTTGCCTTTGTCCCTGAACCAAAAACAAACAGATAGTCTTTCGATTCAAGATATTCCCACCGGGGAAGGCGGTTTTGCCAAGGATTATCGTATTGAGTTAAATGCGGGCGATCACGTGGCGATCGAGGTGGAGTCCAATGAATTTGACCCCCTCATCCAATTGATTGCCGATGATGGCTCAACGGTGGGAGCCAATGATGATAGCCCAGAAGGTGGCACTAATTCTTTACTTTTTGCTCGCCTACGGGAAGGCGGACCTTATATCGTGCGGGTGAGAACGTTTGGGATTGGTGGCGGAGGTCACTTTACCCTCAAGGTTAGTCGCCTCAAGCCAGAAAAATAGATGTAGACAAAAAAAAGAGCCAAGAAATAATTTCTTAGCCCCAAAGCAACACAAAATTTTTGACCCAGAAGGTTAGCCGCCCGCTACCGCCGGAACGATGCTGACCTCATCGCCATCCTTGAGAGCGGTTTCAGTACCCTCTAAAAAGCGAATATCTTCGCTATTGACGTAGAAATTGAGGAAACGCCGGGGTTTGCCGTCTTCATCACACAGGCGGGCTTTGATACCAGGGCAATCACTTTCGAGGGAGTCGAGCAGTTCACCCACATTTTGAGCAGAGCATTCAATGGTGGCTTGCTCGTTGGTGAATTTTTGCAGGGGGGTAGGAATGAGAACTTTAACGGCCATAGCTAAATCAAACAATCAAAAAATAATAGAGTGAAAAAATCAAGGGACACCTTAAACCAAGACCTGTTGCCATTCCAAGCGATCTAGGGTGCGGGAGCGTTCTAGGGCCCGCTCAAAACTATCTAGTTTGGGTTCAATGACCAGGGGCTCACCGATGTAGCCTTGAACGGCTTCTTGGGTTTTGAGACCATTGCCGGTGATATAGACAACGGTGGTTTCTTCGGGGTCAATCTTACGAGCTTCCACCAGTTTTTTGAGCACCGCGACGGTGGTTCCCCCGGCAGTTTCCGTGAAGATACCTTCGGTTTCGGCGAGCAGTTTAATGCCTTCGATGATTTCAGCATCGGTGACGCTTTCGATGTGACCATTGGTTTTGCGAGCCAGGTCTAGGGCGTAGGCTCCATCAGCAGGGTTGCCAATGGCAATGGATTTGGCAATGGTGTTGGGTTTCACCGGGGTGACAAAGTCCCGACCTTCTTTGAAGGCGGCGGCGATGGGGGAGCATCCTTCGGCTTGGGCACCGCTAAAGCGGACTTCTTTGTCTTCGACTAAGCCGACTTTGATAAATTCCTGGAAGCCTTTATAAATTTTGGTGTAGAGAGAACCGGAGGCCAGGGGCGCGACAATATGATCCGGTAGTTTCCAGCCGAGTTGCTCTGCGACTTCAAAGCCTAGGGTTTTGGAGCCTTCGGAGTAGTAGGGACGCAGGTTGATGTTGACAAAGCCCCAGCCGTAGGAATTACCGACTTCACAGCAGAGACGGTTAACTTGGTCGTAGTTACCTTTGACGGCCATGACCGTGGGGTTGTAAATCAAAGTTCCTAGAATTTTTCCAGCTTCTAAATCTGCGGGGATAAAAACACAGCAATCTAGTCCGGCATAGGCGGCGATCGCCGCTGTGGAATTAGCCAGGTTCCCGGTACTAGCACAGGATACAGTGGTGAAGCCCAATTCCCGCGCACGGGTCAAGGCGACGGATACGACCCGGTCTTTGAAACTGAGGGTGGGCATATTCACCGCGTCGTTTTTGATGTAGAGATTTTTTAGGCCGAGACGACGGGCTAAGCGATTGGATTTGACCAAGGGAGTCATACCAGTGCCCACATCGATCAGGTCATCACCGACCACCGGAAGAAAAGCACGATAGCGCCAAATGGAATTGGGGCCGGCTTGGATGGTTTCGCGGGTAACGTGGCGACGAATGAGGTCGTAATCGTAGGCGACTTCTAACGGGGCAAAGGTTTCTTCACAAATATGAATGGCCTTGAGGGGATATTCGGTGCCCCCTTCCTTAGAAACTAGCTTGGTGCAGGCAGACGTAAAGGCAGGGGTCGAAGTAGGGTGTGTTGCTACGGTCATGGCGAGGAAAATCCTTTTCTCCATTGGTCTTGGCAAATCCTATCATGGGGTAAAATTTGCGTCAACTATACCCGACTATTTTTGTCGGGTATAGTTTTTGTGATCTTTTTTACCCTGGTGCGCGGGTCAAAATTCCCTTGTTTCCTATGCCCCTTGGGAAGGACGATAAATTAGCTCTGTGCGATGATGGCTTCACCACGACGGAAGAGTTCACGGGCGTAGTCAGTCCAGGTGCCTTGCCCCCAATAGCGGAAGCAACTTGTCTCCACCAACATGATGTAGAGCAGAGCTTCTTGGTAGTCATCCCGTTGGCTAACGCTGGGATCTTGGGCCAGTATCGGGTCAAATTTTTGATGGAAGAGGGCGCTGAGTTTATTCATCGGCTCTAGAACATTTTCGTAGCCCTGCACCCAACTCAGGTTATTAGTCCAGGAGGCTCCATCCATATGAAATTGGTGATCATTTTGTTTGACCTCGGCGATCGCCGCTTCAATGGCCTCTGGGGTTGGATGTTGGCGATCGACCCGTTGCCAAATTTTATGTTGTTGAGCAGCTTGGATTTCCGGGTAATCTTCATCTCGGATGCCAGAGGCTGCTAGTAATTCCAAATATTCGGTGCCATTGATGGGAACAGTACCCACTTTGCCACCACCGTTCTGGGCAATCTGCTGATGGGCTTGGATAAATCCTGGCGGAAATTCATTCATCATCACGCCGCCATTTTCACCATCGGCAATCTGAGTGACTAAAGAAGGAATCCGGCGATCTCCAAGGAATTCTTGACCCCGACTTTTCGCTTCGTAGTAGGGTTGCATTTGAGCAACCAGTTTGGTGTCTGAGCCTTGGGTTTTGATCAGAGCAATAATACTGATGGTTTCCCCCTGGGAGTTGCGGGCCACTAAACGATTGGGGATATATTTTTGGTCGTGGGGTAAGCCAGAGCCATCGAGGCATTCGACGGAGTGTTCTTGAACCATCAACCAGCGGTAGCCACATTCTTTCAGGGCTTTAATGTATTCAAACAAAGTATCAGGGTGGTTGGGGAGGTGCATTTCTGGAGGTGAAAAGCCTTTCACCCGCTTGAGAGCGTCATAACCAAAGATATGGGCAAAATGCTGTTGCCAGGCCAAAATATGCAGTTTTAGGTCAGGAATCGGGGTAGAAGGCACCACGGCATGGCTCCACATCGTTCCTAGCCATTCCACGTAGGGCTGGCACTTGGGATCACAGGTCACCAATTTTAGATTATCCAAAATATCCTGGCGATTCATCTGCTCGAAGGCCCAGAGCAAATTGCCAGAGTAATCCAACATAATGCGAGGATTACAGCCATCGTTAACTAATTGGGGGATTAATTCGCCCATGCGTCGATAGCACCAGGCAAAGGGGTCAGCGTTATGGTTGTCGCCTTCTCCCGGATGCTCGTACATATATTGCAGATTGGAGACAAGCTGTCCCTGGTGACCCGCTGGAATGGTTGGCTGATGCATATGCAACGCACAGGCAAAGGCTGAATTAATATTCTCTAAACGCAAATTAGTTGAGGACAAAAAAATCGGCTCATTGTGATTAACCACGCTCAAAATCTTGGCTTCATCTCCAGCAATGGGCGGTAAAGTCCGATGAGCACCAACGGGAGTGGGCATTGTCGCAACCATAGAATATTCCTTTTGAGTACAAAATAAGTGGTGAGTGATTTAATAAAGAGACGAAGGCTTCTATTTCTTGGGGCGCATTCCAGTTTCGCAACTTGACCCTCATCCCCCAACCCCTTCGCCCACTCTAGGAGAAGGGGAGCTGGATCAAAGTGAGATGCACTTATTTCCTGCCTTAACCAGGAGCGTTTGTTAGGGCTTGCTTTCGCTTATATTGAGGTTAAGTAACCGAATTAAATGTATTGAATTTATTAGAAAAAACGTTTTTTTCTCTGCTTGTGAGAGAAAAGTTATGGTTAATCTTTAAGACAATGACATTTTTAGATAAGCGCAAATTATAGATAAGCTTTTTAAATCCTATCATTAACGAGCGACCCTCTAGGATCGAGGTCATCATGTCTTGACGTTATTGATTTATAGCCAATTTCGATAAAAATCAAACACTCTATCTGGATTTACTCTCATCTTTTAACCCTTTCCCTTCGACTACGCTCAGGGAAAGGATGAAGAAAGCAAGAAAATTTTAAAAGATGAATAGTTGACCCTTAAAATCGCTTGTTTGTTGAGTATAATTACTCATTTTTGGGGGATTTGTAAATAGTGATTAGCCCAAAGAACTCAACCGAAGTACCAGAGGCTCTCGCGCCTGTTCACGGTCATCAAAGTAAATTTTTTCTGTCCCTAAAATTTGATAATCTTCATGACCTTTGCCTGCAATGAGTACTCCATCGCCTGGTTTTGCCTCTCGAATCGCATAGCGAATCGCCGTAGCCCGATCGCCAAGGACGACCGGATTACAACTAGGGTCAATACCGGCGAGAATATCTCCCAAAATCATTTCTGGATCTTCGGTTCTGGGATTATCGGAAGTAACAACGGCTACATCGGCCAGGGTTGCGGCAATATTGCCCATGAGGGGGCGTTTGCTACGGTCTCGATCGCCACCACAACCAAAGACACAAATCAGCCGACCGGGAATAAAGGGACGAGCCGCTTTGAGGGCATTTTCTAGACTATCGGGGGTGTGGGCGTAGTCCACAATCACACTAATATCCTGGTCAGCTTGGAGTTGCACCCGCTCCATGCGTCCGGGAACCCCGACAAATTCCGGCAATGCCCCTAACATTTGCGCTGGATTTAAACCCAAATGAACCCCCGCGGCGATCGCCGCCAAGAGATTCGCCAAATTAAACTGTCCTACCAAGGGAGAACTGAACACAAACGCTCCCTGGGGCGTAACGAGGGTTCCCTGGACTCCCGTCGGGCCATAGACCAGGTCTTGGGTAAAAAAATCAGCTTCGGTGTCCGTCACCCCGTAGGAAAAAACACGACGGCGATCGAGGCGATCGATTAATAATTTGCCGTAGGGGTCTTCTTGGTTGAGGACGGCTCGCCCATGGAGATAATCGTCTTCAAAAAGGAGGGCTTTGGCGGCAAAATAGTCCTCCATGGTTTGGTGGAAGTCGAGATGGTCTTGGGTCAAATTGGTAAATACCGCGCAGGTAAAGCCACAGCCTTTGACTCGTCCCTGGGCCAAGGCATGGGAACTCACTTCCATCACCGCATAATCATTGCCCGCATCCCGAGCTTGAGCCAATTGCTGTTGCAGTTCTGGGGCAAAGGGCGTAGTGTGCACCGCCGTTTGTTGAAAACCAGCCCAGCGGGTGTAGAGCGTACCGAGGAGGGCTGTTTTCTGTTGCGCCCGTTCTAAAAAATATTCAATCAAATGGGAAGTGGTGGTTTTGCCATTGGTGCCGGTCACGCCAATTAATTGCACCGATTGACTGGGATTTCCGTAGAATTTGGCGGCTACCTGGGCGCAGACGCTAACCATATCCTCGACGGCAAGGATAGATTCTTGACCCTTGGCCGGAAATTTAGCGAGGGCGGAGGGGCTGACCAAAGCGGCGATCGCCCCTTGTTCCAGGGCACTAGGCCAAAATTCACCGCCATCTACCCGAGTACCGGGCATCCCCAAAAACAAGGCACCGGGGGAACAGGCGTGGGAATTGGTACATAAAGCCGTTACTTCTTGATCTAAACCGGATAAATTCTGGTGAGAAAGGTCAACAATGCCCGCTAATAATTCCCGCAACGTCATCATAATCTTCCCCGTTTCCCTAAAAAATAGTGTCTTGTTGGACTGTATTTACCGGCTAAAGTTCCAAGGAACGATAGCTATTCACTGTATTTCGCAAAAGCATGGTGACGGTCATGGGGCCAATCCCGCCGGGGACTGGGGTAATATAGCTCGCCAGCGGAGCCACCTGTGCAAAATCCACATCCCCGACAAGTTTCGATTTTCCGTCAGAGTCGGTGATGCGATTGATGCCCACATCCACCACGATCGCCCCGGGTTTTACCATATCGGCGGTGATAAAGTTAGGTTGCCCGATCGCCCCTACCAGAATATCCGCCTGGCGAGTCAGCTCCCTCAAATTTTGGGTGCGGGAGTGGGCAATGGTCACCGTGGCATTTTTTTCGAGCAACATCAAGGCTAAAGGTTTCCCCACCAAAATACTCCGCCCCAAGATGATCGCCTGTTTCCCTGCGGGATCAATGGCATATTCCTCGAGCAACCGCATCACTCCGGCCGGCGTACAACTGCGTAATCCCGCTTCTCCCCGGACTAAATGTCCTAGGTTCACCGGATGCAGTCCATCGGCATCTTTTTCCGGCGCAATTGTATGGAGGAGCGCCACGGAATCTAAATGGGGCGGTAGGGGGAGTTGCACCAAGATACCATCTACCCTAGGATCATGGTTGAGGGCTTGAATGGCCGCTTCTAGCTCAGTTTGAGAGGTATTTTCAGCAAAATGACGACCGAAGGAAACCATGCCCAGTTTTTGACAGGCTAGCTCTTTTTTACGGACATAGACAGCACTGGCCGGGTTGTCTCCTACCATTAAAACCGCTAATCCTGGCGATCGCCCGAGACGAGGAACCAAAGCGGCAATTTCTGCTTGAAGTTGGCTTTGAATTGTTTGGGCGAGGGCCTTTCCGTCTAAAAGTTGGCTCATGGGGGTGACAAAGGAGGAAAAATGATGATTTTTTATAGTAGTGTATGGGGTCGGGCGTCCCACGGATTACGCTACCCTGGTCAAGAAGATTGAAGATTATTGTGAAACTCTATGGCTGTGTTTAAGACCCCATCCTGGCGTAAAACTATCCTACCGCTTTTGTTAGGGGGAGCCATCCTCAGTTGTAGCCCATTGAATCCCTTCGGACTCGCCCAAGAAAGCCTACAGATTGGACAACTGGCCAAAGTTGCCAATAAAAACAAAGTTCAACTCCAGGGGAAAGTCGTGAATCTTGCCCCCTTTTTAGAGGGCGGAGCCTACGAATTACGGGACGCCAGTGGCTCTGTCTGGGTCAAGACTCCGCGCCCCTTACCCAAAAAAGGAGTTACTTTAATGGTGACCGGGGAAGTGGTGCAACAAGCGATGGTGGTGGAAGCGACGCCATTACAAGAATCCTACCTCGTGGAATTGATGCAGCAAACAATCACCACTGCTCCGGCGGTGAATCCCCCAAGCCCGAGTCCTTCTGTAATTCCCAGTGCTATAAAAATCCCTGTGGATAGGGCTCAAGAGCCAACACCGAGCGTCCCGCCGACCGTAAGATCTTCCCCGGCTTCAGCCTCGGTGGATGTGATTCCCGCGCCCCCTCAACCGACCAAACCGCAATCGAGTCTTAATTTAGATGAGCAATTCCTCCCCCACAAGCGTGTTAAATAAGCGTCCCCCGGAAGTGGCGATCGCCATTCTTGAACAAGAGGGTCAGTACCTTTTGCAGTTACGGGACGATATTCCGACCATTCTTTTTCCAGGGCATTGGGCCTTGTTTGGTGGGCATTTGGAACCCGGAGAAACTCCATTGGAGGCTGTCAAACGGGAAATTTGGGAAGAAATTGGTTTTAAATTCGATGATCCCCAGTATTTCCGCCTCTATGCCGATGAAATTGCCCAACGCCATGTCTTTTTTGTGCCCTTAACGGTTTCCCTCAGCGAATTACACCTGCAAGAAGGTTGGGATTTTGCCCTCGTGAGCTGGGAGCAGATCAAAAATGGAGAGATTTATTCCACCGCAGCCCAGCAATTTCGGCCCCTTGGCGATCGCCATCAGCGAATTTTGCTAGATTTTATCGAGCCGGATTACAATAGCTGATATCTAAAACACCTTAAATAATGGAATCCTTCCCCTCAGATTCCACGTCTTGCCTATTTACCCCTATTTGGTTGGTTTCTACTACGCTATGATTCAGCCCGCCCAATCGCCGGTTTCTGCCAAGCCATTACTAATGGCGTTGGCTGTTTTAGCCTTGAGCTTGTCGGCGGGATTTTCCCCTGCCCAAGCCGCTCCATCTAAGGTCACGGTCAATGCTCCAGCCTCTACGAATTCAGAGCCGGAATCCGCGACCCTAACGCCGTTGGAAGATAACCCGAAGGCTGTGGTAGATGAAGTTTGGCAGATTGTCTATCACGAATTTGTCGATAAAGGTTTTAATCATACAGATTGGCTAGCAAAACGCCGGGAATTACTCGGGGCAAGCTATGCCGGGCGCAAGGAAGCCTATCGAGCCATTAATAAACAGTTAGAAAAATTGGGAGACCCCTACACCCGCTTTTTGCCCCCCGATGATTTTTCTTTTTTAAATAGTCAAACCTCTGGGGAAGTGACTGGCATTGGTCTGCGCCTGGTGTTGGACAAGCGCACCAGTGAGCTAGTAGTGGCCGATACGATGCGGAATACTCCGGCGACCAAGGCCGGCATTCGCCCAGGTGATCGCCTAGTGCGGATCAATGGCAAACCCACGGCATTGATGAATTTAGAGCAAGCCAGCCAAGAAATCCAAGGGGATCTGGGGACTGAAATTAGTTTACAGTTGACCCGCAAGGGAAAAGGCGCCTTTAGCATTACCCTCAAGCGTGAGCAAATCGAATTAAGCGCGGTGGAATACAGCGTCAAAAAAGAAGGAAATCTCCAAGTTGGCTATATCCGCCTCGATGAATTTAGCGCCCATGCGGCTGAGCAAATGAAAGCGGCGATCAAAGCCTTGGATAAAGAAATTATTACCGGCTACGTCCTCGACCTACGGGGCAATCCTGGGGGGCTACTATTTGCGAGCGTTGATATTGCCCGCATGTGGCTGGATAAGGGCGAAATTGTCAAAACCATCGACCGTAAAGGTGGTGATCGCCATTTTTCTGCCAATGGCACCGAAATTACCAGCTTACCTCTGGTTATCTTGGTTAATCAGCGCTCCGCCAGTGCCAGCGAAATCTTGACCGGAGCCCTCAAGGAAAATGGCCGGGCCACCATCGTCGGCACCGAAACCTACGGCAAGGGAACAGTACAATCCGTCCATGCCCTCTCCGATGGCTCTGGGCTGGCGGTGACCATTGCCCGCTACTTTCCCCCCAGCGGCATGGATATCAACCAAAAAGGCATTAGTCCCGATATTTACCTTAATCTTTCCCAGGATCAACAACGTCGCCTCAGCGATGACCCATCGCTACTCGCCACCAAGGCAGACCCCCAATATACGAGGGCGATCACCGTTTTACAACGCCATCAACCCAAAGCCATGACCCCACCGCTGGCCCCCAAATCCGTCGGCATTCTCCTCCCCGAGAACGGATTACCCTAGGCGAATCGGAAATTTTTAACAGAAAATTCAGTTTTGCGGAGGGGGTCTGCTACAATCTTCTTGGCTTTCATCACAGTGATCAATGGCTGTAACGCGCGCAAGAATTGCATTGGATGCTATGGGAGGTGACCATGCTCCCGACGAAATTATTGCTGGGGCTATCCGCGCCAGTGCTGAACTTGATGTCGAGATTTTATTGGTTGGCGATCGCCCTGCCATCGAAGCCTATCTCCATCAGCACCCGGGTAGTGGTAGTGGTCAATCCTTGACCATCGTCGATGCCGACGGGGTGGTTTCCATGGAAGAAGAACCCCTGACCGCCCTACGCCGCAAACCCAAGGTCTCGATCAATGTGGCCATGGATTTAGTCAAAGAAAATAAAGCCGATGCGGTGGTCTCCGCCGGCCACTCAGGGGCGGCCATGGCGGCGGCCCTACTCCGACTCGGCCGCATCAAAGGCATTGACCGGCCGGCGATCGGGACAGTATTTCCGACCCTGTTGGCGGGGAAATCTGTCATTGTGCTCGATGTGGGCGCAAATGTAGACTGCAAGCCCAAATATCTCGAGCAATTTGCCCTGATGGGCACGATTTACAGCAAATACGTGCTGGGAACAGAAGATCCAAAGGTGGGACTGTTAAATATTGGTGAAGAAGCCACCAAGGGCAATGATCTGGCACTACAGACCTACCAACGCCTAGAAGAGAATCCTCTCATTCCTTTTATTGGGAATGCCGAGGGTCGGGATGTCCTCTCGGGCAATTTTGATGTCATTGTTTGTGATGGGTTTGTCGGCAATGTTGTTCTTAAGTTTGCCGAAGCCGTGGGAGAAATTGTCCTCAGTATTTTCAAAGAAGAATTACCCCAGGGCTGGCGAGGTGCTATTGGTACAACTTTATTGGCCCCCAATCTCAAGCGCATTAAACAACGCATTGATCACGCTGAACACGGCGGAGCCCTGCTGTTTGGAGTAGATGGTATTTGTATCATTAGCCATGGCAGTTCCCGCGCCCCGTCTATTTTTAATGCTATTCGTTTAGCGAAAGACGCCTTTGACAACCAAGTCTCAGAACGAATACGAACAGGCACCAACGGCATGACCGAAGCCAATGAAACGAATGCGGTTTCTAGTTTGAGTCTTGAGGGTTGAACCGACCACGCTTGAAACGATGCGAATCATTTAGGAGAACAAAACCTTGACTAGTCTGGGCAATGGTGTGCGGGTCGTCGGTAGTGGGTCAGCCAATGCCTCTCAGTCCTTAAGCAATGACGATCTCAGTCAGATCGTAGATACCTCTGATGAGTGGATCTGGTCACGAACCGGCATGAGACAACGCCGCCTTTGTGGAGCCGAAGAGTCTTTGGCATCCCTGGCCGCCGAAGCTGGAAAGCGGGCACTAGAGCAGGCAAATTTACAACCGGAAGCGGTAGATCTAATTATTTTGGCTACCTCCACCCCCGATGATTTATTTGGCAGTGCCGGCAAAGTTCAGCACCTGCTGGGGGCCTCTCGGGCTGTAGCCTTTGATCTCACGGCGGCTTGTTCTGGCTTTGTTTTTGCTCTGACCACGGCGGCGCAATTTATTCGCACGGGCGTTTATCAAACCGTCTTGGTTGTCGGCGCAGACGTCCTGTCGCGGTGGGTGGATTGGACAGATAGAAGCACCTGTGTGTTGTTTGGTGATGGGGCCGGTGCAATCGTGTTGCAGGCTAGTCACCAGTCAGATAATCTACTTAGTTTTGAATTATGTACCGATGGCACCTTAAATCATTCTCTAAATTTGGCCTATCAACCGGATTCCCAGACCCTAGTGGGCACTAAAACCATCAGCCAAGGTATCTATCAGCCTATTTCTATGAATGGTCGAGATGTCTACCGTTTTGCCGTGGCGAGGGTGCCGGAGGTGATCGAAAAAGTTTTGTTTAACGCGAAATTAGAAACCAGCGACATTGATTGGTTGATTCTCCACCAGGCCAATCAACGCATTATGGATGCCGTTGGTGATCGCCTGAAGATTCCCTCGAAAAAAATCCTTAGCAACCTGATAGAGTACGGCAATACGTCCGCCGCTTCTATTCCCCTGGCCTTGGATCAAGCCGTGCGTCAAGGGCGTATCAAAACCGGGGATTTACTGGCGCTGTCTGGCTTTGGAGCGGGACTCAGTTGGGGAGCGGCCCTCCTACGTTGGGGTTGATAATGGAAGATTTTCTAAGGGTGCGGGCAAAAAACATCGTTCTTCGAGGATCGCCGCTAGATTTAGGTCAGTCTCGAGTAAACACGCATGGCCACTATCTGGCAAATAATGAATCTGGGCTCGGGGTAAATGGGATTGTAAATAGCGAGCTTCCGTCACCGATGGCAATAGGCGATCGCCTTGGCTAGCTAGAATCAAGGTAGGCTGAACGATGGACTCTAACTCAGAAGTCGTGGGGCTAAAGGCCTGGAGTAGGCTCAAGCGTTGACTTACCGCCGAGGGGGGCAGAGAGCGCATCGCCAGTAGGAGTTGACGTTGGTCTTCGGGCAACAGGCGATGAATCTGGGCTAAAAAGGGTAATCCGCCCAGAGTAGTACTAGAGTGCAGTCCTTCGGGCAACCAATGCAGTAGGGGAATGCCCCAACTCAGCCAAGGATAACGGCGAAAGGACGAAGCCGGGTTGACCAGAATTAATTTTTCAACTAACTGAGGCGCCTGGATCGGCAAGGTTAGGGCCAGACAGCCGCCAAAGGATTCGCCGCAGAGGGTCACTCGTTGCTGGGGAAATTCCTTTTCTAATAAGGCGATCGCCGTTTGGGTTAAGCTCCACCAATCAGCGGCGATTATCGGAGAAAAGGACAGAGCATAGAGATTAAAAAAGGGAGAAAGAAACTCCATCTGACGGTAAAACAACTTGCCCGTGCCATCCATGCCGGGTAGATAGACTAAGGGGGGTAACTCCGACGTAAACGATAGCGGACGCAATAACTTCATGGACAACAAACGCGAAAAAATTCCCTATTCCACTAGCATGACGCAGGAATATTGCTTTAGACTGCCCTAGGAGTCTTTCTCAAAAACGATAGGATAAAATCGTAGTCACAGCGAAGCAATACCAGATTTTCAGACTTTTATCGCCATCCTGACTGCCCTACTGGTCTTTGTTCTAGGAGTCTTTCTCAAATATGACACCCTCCAACTCCGAAACTACCAAATCCACTTTCCCCAATGGGCAGGACTCCTCCTCGCCGGGGCTACTTTCTCGCTTGTGGTCTTGGATCAACCCCTACGGAGGTTTGTCTGCTTTGAGGAAATACAACGCCGAGATGAGGAGACTGAACGAAGAGAACAAGCAAATCGACGAATGGAACGGGAAGCTCGACGAAGAGAAGAGGATTCGGTACGAGAAGAGTATCAACGCCTTGAGGCAAGAGAACGCGAGACTCGCCGAACTCGAATTGAAACTCGATATCGTATTGCGATCATCCGACACCAGCTTGAACCCAACAACTTCCACCGACAACAACTAGCTGAT
Source organism: Synechocystis sp. (assembly GCA_041750255.1). Taxonomy (GTDB): domain Bacteria; phylum Cyanobacteriota; class Cyanobacteriia; order Cyanobacteriales; family Microcystaceae; genus Synechocystis. The sequence continues at coordinate 15,598 of JBGSZT010000127.1, forward strand.
ATTTTAGCTCTACTCCAGGAATACCAAGACACTCTCTAGCACTGCTCCAAAAACACTCATGTTTATTGAACCGCTCCATGGAGAAAAAGTACCCCGTTATTGTTTAGTCGTCGGAGCATCTGGGGGCATTGGCCTTGGATTTGTCAAGTATTTTTTAACTAACTCACCTCATGGGGGGCCAGCCCAGGTGTTTGCCACCTATCGCCGCTGGAATTCTGACCTGGCAGACTTACAACAAAAATTTCCCGATCGCCTGCATTGTCTACCGTTGGATCTAAGCGAAGAAGCTCAGATAGCAGACTTGGCCAAAACCCTAGGAGAATCCATTCCCCGTCTGGATTATGTGGTCAATTGTGTTGGGCTTCTCCATACCCCTGATTGGCAACCCGAAAAAAGTTTGCGCCATCTCAACGGCGATCGCCTACAGCAGTATTTTGCCGTCAATAGCATTGGGCCGGTGTTGTTGGCCAAATATTTGTTGCCCTTGTTGCGACACCCTGACCCCAGTATTTTTGCGACGCTCTCGGCCAAGGTGGGCAGCATTGGCGACAACTCTCTGGGGGGCTGGTATGGCTATCGAGCTTCGAAGGCGGCATTGAATATGTTTCTAAAAACCACGGCCATTGAATATAAAAGAGTTGCGCCCCAAGCGATCATTGTGATGCTCCACCCCGGTACGACAGATACCGGCCTATCTCTACCCTTTCAAAAAAATGTACCGCCGGAAAAACTCTTTAGCGTCGAGCGTACCGTTGGCCAATTGATGGCAGTGATCCAGGGACTAACCCCGGCGGATAGTGGAGAATTTTTTTCTTGGGATGGCTCTCGTTTACCCTGGTAATCATAGTTCTCTCAAAATTTTCTGTCATGTCAGAGTCTCCCCGCCCCTCCGCCACCGATGTTAAAGCCATTTTTGCGCGCATTGCTCCGGTCTATGACCCAATCAATGGCTGGTTAAGCCTGGGACAACAGCAGGTGTGGAAGGCCATGACCGTAGCCTGGAGCGGTTGTCACGTGGGCGATCTGGCCCTGGATGTCTGTTGTGGCACGGGGGATTTAAGTCAACGCTTGGCCAAAACCGTCGGACCCAATGGTCAGGTAATTGGGCTAGATTTTTGTCCCGAATTATTGACGATCGCCGCTCAACGCCAGCCTCGAAGCAGCACCCAGGCAACCGTACAGTGGCAAGAGGGCGATGCCCTGGCTCTGCCCTTCAGTGGCGATAGTTTTGATTGCGCCACCATGGGCTACGGTCTGCGGAATGTGGGTGATATTCCCCAAGCCCTGCGGGAACTCCACCGCGTCCTTAAACCCGGGGCAAGGGTGGCAATTCTAGACTTCAATCGACCGACTAATACCTGGGTCAAGGATTTTCAGTCTTGGTACCTCAACACGTTGGTCTTACCCATCGCTGACTATTTCCAGGTCAGTGAGGAATATGCCTACATTCAACCGAGCCTAGACCGATTTCCCCTGGGGTCAGAGCAGGTTAAAATCGCCCTGGAGCAAGGATTTACGAAGGCAGTCCACTACCCCATTGCCGGGGGCTTAATGGGAGTCCTAGTGGCTCAAAAATAGGTCATCGCCCAATTAAACAGACTCAAAGGGAGAAGGTTGATCAATCACTTCATGCCACGGCAATCCCAAGGAGCCCAGTAATGCCATAAAGGGATCGGGGTCAAATTCTTCGACATTAAAGACACCGGGCTTTTTCCACAGACCCTTAACCACCATCATGGCACCCAGGACAGCGGGAACTCCCGTCGTGTAGGAAATTGCCTGGGACCCCACTTCTTTAAAACACTCTGCATGGTCACAGTTGTTGTAGATGTAATAGGTTTTGGCTTGACCGTCCTTAATGCCCTGGAGATGACAGCCGATGGAGGTTTGGCCTGAATAGTTTTCGGCCAGGGATGCCGGCTCAGGTAATACAGCTTTCAAAAATTGCAACGGCACAATTTTTTGGCCTTGATAGTCCACCTCATCAATGCGAGTCATGCCCACCGCTTCTAAAACCCGGAGATGGGTAATGTAAGCCTCCGAAAAGGTCATCCAAAATCGAGCCCGCTTCAGTCCAGGGATATTTTTAACCAGGGATTCCAGTTCTTCGTGGTAGAGCAAATAGGATTCCCGATCGCCAATGTGGGGGTAGGCAATGGGGCGATGGATAGAGAGGGGATCAACTTCTCGCCAATCACCATTTTCGTAGTAGCGTCCCTTTTGAGTAATCTCGCGGATATTAATTTCTGGATTAAAATTTGTGGCAAAGGATTGACCATGACTACCCGCATTACAATCCACAATATCTAGGGAGTGAATCTGATCAAAATGATGTTTGAGGGCATAGGCGGTAAAAACCCCCGTCACCCCTGGGTCAAAGCCACAGCCCAGAACGGCGGTCAAGCCCGCTTGCTGAAATTTTTCTTGATAGGCCCACTGCCAACGATATTCAAATTTAGCCACGTCCGGCGGCTCATAGTTGGCGGTATCGAGATAATCGACACCAGCCTCTAAACAAGCATCCATCAGCGCCAAATCTTGGTAGGGCAAGGCGACATTAATTAAAATATCGGGCTGAAAGTTCCGCAATAATTGAACGGTATCCGCCACATTATCGGCATTTAGGGCCGCCGTGGAGAGCTTGGGGGAATCAATCTGACGGGCAATCTGGTCACATTTTGCCACGGTGCGACTTGCCAACAAAATATCTGTAAACTCTGCTTGGGCGGCGCATTTATGGGCGACGACGCTTCCGACGCCCCCTGCTCCTACAATCATTACCTTGGCCATAGTGTCTCCTCTGTGATTTTGAGCCGTTTATTCGTTGCCAGTAGGGTCTGGGCTCCTTGGCGGAGTCAATGACCCCCGGTTTTCGTTTAGAATCTTACCTACAGTGAGGGCAAGAATTGTGCCATTAATCTTTGATGCAACTTCCTCCTCACACACGAGAAATCGCTTGTGCCGTCCTTCGGGGCGGTTTTTTCGATGATCACCATTTTTTGCCAAAACGGCGATCGCCCCTTGACTACGAATCGTCCCCGCCCATGTCATCATCCGAGTCACTGGATTCCACCGGTAAGGCGATGGATCCCAGGGCCAGCTTCTCGCGCACCTGTTGTTCCACCTGTTGGGCAATCTCAGGATTCTCTTCAAGGTATTTCATGGCGTTATCACGACCTTGGGCTATATTCTCGCCGTTGTAGCTATACCAAGCGCCCTTGCGGACAATAACATCGGCTTTTTCGGCTAAATCTACCACACAGCCCATTTGGGAAATACCAGAGCCGAAAATAATGTCAAATTCAGCGATACGGAAGGGCGGAGCGACCTTGTTTTTGGCAACCTTGACCTTGGCCCGGATCCCGTATTCTCCCTCCGTTCCTTTTTTGAGGGTTTGAATACGACGAATATCAAGACGTACCGACGCATAGAATTTGAGGGCGGTACCACCGGTGGTAATTTCCGGGCTACCGTAGCTAACCCCAATTTTTTGGCGCAATTGGTTTAAAAAGATGACCAAACAGCCGGATCTGCCGATATTACCGGCAATTTTTCGCAGAGCTTTACTCATCAATCGAGCTTGCAAACCCACTTGGGTGTCGCCCATTTCCCCTTCAATTTCAGCCTTGGGCACCAGGGCCGCCACGGAATCAATCACGACAATATCCACCGCCGCCGAGCGTACCAATTGATCTACGATTTCCAGGGCGGATTCCCCGTTGTCGGGTTGAGCCACCAAAAGATTGTCAATATCAACACCCAGGGCGGCGGAATAGGTCGGGTCTAAGGCGTGCTCTGCATCCACAAAGGCGGCGACTCCCCCTGCTTTTTGAGTCGCGGCAATGGCATGGAGGGCCAGGGTGGTTTTGCCGGAACTTTCGGGGCCATAGATTTCGATAATCCGTCCCTTGGGTAGTCCGCCACCAAGGGCTAGATCTAGGGTTAACGCGCCGGTGGACAGGGTTTCGACACGCATTTGTACCGCATCTCCCAAGCGCATAATGGCACCTTTGCCAAAATTACGCTCAATTTGGGTCAATACGGCGGTAAGGGCCTTTTCTCGCTCAGAAGTGTTTTCGATGGTCGCCATGAACGTCTCAACCGGGGATTTACTTAAGAAAAATCAATACTAGAGTCTTATTTTAGCCTATCCACGCCAAACTTTCAGCACGATTTTGGCAAGTCTGGGGCGGGCGAGAACAGATTTTTTTTGTATTACCCAAACAGTCATTGGGATTGAGGCAAACATTCAGCTCTATCAATTACTAAACCTTGCTTTTGTCAATGGTGATGGCATTTTCGTGAAGTTTTGTAACAAGCTTGTAAAGCTCTATTGCAAGATGCCCCTAACCAAGGCGATCGCCTAGCCTCAATCAAAATGTCCGTGATAGGATTCGAGTCGTACTCGCTCACTGTAAAAGAAATTTTAGGAGAAAGGCTTTGGTATTACGGGTAGCTGTCGTAGGAGGAGGGCCCGCTGGTTCTTCCGCCGCAGAAATCTTAGCAAAAGCGGGCATTGAAACCTACCTGTTTGAGCGGAAACTGGATAACGCCAAACCCTGCGGTGGTGCAATTCCGTTATGTATGGTGAGTGAATTTGAGCTTCCCCCTGAGATTATCGACCGTCAGGTGCGGAAAATGAAAATGATCTCGCCCTCCAACATCGAAGTTAATATCGGTCACACCCTCAAGGACGATGAATATATTGGCATGTGCCGCCGCGAAGTCCTAGATGGCTTTCTGCGCGAGCGTGCCGCCAAATTAGGCGCAAATTTAATCAACGGTACAGTATACAAGCTGGATATTCCGGGCAATAACACCGATCCCTATACCCTCCACTACGCCGACCACAGTAACGGTGACACCAAGGGAGAAATGAAGATTCTGAAGGTTGACCTGGTGATTGGGGCCGATGGTGCCAACTCTCGGGTTGCTAAGGCCATTGATGCCGGTGACTACAACTACGCGATCGCCTTCCAAGAGCGTATTCGTTTGCCGGAAGACAAAATGGCCTACTACGAAGATTTGGCAGAAATGTATGTCGGTGATGATGTTTCTCCCGACTTTTACGCCTGGGTCTTCCCCAAGTATGACCACGTTGCTGTAGGCACAGGAACGATGAAGGTCAATAAAGCCATCATCAAAGACCTGCAAGCGGGGATTCGCGCCCGCGCCGCCCGCAAACTCGAAGGCGGTGAAATCATCAAAGTAGAAGCTCATCCGATTCCCGAACATCCCCGTCCCCGTCGCGTCGTCGGTCGGGTGGCCCTGGTGGGAGATGCCGCTGGAACCGTGACCAAATCCTCCGGGGAAGGCATTTACTTTGCCGCTAAATCGGCTCGTATGTGTGCAGAAACCATTGTGCAAGCCAGCAACAATGGTCAAACCATTCCCACGGAAGCTGACCTCAAGGGCTACATCAAGGAATGGGACAAACGCTACGGCATCACTTATCTGGTGCTAGACATTTTGCAACGGGTCTTTTATCGTACCGATGCCACCCGCGAAGCCTTTGTGGAAATGTGCGCGGATATTGATGTTCAAAAATTGACCTTCGATAGTTATCTCTATAAAACCGTTGTTCCTGCTAATCCCTTGGTGCAAATGAAAATTACCGCTAAAACCATCGGTAGCTTACTCCGGGGCAATGCTCTAGCTCCCTAGTTGGGTTAACTTTCAGAAAATCAGAAAATCAGAAAATAGAGAAGGGTGGGTTTCGGCTCACTCTTTTTTTACAAAAACACAGCAAAAAGCTTATCTTGCAAGCTTTTCACTTATCAAAAATATATTTCTCAAAAATCTTGGCTAAGATACTTGGCAAAATTCGATAGAGGCGTTATATTAAATCCAGTAACCTTAGTTAAGATTTTTAGGTTTATGGCGACGACTGTTCAAGAGTTTGATTTAATACAACGTATTCGAGTAGAAAATGGTGTTCCTCGTGTTATTTCAACCATCATACAAGTTATTGAAGGTGGAGAAGATTTATTGTCTTTTGCTCTTGCCTCATTAAAGCAAAGAGGATTTTATGAAAAATATACAGAAAACCTAAAATCACAGTATGTTGGTTACAAATTAAAACAACCCAAAAAGGGAGCAAAACGTTATCAACTTATTTTGTCAAGTCGTGAAGATACGTTATTAATTTCGATTCCCAAAACTATTTTAGACAATACTCTAACAATGGTGATAGCAATAGAACCTACCAATCTAGCTTTAATGGAAGAAGGTGACTTAAATTCTTTATGGGAGCAACCGATTCATTCCTTATGGTGGGTTATACCATCGTGTGAAGAAGATTTTCTTCGCATTATCAATGATTTTGGAGGCAGAGAAGATTTTCAAGAAGAATTCAAAAATTATTATATCATTTCTTGTTCTATCGATGAAATGAGTTTTTTTTGTAAAGAAATTTTTGATGTTGGATGTGCAATTATGCTTTCAGAATCCTCTCTTTTTCCCTATACAAGAGAAATTTGCATAGAATCCAAAGAAATTCTTGAACTTTTTCTAGATTGTTCTATTACTAGATTAATGGAGCTTTAAATTATGTCTCTGCAAGTTAAACGATTAGTCAATCCTTATGAAGAGAGAATGCTTGAATTTTTAGAAACTTGCATTGATAAAAATGCTAAAATTTATACTCAGGTGAGCTTATCTCAAGTTTGTGAACTGAAAACATTCATTGATGCTGATCTTAGAAAATTTTTCTTTAGTTCTAGTATTGATGCGTTAGTTACAGACTTTAATTTTATGCCATGTTTAGCAGTTGAATTTCAGTCAATATATCACGACTCAGACAATGCAAAGGAACGAGATCAGAAAAAAGCAAAGCTTTTATCAATGGCTAAAATTCCCTTGATTTACTCCCGAATAAAAGATTTTGGACTCCTACAAATATATTCTCAAGATGAAGTAGTCATTTTTAACTTATTTACGGGACAAGGCAAAGAAGATGCAAAATTGCTCATTCAAAAATCCTGTCAAGTTTTTACTTTTCAACCATTGAAAATTGCTGTTTAGGCGTAGGATGTGTTAGAGGAGGGTAACTCACCATAAAATTAATTTATACAATCGACCTTTAAAACAAATATGAAAAATCTTCAAGAAATTCGATAACAATGATTAGCTCATTGATAAATTATAAAAAAGTGACCAATTACATTAAATTCAAGGACTTTAAAATGACTAATGAAACTAACTTATTAAATATTGCCGAAAACCTTCCCGATGACCTAAAAATAGAGCTTTTACACTATGCCGAATATTTAATGAATAAATCCTTAAATACACCCAAAAAGCCATTAGCAGGATCAATGAAAGGAACCTTTGTCTTACCTCTGCCCGAAGACTTTGATGCTCCCTTAGAAGAATTTGAGGAGTATATGTAATGAATTCTGTTTTGATAGACACCCACGTTTTCATTTGGTTGGCAGAAGATGATCCTAATTTGCCTGTCACGACACGAGATACCTTAGAAAATATGGATAACGTTTTTGTTAGTATTGCCAGCTTTTGGGAAATTTCTATTAAACTAAAAATTGGCAAACTTTCTCTCTGTGATGATTTCAATAGTATTGAAGCTAGTTTTAAAGCAACCCGATTTAAGTTATTACCTATTACCCTAAAAGACACAATTCAACTTTATAATCTTCCCTTACATCATAAAGATCCTTTTGATCGTATTTTGGTATCTCAAGCAATTAATCATTCTCTTATTTTAGTCAGTCGTGATCAAGCTCTGGATGATTATCCGATTCAACGCCTGTGGTTGTAGAAGATATACTTGCTTCTGGACTAAAAAGGTGATAATGCTGGGGAAACCATTGTGGCTACCAGCAATTACGGTCAAACCATTCCTACGGAAGCTGACATCAAAGAGTGGGACAAACGCTACGGTATTACCTACCTGGTCTTAGACATTTTGCAACGGGTCTTTTATCGTACCGATGCCACCCGCGAAGCCTTTGTGGAAATGTGCGCGGATATCGATGTTCAAAAATTGACCTTCGATAGTTATCTCTATAAAACCGTTGTTCCTGCTAATCCCTTGGTGCAAATGAAAATTACCGCTAAAACCATCGGTAGCTTACTCCGGGGGAATGCTCTAGCTCCCTAGGGGCAACTATTTTTAGGCAAAGGGTGGGTTTCGGCCCACCTTTTTTATTGGCACGCGGTAGGGTGGTGACAATACCTGAAAGGGGACTGTTTTTGAGCAAAACCGTTGGACTTTGTTGTGTCGAATTCCCTTGATGGTATGGTATGGGGAGACAAATTTGAGCGGCAATGGCATGACCTATCACCGAGTATTATTAAAATTGAGTGGCGAAGCCTTGATGGGCAATCTCGGCTATGGCATCGACCCCAAAGTCGTGGCGGATATTGCCGAAGAGGTGGCGGAGGTTAGCCAACTGGGCATTCAATTGGCGATCGTGGTCGGAGGCGGCAATATTTTTCGTGGGGTGAAAGCCTCTGCCGCTGGTATGGACCGGGCCACGGCGGACTATATTGGCATGATCGCCACTGTGATGAATGCGATGACCCTGCAAGATGCCCTAGAGCGTATAGAAGTGCCTACCCGTGTGTTGACGGCGATCGCCATGCAGGAAGTGGCCGAAACCTACATTCGACGGCGGGCTATTCGTCATCTTGAAAAAGGACGAGTGGTGATTTTTGGGGCGGGCTCGGGTAATCCTTTTTTTACCACGGATACCACAGCGGCTCTACGGGCGGCGGAAATCGATGCAGAGGTGGTGTTTAAGGCTACTAAGGTGGATGGAGTCTATGACGCGGATCCTGCCACCCATCCCAATGCTCGACGGTTTACCAGTCTGAGCTATAGTCATGTTCTGGCCAATGATCTTAAAGTCATGGACAGTACGGCGATCGCCTTATGCAAAGATAATAATATTCCGATCATGGTTTTTGACCTGTCGGTTTCGGGAAATATCGTCCGAGCGATTAAGGGCGAGACCGTTGGCACCATTGTTGGAGGTTCCTGTGCAGTTAGCTGAAATTAAAGACCGCATGCAAAAAAGTATTGAAGCGACCCAACGCTCATTCAATACGCTCCGAACGGGGCGGGCCAATGCGGCTCTCCTCGACCGGATCACCGTCGAATACTATGGGGTAGACACTCCCCTCAAGTCCCTGGCCACCATTGGCACACCGGATGCGAGCACGATTATTATTCAACCCTTTGACCGGGGCAGTGTGGCCCAAATTGAAAAGGCGATTTCCCTCTCGGATATTGGGCTGACTCCCAATAATGATGGACAAATTATTCGTCTGAATATTCCTCCGTTGACCTCAGAACGTCGTAAGGAGTTGGTCAAACTTGCCAGCAAACTCGCGGAAGAGGGCAAGGTTGCCATTCGCAATATCCGACGAGAGGCGATCGATGAGATTCGTAAACAAGAAAAAAATGCTGATATTTCTGAGGATGAGGCTAGAGACCTCCAGGAGGAAGTGCAGAAGTTGACGGATCAATCCACGAGTAGGGTTGATACGTTGTTTACGACGAAGGAAAAGGACATTTTAACGGTGTAGCCTATTCCGCTCCCGCCAGGTAGCGAAATCAAGGTTGATCCCCCTAAATCGACCCACTAAAGCTCCGGCTCGGGAAAGGGGGACTTTGAGTTAATTCTTGTTCCCCCCTTAGTTAAGGGGGGCGAGGGGGGGATTCCTACCAGCTAGCTTGAACAGAATTTATTTTCTAGTTCTTCCCGGGGAAGGGAGACTTTGAAGCTATTCTGCTCCCCCCATTAGTTAACGGAGATGGGGAGATTACCGCCAGTTAGCTAAATCAAGATTTATCCCCCTACATCGACCCACTAAAGCTCCGGCTTGGGAAGGGGGACTTTGAGAGTAAAACATTGAGAGTAAAAACGAGGAGTCCATCGTGACTGATTTAGTGGCAAATAGTGGCTATTTTGTCTTTCTAGTAACCTCTATGGCAATTTACGCCCTCTTTGCCCTGGGCTTGAATTTACAGTGGGGATTTACTGGATTAATTAATTTTGGTCATGTGGCGTTTATGACCATCGGCTCCTACAGCACCGCTATCTTGACTCTCCAGGGCGTGCCGATGCCGATCTCCGTGGGGGTGGGTGTGACCCTCGCTGCCTTATTAGGGTTATTAATTGGTACTTCGACCCTACGATTACGGGAAGATTATCTGGCGATCGTAACCATTGGGGTGTCTGAGGTGATTCGCCTGGTGGCGCTCAATGAAGAATGGCTAACCAAAGGCTCCTTTGGTATCCAACGCTATCCTCTTCCCCTGGATTTTCAGCCAAATTTGCTCATGAAAATGTGTTTGGTCTTAATTTGGACAGGATTAGCAGTCTATGCAGAATGGTTGCTTCTGCGGAGCTTGCGCCAACAACGCCGCGAAGGAGAACAAATTCAAGGCAAAAGTTACCAGCCCCGTTCTATTTTTTCTCTCAATATCTGGACGGCGATCGCCACGGTTTTGATCCTTGCGGCCTACGTGCCGGGGGCGATCGCCTTGGCCAACTACAGCCTCAAAGCCGGATTGATGCTACTGACATTTTTGATTTTGGCGGGGGTCTATACGGCCCTCGATTTCCTCGAACAATCTCCCTGGGGGCGCATCCTCAAAGCCATCCGCGAAGATGAAGAAATTCCCCGGGCTCTGGGTAAAAACGTTTTTTGGTATAAATTACAATCCTTCATGCTAGGCGGGGCGATCGCCGGTTTAGCCGGTAGTTTTTTTGCCTGGCAACTGACCACCATTTTCCCCAGTAATTTTGAGCCACTACTCACCTTCAATGCCTGGATTATCGTTGTACTCGGCGGAGCGGGGAGTAATGCCGGGACGCTATTAGGCGCTATTATTTTCTGGGCCTATGATTCCCTGACTCGTTTTTACTTACCCAATCTGAGCTTTATTGACCAAAGCCAAGCCGGAGCCCTGCGGGTGATGATCATTGGCTTGATTTTAATGGTGCTGATGGTGTGGCGACCCCAGGGAATTTTGGGCAAAAAAGAAGAATTAACCTTGGGGCGTTAAGTTCTTGGTTAAGGGCTAAGATTGACGGTTCAAAGCGCAAATTAGCTAGAATTTGCAAAGACTCGCCTCGCATTTTCCTCACCTGTTCAATCCCATGAGCCATTGGCAACCCGGAACACCTATTCAAGATGGCAGATATGTCATTGGTAAAGTATTGGGGTATGGCGGGGCGGGGGTCACCTACTGTGCCCAGGAGCGACCGAGTAAGGAATGGGTCGCTATTAAGACCCTGAATGCGTTGATGCAGACCCGCTCGGATTTTGCGAAGCATCAAGAACGATTTTTACAAGAAGCCTTTCGCTTGGCTAAATGTAACCATAAACATATCATCCGCGTCGATAATATCTGTCAGGAAGGTTTCCTCTGGTGCATGGTGATGGAGTTTGTCACCGGCGGCAATTTGCGCCAGTACGCCCAATCTCGCCATGGCTTGCCAGAAGCCGAAGCACTTTACTACATTCATCAAATTGGCTCGGCCCTGCACTATGTCCATCAGCAGGGTTTTTTGCACCGAGATGTCAAACCCGCCAATATTATGTTACGTCCCAAGCTTCGGGAAGCGGTTCTAATTGATTTTGGCTTGGCGCGGGAGTTTGTACAGGATGAAATCGATACTCACACCAACTCTCGTACCGAATCCTTTGCACCGCTGGAACAGTACGAAAAACGGGCTAAACGAGGCGCTTACACCGATGTCTATGCCCTGGCGGCGACTCTCTATTTTCTGCTCACCCTCCAAGTCCCGTTTCCGGCTCCCTTTCGTCTCCAGGGGGCGACTCTGATTCCGCCCAAACAACATAACCCGAAAATTGGCGATCGCCTTAATGCCGCGATTCTCCAGGGCATGGAACTCCAAGCTGGTGATCGTCCGGCCTCGATTCCCGATTGGTTGGTGCTTTTATCTCGCCCCAAGGCTTCTGTCCCCAGCCCCGCCCCTGAGACGAAGCCAGAGGTTAAGACCGCAAATCCCCTCCCTAAACCGACTATTGCCGTTCCCCTGACGCCGACACCGTCATCGATCACGCTTCCCGGCCTTCCCCCGACTAACATTCAAGCTAAGACCAAGATTCCTCCCTCGCATCTGCCGGCGAATCCTATTATTTCAGAGCTAGGCATAGACTATACTTCCCTCAAAACCCTGATCAGCCAAGTCAAACTCCGCGAAGCCGATCAAGAAACGGCACGTTTACTCTTGACCTTGGCCCAGAGAGAACCGGCGGGTTGGCTCGACAAAATTCACGTCGAAAATTTACCCCTCCAAGACCTGCATCTGATCGACCAACTTTGGAGCCAGGGCAGTAACGGACGTTTTGGTTTTCAGAGCCAAAAAAATATCTATCAAAAATTGGGGGGCACCCTAGAGCATCAATCTTCAACTTGGAAATCCTTTTGTGCGCGGGTCGGCTGGCGACAAAATAACCGCATGGTTCCCTACAAGGACTTAACCTTTACGCTCTGGGCTCCCGAAGGCCATTTACCGATGATGGGGCAACAAATTTGGGGCTTTGTCGGCTGGTTCTCTGTCCTCTGCCATCGCCTAGACTCTCAATCCTAACTGCTGGCGAATCATGGCTTTGGCTTGGCGTTTAGCCTCCTGGGCCAGGGGGGACAAGTCTTCCCCAAATTCAAAGTCCTGGGCGGCGATCGCCACTAACCAAGCCGAGGGAGTCCGGTCATAGAGCCGTTGAGCCAGGGCCAAAAGAGTGCCAGGACTACTATAGTGATCTAGCTGAAAATGGCTTAATTCGGCAGCTAATGGTTGAATGGTCACCAGGGGCATTCCCGGTTGCCAATCGGCCCTGGCATCGAGAAAAAATACCCGCTCTACGGCGGCGATCGCCAAGGCCAAGTCGGGGGTGAGTTGATGCACCGATAACACCGCCACACCGGGCCAATTTTCCTGGTCAATCTCCTCTGCTAGCCAATGCCCCAGGCCATCATCCCGCCGTAGACTATTGCCGTAGCCAATAATCAAGTCTGGCGATCGTTCCACCTTTGCGCTCTCTGCATCCACCCTTTAAACTGTTGGAGTAAGATTCTCCGATAATCAAATAGTTAATTTATGCCTCAAGCGTATCTGACCGCTCTGTCGGTATGGGCAAGCACCTCAACGGCAACCCCGGATCTGGGCACAACGACCGTCCGCAAAACCTACCCTAATTTTAAGGTGATTGTTCTCAACGATGATGTCAACACCTTTCAGCACGTAGCGGCTTGCCTGTTAAAATACGTTCCCGCCATGACCCCAGATTATGCCTGGGAATTGACCCACCAAGTCCACAACGATGGTCAGGCGATCGTCTGGGTCGGGCCTCTAGAACAAGCTGAACTCTACCATCAACAACTCCGTCGGGATGGCCTCACCATGGCTCCCCTCGAATCAGCCTAAGCCAACCCACTATTGTCAAAATTCATCCAAAAAATTAACAAAAAATTAACAAAGTTTAATATAATGACTTCATAAACGACTAGGTATAATTTCTCATTGTCCTAATGGCAGAACATTTTCCTTGGCTCTCTACCCTGATCCTCCTGCCTCTGGTAGCCGCTCTACTCATTCCCGTCCTCCCAGACAAAGAAGGAAAGCAACTCCGCTGGTATGCCCTTGGTGTGGCACTGGCGGATTTTATTTTAATGATCTATGGCTTTAGTCGGCAGTACTCGTTTACCGATAGCTCCCTGCAACTGGTGGAACGCTACGATTGGATTCCCCAGTTTGGTCTGAGTTGGAGCCTAGCCGTGGACGGCATTTCCATGCCCTTGGTTCTACTCGCCGGCTTGGTGACAACTCTATCTATCTTTGCGGCGTGGCAGGTAAATTACAAGCCCCGTCTTTTTTATTTTTTAATGTTGGTGCTCTACGCGGCTCAGATCGGGGTCTTTGTGGCTCAGGATATGTTGCTGTTGTTTATTATGTGGGAACTGGAATTGGTTCCCGTGTATCTTTTGATTTCTGTTTGGGGCGGGCAACGGCGTCAATATGCCGCCATGAAGTTTTTGCTCTACACCGCCGCGGCCTCGATCTTTATCCTAGTGGCGGCCCTGGGCATGGCCTTCTACGGCGATAATATCAGCTTCGATATGGTCGAGCTCGGACTAAAGAACTACCCCCTCACCCTAGAGTTACTTTTGTACGGTGGCTTGCTCATTGCCTTTGGTGTAAAGCTAGCGGTGTTTCCGTTACATACCTGGTTACCCGATGCCCACGGCGAAGCTTCAGCGCCTGTTTCCATGATTTTGGCGGGGGTTTTACTCAAGATGGGCGGCTATGGCTTAATTCGCTTTAATCTAGGGATTTTGCAGGATGCCCACAGCTACTTCGCCCCTATTTTGGTGATTTTAGGCGTTGTTAATATCGTCTATGGCGGGTTATCATCTTTTGCTCAAGATAATATGAAGCGACGTTTAGCCTATTCGTCGGTCTCCCACATGGGGTTTGTCTTAATTGGCATTGCCTCCTTCACCGACTTGGGCATTAGTGGCGCGATGCTACAAATGCTTTCCCATGGCTTGATTGCTGCTGTTTTGTTCTTTATGGCAGGCGTCACCTACGACCGCACCCATACCTTGTCATTGATGGAAATGGGCAATATCGGTAAAGTGATGCCCAAAGTCTTTGCCCTCTTTACCATGGGTGCTTTAGCGTCGCTGGCGTTGCCGGGGATGAGCGGCTTTGCCAGTGAATTAGCGATTTTTGTTGGTTACTCCACCAGTGACCTCTACAGCACGACCTTCCGCACGGTAACGGTGGGTCTGGCGGCGGTGGGTCTGGTTTTAACCCCGATTTATCTGCTGTCGATGCTTCGTCAACTGTTCTACGGCGATGGATTGCCCCCCTCCTGCGGCTTAGAAGATAATCAACCCAAGAGTCAAGGGGATATTGAGGCCGTCTGTTTTGGCACCAGTTGTATTTTGCCCGAAGATGCTAAATTTGATGACGCTCAGCCCCGAGAAGTCTTCATTGCGGCGTGCTTCTTGATTCCGATTATTGCGGTGGGTCTGTATCCGAAGCTGGCAACTCAGTTGTATGATGCCACCACCGTGGCGATTAATAGCCAGATTCGCGCCTCCCATGCCCAAATTGCCTCGGTTAGCTCGTCTATATACGGCGACGGGGAACCTTCGACTCCTCTCCGTGCTCCGGTTATCGCCAGGATGGTTCCCTAGGCCTGTGACTCGATCTGCGTATTGGTTATTTAGTTTATTTTTCCCGGCTTGTCTCTTGATTTTGCGGCAAGTCCTGGGAGAAAATACTCCCCTCGACCAGCGTTTGTTGGGCGTGGGGTTTTTCCTGTTGGCGATCGACCAAGCCCGCATGGCTGTTTTTGACTTAGCACAGATTCAGGAGGTCAAGCAATTACTTTCCTCGAAAAATCAGGCCCCACAACAACTGCAATTAAAGCGTTTCAGCCGTTTAACCTGGAGCACGATCGCCTGGGAATTGGCTGGATTTTATCTCGGTGCCATTAATCTGGGCGGAGGAATTATGGTGGTGTTGCTAAGTCAGGTTTGGTTTAATACCTTGGCTCAGGTGCGACTTTGCCCAGAGTCAGCCACTCCCTTGGAACCCAGACCCTGGAGCGAAAAAATAGGCGTGCTAGTGGCCGATGGTTTATGCCTGATTTTTATGGGGCTTTGGTTGGCTCGCATTGCACCATTTACAATTGTCATCACCCTATGGACGATCGCCATTGTCTATGCGGTGGTCAAACTAATTCAAAGTCTGAAGGGGACTGTTCTTGGTGATCGGTGCAAACCTGTCGATCCGCAATCATCCATAACCCGCTATTAATCGCGAGACAGGTCAAGGAAAGCGTCAACAAAATAAAGGTGACGGGAGTAACAACGCCGATGCTAAACCAGGTGCCAACATGGGCTATTAGCAACATTTCTAGCACGATGGCTCCCAGGATAGACCCCCTAAAGCGCCAACCGTAGGTCTGAAAATAGCCAAGGAACAGCGACTGGATCGTTAACAAGAGGATCGCCGGCACGAGGAAGGCACAAATGCCCACACAGTAGGTTCTCGATAACTCAGATACAAAAGCAAGCATTGACATTCCTGATTAGATAATGATTAGTAATCCCGACTAAGCCAAGTCTAGCACTAGATTTGGGAGGGAAATACACCTTGACAGCACAGCGCTGGCAAAAATAGTTTTTTATTACTCCTGCAAAAGACTATTGGCAAAAATAAACTATCCTTGCCAAATCGGGGTCAAGTCTAAAACAAAATCCACCAAAACCGATTCCCCCGCCAGGGACTGGGGTGAGCTAAGACGTTCCACCGCTTGCTGTGGGCGATAAATTTCCACTTGACGAGTTTGCGGCGTGATCAACCAGCCTAACCGCAGACCATTTTCTAAATATTCCTGCATTTTGCTTTGTACATCCTTCAGGTCATCGGAATCCGAGACTAATTCCACCACAAAATCAGGGCATAGGGGCAAAAATTTACGACGTTGGCTAGGTGTTAGTGTTTGCCATGTTTCTAAGGGAATCCAACTCAAATCCGGCGATCGCCGGGCTCCATTGGGCAATTGAAACCCGGTAGAGGAATCAAAGGCTTTACCGAATCCTTTTTGTCGGTTCCAAAGCCAAAATTGCCCATTAAGCTCAAAATTACGATTACCGGTTTCGCCGCCAGTGGGGGACATAACTAATAATTCTCCGGTGGCCGTCAGCTCAAATTTTGTTTCTCGATTGACCTGGACTAAATTTTCAAATTTTTCGTCGTCGAATTGAATAGTCTCGGGGAGCCGGATAGTTAAGGCTGTCATGGTCAAAACCAGTAGTCTGGGCGGCGGGGATCGTTGGATTTTGCTTTGATCATAGCCCAGGGGCATGGAAACCGTGCGAGTATGGCTCTATCTAAAAGCATTACAAAGTGGGCGTTGAAATCATGGGAAGCAATTGGGAAAACTTTCTGAAAAATCTCGGAGAATGGCGAGGCTCATTTACCCAATTTTCAGCCCAAGGGGAAATGCTAGGCTCTATGCCATCCATTCTGACCCTGGAAGGGTTAGAAAATAATCAGTTAGTAAAATTTCGTTTGCGCCGCTACGATAACTCTGATTACACCGATCCCCCTAGTCAAGACTATAGCCAGGACTACCGTTCCTTGGGACGGCAAATTATTTTTTTTGATACAGGGGCCTTTTCCAAGGGGTCATTGCAATTGGCTCCCTTTGCGGAGTTTGGGGCCGAGTTTGGCTTGGTTCATGGCGATCGCCGTTTACGATTAGTGCAATTATTTGATAAAGACTTAAATTTCCAAAGTTTGACCCTGATTCGGGAATTTCGTGCGGGTAGCCAAGCCACCGAAGGCCCCCGGTTAACCGTTGACCAATTAGTTGGCACTTGGCAGGGTAATGCTTGCACGGCCTATCCAGATCTACGTCCTCCAGAACTATTCTCGACCCAATTAACGATTCACCAAGACGGCGATCATCTACGCCAACAATTAACGTTCGGTGGACAGAGCCTCAGTTCCACGGCCGAGATTACTGGCGATGCCAAAGGCACGGCTAAAGCTGCACGTCTGCTATTCAAGACCGGAGAGATACCTCGGCAAATTTTGCTCCTGCCCGATGGCGCATCCTGCAATACCCCATTGACCCTAAAGCTCCGCCAGGCCTTTTTTGTGGAAACTGGCTGGCTAGTGACACCCCATGAACGTCAGCGATTGATCCGCAGCTATGACCCCAGTGGGGCCTGGCTGAATTCCACTCTAGTTATTGAACAAAAGATTAATTAAGAGCGTCTTTGAGAGCGGTGCGGGCGGCAAGGTGGTTGCGGGTAGACATTAAAATTTCGGCTTCGCGTTGCAATCGCTGGGATGTATCTTGCAATTCCAGCAAGCTTTGTTGTTCACTGGCGACGCCATAGAGGTTGCCCGCCACCCAATAGGATAACTCTACGGGCAGAACCGGCAGGTCTTCGGGTAATTCTAGGGGTTGATCCGTCAACTTAGCGGAAAGGCGTACCACATCATGTAATAGATGATCCACATCCTTAGCTAAGCGGTGCAGGTCTTGACCCGTGTAGGTATCATCAATCCATTCCACCAAACCAACCCGATAGGGTTTTTCCCGCACGTACTCCAACAGGCGGAATCTCTGTTGTCCCATAGTCAATACTTTAATTCGGTCATCAGGGAGCCGCTGACAACGTACCACCTCAGCGCAACAGCCCACAGTTGCAATTTCCCCGGAGGTGGGATCAATCATTAATACTCCAAAACGTCGGTCATCCTCCAAAATTGTATTCATCATCATGCGATAACGAAATTCAAAAATATGGAGGGGAAGCGGACGCCCAGGAAACAGCACCACTTCAGGTAATGGAAAAAGGGGAAGTTCCCGGATCGCAGGGGAGGAGGCCATCTTTGTTTCGTAATGTTAAGCGCTTTCCATTACTATAGCGAAGTTATGAGCGGGATGGTGGAGCCTCAATTGCCGGTTAGTTTAACGACCCCAATCCCGCCAAAATAAAGGACTAGAACGGCTCCCGCTAGGAGGGACTGAGTTAGGGGATCGGTAGAGGGAGTCAGGATCGCCCCCAAAATAACAGCCCCCAAAATCACATAACGCCATCCCCCCAGCATTTGCCCAGAACTGACGATGCCTAAATAGCCCAAAATAAGCTGAATGACGGGAATTTGAAAGGCTAACCCCGTACAAAACATTAGCAGTAGCACAAACTCAAAGTAGCGGTCAATAGACCAAAGTTGCTCCACCACATCTGCGCCATAGTTAATAAAAAAGGTGAGAGCGGCGGGGATAAGAGCGTAGTAGGCAAAGGCTAACCCCACAAAAAATAAGATGCTCGACCCCAACACCACCGGGCCCAGTAGCCGCCGTTCCCGTCGGGTCAGACCGGGTAAAACAAATTGAATAATTTGGTACAAAATAAATGGACTGGCCACCAGAACGCCACTATAGCCCGCCACTTTAATACTGGTAAAGAAAAATTCCCCTGGTGCCAGTTGCAAAAATTTGACGCCCTGAGCCGGAATTTCTAAAAACTTGACCAAGGGTTTAACACCAATAAAACAGCCGGCCATGCCAACGGCGATCGCCGCTAGGGAGTAAAAAATGCGGAGGCGAAGTTCTTGGAGGTGGTCAAAAAAGGACATTTCCCCATCATCGGGGAGGTCATCGGGGTCAATGCTGGGGTCAGGAATTGTGGTGGGGTCTAACTCAGTAATGGACATTCTGGCAAAAAATAATCGCTCCAAATCTAGCCCTCACGATAACATAAACTCGAGAATAGCCATTTACAGCCAGGGAGTTTGGTGTGAGTCAAGATCGTATTTATTGGTTAGCCTGGTCTTGCCTCAAGGGAGTCGGCCCAATTTTAATTAAACGAATTCATCAGCAATTTGGAACCCTAGAAAATGCCTGGAAAGCCGCCCCCCGAGACCTCGGCGAGGTCAATGGACTGGGGGGGAAATCCATTGCTACGATTCTTGATCAACGCTCGCAAATTGACCCCCCAGCCTTATTTGCCGACCATAGCCGCCGTAATCCCCAGTTTTGGACTCCCGCCGATGCCGACTACCCCCGTTTACTCTGGGAAATTCCTAGCCCGCCGCCCATACTTTATTATCAAGGTCAAGTCAATCTTGCCGAAAACCAAGGACAAATTCCCGGCATTGGCATGGTGGGAACTCGTTATCCCACGGACCACGGTCGCCGCTGGACCATAAGAATTAGTCGGAGTTTAGCCCAAAGCGGATTTACTGTCATTTCGGGATTAGCCGCTGGCATTGATGGAGAAGCCCACCGCAGTTGCCTCGAAGCCGGTGGACGCACGATCGCCGTTTTGGGTACGGGGCTAGATTTAATTTATCCGTCCCATCACCAAGGCTTGTTTGAGCAAATCACACAGCAGGGTCTGATCGTCACGGAGTATCCCGTGGGGACAAAGCCAGACCGGGGCAATTTTCCCGCCCGTAATCGCATTATTGCGGGCTTGAGTCGAGCGGTGTTGGTGATGGAAGCTCCAGAGCGTTCCGGGTCACTGATTACGGCCAACTATGCCAATGAATTTAATCGAGATGTCTATAGCCTGCCCAACTCCCCGGAGGTGGCCGAGGCCCGGGGCTGTCTGGGGCTCGTCCAAACCGGAGCAACGATGATCCTGGATGAACAGGATTTATTAACTCACTTGGGCGCTATACCGACGTTGGATCATCCCCAGCAATTAGACCTCTTTCCCCCGTCAGCTCCTGCTGTGGAAACTATGCCTGACCTAGAGCCGGCGATCGCCGCTATTTTTCAGGCCGTACTAAGTCAACCCACTCCCTTTGATAACATTGTTGCGACCTCTGGGCTAGGCACTGGCGAAGTCTCCGGCGGACTATTGCAATTGGAACTCATGGGACTGGTCAGCCAATTGCCCGGACTCCGCTACCAACGGATTTAACCGAGGGAAATTAGGAAATTTTTGAGAAGTGCTTTACCAGCCCCTGTCAAAATACTTTCGGGGTGAAACTGTACACCTTGGATATGGGGATAGAGTTTGTGCCGGAGTCCCATGATCATCCCATCCTCTAACCAAGCGGTGATTTCGAGATCTGGCGGTAACGTTTCCCGCTCGACGATCAAACTATGGTAGCGAGTCGCCTGAAACGGGCTTTCGATGCCGTGGAAAATGCCCTGGTTTTGATGGTGAACAGGGGATGTCTTGCCGTGCATTAATTCTGGCGCAGACACCACATTGCCACCAAAGATTTGCCCGATGCTCTGATGCCCAAGACAAACCCCCAAAATCGGGGTTGAGGGGCCGATCGCCGTAATCAAAGTCAGGGAAATACCAGCATCTTCGGGGCGACCCGGGCCCGGAGAAATGACAATGCCCTGGGGCTGGAGTTGCTTAATTTGGTCTAGGTCAATCTGGTCATTGCGATACACGAGAATTTCCTTGGCCACTGGCAATTCTTCGCCCAGTTCTCCCAAATATTGAACCAAGTTGTAGGTAAAACTGTCGTAATTATCAATTACCAGAATCAAAACCGGTCTCCTCGGAGCAAAATAAGTAAGTGCCCCTAAGTTTAGAATAAAAGCGCCAAAATTGGCGGCAACAATAAACAGCCTCCCACCAATACGGCGGCGATCGCCGAAATAAGAACTGCCCCGGCGGCGCAATCCTTAGCAATTTTTGCCAACTCATGATAAGACTGTCCTACGGTTAGGTCCACCACCGATTCCAACGCCGTATTCAGTAGTTCAAAAATCATCACTAAGGCCGAGGTGATTACCAGAATAGCCAGGGCAATGGGGGTTAATCTGAGTGCGGCTCCGGTAATAATAACCACAGCACCGACCACTGTATGAATGCGAAAATTGCGTTGGGTTAGATAGGCGTAGCGCACCCCCGCCCAAGCATAGCGAAAACTAGTAAATAGGTTCGGGGCAATATGCCAGGCCAGATCTCTACTCATCCCTTTGCTAGGAGGCGTTGCAGTACGAGGTGGAGTAGAAGTATCAGCCAAGTTTTG
The DNA here is from genome assembly GCA_041750255.1 of Synechocystis sp. Classification (GTDB taxonomy): domain Bacteria; phylum Cyanobacteriota; class Cyanobacteriia; order Cyanobacteriales; family Microcystaceae; genus Synechocystis. The sequence continues at coordinate 37,137 of JBGSZT010000127.1, forward strand.
GGGCGGTAGAGCCAAAGGAGCAGGAGAGGAAAAAGGATAGTGGGATTTCATGGACAGTTACTCCAAAACAGGGTGGTGAAAGGCAAAAACTCCCATCGAACTTGCAGCCACAGGTCAAGGAGCAACAGGAGCTGAAATACCAATCTGATCTAGTAATTCGGTTTGTTGAGTAAACATGGCTTGTAAACTATCCTCATCTGGATGATCCCACCCCAAAAGATGTAAAAGTCCGTGGGCGGCAAGCCAAGCGAGTTCGGTGATTAAGCTATGGTTACGTTCTTGGGCCTGTCGAGCGGCCGTTGCTACCGATATGATGATATCACCCAAATACAGCGGTTCCAAGTCTAGCTCGTCGGTCATTAAGGAACGATAGTCGGGTAACTCCGACTCCAGGGCGGCAAAGGACAACACATCTGTTGATTGATCCTGCTGACGAAATTGACGATTTAGAGTTGCCATTTCCTGATCATCGCTGAGGCGCAGGGTCAACTCATAGCCGATCGCCGGAGGCAGTGCGACCGCTAATGTATCTAGCCAAGTTTTTACCCAGGTCTGCCAGGTTTCGGGGGAAATCCCGGTCGGCTCATCCACCACTACGGTCTGTAGGTTGAGGTCAACGGCAATGGAAGAGAGTGACTGAGTTGGCATAATCCTAGCGGGTAAGGTAAGAAATTCCCACCAAAAAGCCCATTAATGCGGCGGTGGTGAGGAAAAAATGAGTTAGTGATTTCCCTTTTTTACGAACCATATTCCGCATTGCTAACTTAACGTAGGTGGGCTTGGGTTCTAGGGGAAGTAGCGCTTCGGGAGCAGAAGGTGTGGACTCACTCATGCAAGTAAATACAATTAATTGATGTATTAATTATGAAGGGTTTAAATCAAATCGATCTGCTAATTACTCTAATCAGGATGACCCAAAAATGCAAGTCAAGGAAAAAAGGACTATTTTAGTCTTCCCTTGCAAACAAAATTAGAGATCAGCACGGCTACTCTGGCGCAAATAGGCCTCGATAAAGTCCGTTAATTCACCATTCATAATGGCGGTGATATCGGTGGTTTCGAGGTTAGTTCGCAGGTCCTTGACAAGCTGATAGGGATGAAAAACATAGTTGCGGATTTGAGTCCCCCAGGCGGCTTCTACCATATCCCCCCGAATTTCGGCGATCGCCTGGGCCCGTTGTTCCTGGGCAATAATTAATAGTTTTGCCTTGAGGATAACAAGGGCTTTTTCTTTGTTTTGCAACTGAGACCGCTCTTGGGTACAACGCACGGCAATGCCGGTGGGGAGATGGACAATTCGTACAGCAGTTTCAACTTTATTGACATTTTGTCCGCCTTTCCCGCCCGCTCGGGTGGTGGTAATCTCCAAATCCTTGTCGGGGATCTCCAATTTGATCGCCTCATTATCCAGGGCAGGCATGACTTCAACCCCGGCAAAACTAGTTTGACGTTTGCCATTGGCATTAAAGGGCGAAATTCTAACGAGGCGATGGGTGCCTTTTTCGCCCTTGAGATAGCCGTAGGCGTAGCGACCTTCAATTTCCAGAGTGGCGGATTTAAGCCCAGCTTCATCCCCTTCCGAGATTTCCGCTAAATGCACCTTGTAGCCTTGTTTTTCACCCCAACGGGTATACATTCGCAGGAGCATTTCCGCCCAATCCTGGGCATCGGTTCCCCCGGCTCCGGCATTAATGGTCAAAACTGCGCCTTCCGCATCGTAGGGCCCGGATAAAAGCTGTTGGAGTTCCCAGCGGTCCAGGGCCTGCTGGAGTTGGCCCAGGGTTGTGTGAGCTTCACTCATGAGCGATTCATCCGACTCTAATTCCAACAATTCAATAATGGCCTGACTGTTTTCCCACTGCTCTCGCCATTGCTGATATTGCTGGATCTGGGATTTAAGCTCATTTAATTGTTGCAGACTGCTCTGGGCTTGGTCTGCCTGTTCCCAGAAATCCGGTTGGGCCGCCAGTTGTTCTAGGTCTTCAATCTGGGCATCAAGGGCAGGCAGGTCAAAGATAGTCCTGGGTTTTCCCCAGGCGCGTGTGGAGGCTATCCAAATCTCGTTTGAGGTCACTCAGGTCTAACATGGTTGGCGTTAAATAATTACTTACTAGAGTGATTCATTTTATCCGGTTTTATGCCAGCTCTGAAGACTTCCCAGAAATTTCTCCCCAGGTCGTAGACTAGAAATGTATCTAACTTTTTCCCATTGGCAATGTCTTCTAATTCTCTCCTCTCCCTTGCTCAAACCTGTCGTCAGGCGGCGATCGCCTTGGGGGGTCTGCCGTCGTCTCAGCGCAATCAGGCGATCGCCACTATGGCAGAGGCCTTAACCGACGCCACGCCGGAGATTTTAGCCGCCAATCAAGAGGACTGCGAAGCGGCCCTGGCTGAAGGCATTGTCAAACCCCTCTACGAACGCCTCAAATTGGGGGAAAGCAAACTCAGCGCCACGATCGCCGGAGTTCGGGATGTGCAAAATCTAGCGGATCCCCTCGGTAGTGTTAGTATTCACCGGGAACTAGACACCGGGTTGGTGCTCAAACGTATTTCCTGCCCCCTGGGCGTGTTGGGGGTGATTTTTGAAGCGCGACCCGAAGCCCTGATTCAGATTTGTAGTTTGGCGATCAAATCTGGCAATGGCGTTATTCTCAAAGGCGGCAAGGAAGCGATCCGCTCCTGCCAAGTCTTGACGGAGGTGGTCAAACGCGGTCTTGGCAAAAGCGAGGTTAATCCCGAAGCCGTTCAGGTCTTAACCACCCGTGCCGAAATTCGAGAATTATTGCAACTAGACCGTTACCTAGACCTAATTATTCCCCGTGGTTCCAACGAATTTGTGCGCTACATCCAGCAAAATACCCATATTCCGGTGCTGGGCCATGCCGATGGTATTTGTCATCTCTATTTAGACCAGTTCGCTGATTTTAACCAGGCGATCGCCATTACCGTTGATGCCAAAACCCAGTATCCCGCCGCCTGTAATGCCATTGAAACTCTGCTGGTTCATCAGGCGATCGCCCCGGAATTGTTACCCCAAATCGCCCACGCCCTCGCTCAAAAAGGGGTTGTTTTAAGGGGAGATGAGCCAACCCAAGCCCTTATTGGCTGTGAACCCGCCGCAGAGGCGGACTGGAGTACTGAATACAGTGATTTGATCTTGGCGGTCAAAATTGTTGATTCCCTAGAAACGGCGATCAACCACATTAACGCCTACGGCTCCAAGCACACCGATGGCATCGTCACCAAAAATACTCAAGCCGCCGCAACCTTTATGAATCAAGTCGATGCCGCCGGGGTTTACCACAATTGCAGTACTCGCTTTGCCGACGGATTCCGCTATGGCTTTGGTGCTGAAGTCGGCATTAGCACCCAAAAAATGCCCCCCCGTGGCCCCGTGGGACTAGAGGGGCTCGTGACCTACAAATACCACTTACAAGGTCAGGGTCAAATCGCCGCCACCTATACCGGCAGTCACGCCAAACCCTTTCTCCATCGAAACCTTTAACAAAACTCCCTTGATCGAAGACGAAAGCTCAGCCACTTTAGTCGTGGAGGCTTTTACCTCAGAATTTTGAAGGGTAGAATTCCGCGACAATGTTGTTAAAATAAACAAATCCTAGAATCAAGCAGAGTAAAAATTGATTTAACCCGCTCTCCTAGGACATTCCCCACTCACTTCACCCTATCCAGTTTGCCCCGTGGTTGCCTCCATTCCCCAAACAACATTCCCGTCCGTCACCCCGATTCAACGTCGCACAGGAGCTTTTGCTCTGATCGATAGCCTCGAACGTCACGGAGTTAGGCACATTTTTGGCTATCCCGGAGGAGCAATTTTACCGATCTATGATGAACTGCACCGGGCGGAAGCTCGTGGGTACCTGCGTCATATCCTTGTCCGCCACGAACAGGGCGCATCCCATGCCGCTGATGGCTATGCCAGGGCAACGGGTAAAGTAGGGGTTTGTTTTGGTACGTCAGGCCCGGGAGCTACAAATTTAGTGACGGGCATTGCCACAGCTCACCTAGATTCGATTCCCATGGTAGTGGTGACCGGTCAGGTTCCCCGCCATGCCATTGGCAGTGATGCTTTTCAAGAAACGGATATTTTTGGCATTACCCTGCCGATTGTGAAGCATTCCTATGTCGTCCGCCGTGCCCAGGATATGGCGCGGATTGTAGCAGAAGCTTTTTATATTGCCAGTACCGGCCGACCAGGGCCTGTTTTGATCGATATCCCCAAGGATGTCGGCACCGAGCAGTGTGATTATATTCCCGTTGAACCGGGAGATGTGTCTATTCCTGGTTATCGCCCGACCATTAAAGGCAATCCTCGTCAAATTAATGCGGCTCTACAATTATTGGAGCAGGCCCATCAACCCTTACTCTATGTCGGAGGCGGGGCGATCACTGCCAATGCCCACGCTCAGATCCATGAATTTGCTGAGCGGTTTCAACTGCCGGTGACAACGACCTTGATGGGCATTGGTGCCTTTGATGAACATCATCCCTTATCCGTTGGCATGTTGGGGATGCACGGTACTGCCTACGCCAACTTTGCGGTGAGCGAGTGTGACCTGTTGATTGCCGTTGGTGCTCGTTTTGATGACCGAGTGACCGGTAAATTAGACGAATTTGCCTCCCGCGCCAAGGTCATTCATATCGACATTGACCCGGCGGAAGTCGGTAAAAACAGGGCTCCTGAGGTTCCCATTGTGGGCGATGTGCGCCAAGTGCTAGAGCAACTGCTCCAGCGGGCTCGGGAAATTGACGTTCCCACCCACGCTCATTTGACCCAGGACTGGCTCGCCCGCATCAAAAACTGGCGTACTGATTATCCCCTGGTAGCACCGCAGTATGAGGATAGTATTTCCCCCCAAGCTGCCATCGTCGAAGTAGAAGAACAAGCGCCCCATGCTTTTTATACCACCGACGTTGGTCAGCACCAGATGTGGGCGGCTCAATTTTTACACAATGGTCCCCGCCGCTGGATTTCTAGTGCAGGCTTGGGAACCATGGGTTTTTGTTTACCCGCTGCCATGGGTGCCCAAGTGGCCCTCCCTGACGAGCAGGTGATCTGTATTAGTGGGGATGCTAGCTTCCAGATGAATTTACAGGAATTGGGAACCTTGGCTCAGTACGGCATCAAGGTCAAAACCATGATCCTCAATAATGGCTGGCAGGGCATGGTGCGTCAATGGCAACAAGCGTTCTACGAAGAACGTTATTCCTCTTCTAATATGGAATCGGGAATGCCGGATATTAACCTCCTCTGTGCCGCCTATGGCATCAAGGGCATGACCCTTAGTAAGCCTTCTGAGCTTAAAACGGCGATCGCCGAAATGTTGGCCCACGATGGGCCGGTGGTGATGGATATCCGGGTGACCCAAGACGAAAATTGTTACCCCATGGTTGCTCCCGGCAAGAGTAACGCCCAGATGCTAGGACTCCCGGAGGTTAAAAGCCGCGATATTATCTTTAATGAGGTGATTCAATGCAGTCACTGTGGGGCAAAAAATGCCCTCCGTAATCATTTCTGCCCAGAATGTGGCACCAAGCTGTGACAAAAGCTGGCGTTGCCGATTGATTTGAAGTATGTTCTGCCCCCCTAGCCCCCCATTTGGGGGGAATAATTAATTAAAAATCCCCCAGTATTGGGGGATTTAGTGGGCTTTTGAACGGTATTTTTTTTCTTGGATATTACCCTAGCTGGCGGCGATGTACTCCGCTACATTGGCACGGCGACGACGCAGATGGGCCAGGGCTTGGTGCTCTAGCTGACGCACCCGCTCTCGGCTGATATTGAGTTGTTGCCCAATTTTAGCCAAGGAAAGTTCTTTGCCATCTTCTAAGCCAAAACGGAGCGTGAGGACGACTTGCTGTTGGTGCGGCAGTTCAGACAACAGATTTTGTAAATCTTGACGCATCAACTCCTGAGTAATGTAATGATCGGGCGAGATACCGCTATCTTCCAAGAGTTCGGATAACTCGGTATCCTGGTTGTCCCCGACTCGTACATCCAGGGAAATGGGTTGGCGAGACATACTCAAATACTCTCGAATTTGAGCGGGTTCAATCTCTAGGGCCTCAGCAATTTCCGCCGGGGTGGCACTACGACCGAGCTGTTGAGCCAATTCTCGCTGGGTTTTTTTGATTTTATTCAGCTTCTCGGTGATGTGGATCGGCAGACGAATGGTACGGGCCTGTTGGGCGATCGCCCGCGTGATGGCTTGGCGAATCCACCAGTAGGCGTAGGTGGAAAATTTATAGCCCTTGGTGGGGTCAAATTTTTCCACACCCCGTTCTAGCCCCAAACTGCCCTCTTGGATTAGGTCGAGGAACTCCATATTGCGTTTTTGGTATTTTTTGGCGATCGCCACCACTAGACGCAAATTAGCCTCAATCATTTTTTGCTTGGCCCGTTGTCCTAGTTGTAGAGCTCGAGTCAGCTGATCAGGGGCAAGGGACACGGCATCTGACCAGTCTTCTAGGCTCGGCTCATAGCCTAACCGCTCCGTTAAGGCTTCTTTTTCTTCGAGGAGTCCCATCATCTTTTGGACTTGTTTGCCAAAAATAATTTCCTGTTCGTGGGTCAGTAAGGGAACCCGACCAATTTCATGCAGATAAGACCGCACCATATCCGCCGAGAAAGTGGGTTGTTTTGTAGCGGTGTTGACATTAGCGGTAGGCATTACGGCATTGACTCCTTAAAAACAGCGAAACGTCTGTTAGTGGTCTTATTTTTCCCAAATGTGCAGTAGACTGTAACTCTGGGAACCTATAAGTTATAAAAATATTTGAAGTCGGTAAGACTTTAGGTGATTTCAACTAGCATTTAGACGGTAATAATCCTTAGAAGGTTCATTCCGTCTGAATTCATCGCTCCTCAGAGATGACTACAATTCATTGTCGCCGAAATTCCCGATATTGATAAGTATCCCAGGGCAGAGATTCCCGAACCTGGGAGGGTGTGCCAATTATTTTTCCGCCTTGGCCAAGATCATGGGCTGGGTTAATAAATCCAGGGCGGCTTGGTATTGACTATCATTCTCGGTGCCAACCTGGGCTAAGGTCAAGAGGCCTTGACTAACAAGGGTGTTGGGGACAATCCCCCGTTTGTGAATGTCCTTGTGACTGGGGGTTTCATATTTGGCCACGGTCACTGCCAACCCAGCACCATCGGACAACTCAAATAAAGACTGAATCAGACCCTTACCAAAGGTTTTTTCCCCTACCAAGACAGCACGACCATTATCCTGCAGGGCTCCCGCTAGGATTTCACTGGCGCTGGCGGTGCCTTGATTGACTAACAACACGAGAGGAGCAGTTGTCAGGGGTTTGCCCAGAGCAGTAAAACTATCTTGAATCCCCTGGCGATCAACGGTATAGACAATAGTCCCCTCCGGGAGCCAGAGGCGAGCAATATCAACGCCCGCTTGCAAGAGCCCGCCCGGATTATTGCGGAGGTCTAAAATATAGGCCTTTGCCCCTTGCTCTTGCAGGGTCTGGATAGCATGGCCCACCTCCTGGGGAGCATTGGCACTAAATTGGCTCAGACGAATATAGCCCACCGGCGTGCTATCCGATGAGCGGTCTAGCTGGGCAACCACAGGACTGAGGGAAATTTGTTCGCGGGTGAGACGGAGGCGATGGGCAGACTCTGCTCCAGGGGAGAGGATCAACAGGGAAACTTGCGTGCCCTGGGGGCCCCTCATGCGGGTAGCGGCTTCATCCAGACTGAAATTATCGGTGCTGACTCCGTCAATTTCGAGGATCTGATCATGGGAGATAATCCCGGCGGCTTCAGCGGGAGACCCGGCCAGGGGAGAAATCACTTCTAGCTTACCGGTATCAGGATTGAGGTTAATTTGCAGGCCAACACCGGATAACTCCCCAGAGGTGCTGACTTGCAGGTTGCGGTATTGCTCTGGGCGCAGGAGTCGAGTGAAGGGTTCGTCTAGGGTTCCTAGCATGGTTTCGATCGCCTGGTAGGTATCTTCGCGGCTACGCAGGGGCGCTTTGACATACTTTTGACGGAGGAGCCACCAATTTTGATCATTGAAGCCCTCATCAAAGTAGGACTGATTAACTAAGCGCCAGGATTGTAAAATGAGTTTCTGCTCATCGGTGAAGGCGAGGGCAGAGGGAGTCCAGCCCAGGGAAGACACCAGGAAAAGAAGGCTGGTAAGCAGAGTGACCCAAAATTTACGATTTTTCATGCCGCTGGCTCTAGTTTTTGCCGAATAATGGTAAAGGTTGATACCTTGATTTTCTATTCTAAAATATTCTTCTAGAGTTTAGGATTTGGGAATTATCCCCTAAAGCGTTGGATTGATTGATGATTTATGCGTGATGTGACCCCTGTTGTACCTAGTTTTTGGAAATCCCTCCGAGAAAATGGGCTGTTGTTGGTGATTGCCTTGGTAATGGCATTCTTGATTCGTACCTTTGTGGCAGAGCCACGCTATATTCCCTCCGATTCTATGGTGCCGACCCTCGAACGCGGCGATCGCCTGGTGGTGGAGAAGCTCTCGACTCATTTTCATCCGCCCCAGGAGGGAGACATTGTTGTCTTTAGCCCACCGGATTTATTACAAGTTCAGGGATACACAAAGGATTTGGCCTTCATTAAACGGGTAATTGCTACCGCCGGGGAAACCATCGAAGTTCACGATGGTCTGGTTTATCGCAATGGTAGCCCCCTGCGAGAACCCTACATCCTCGAAGCGCCCCATTACACCTTGCCGCCCCTCCAAGTCCCCGATGGGAAATTATTTGTCATGGGCGATAATCGCAATAATAGTAATGACTCCCATATTTGGGGTTTTTTGCCGACAGACCATATCATCGGCCATGCCATCTTCCGTTTTTTCCCGTTTAGTCGTATCGGCCAGGTTTAATGGACAAATAGCCCTCGATTAACCAATCAGACCCAACGGGGGTGACGCTAACCCGCTCTAAGGCTAGAGCTTCATCCATGCGGAGCAATCCTAGCTCACCCATGGGAGTGGGGGCTGTTTGTCCCCCGATGATTTTAGGCGCAATAAAAGCCATGACTTTCTGCACCAGTCCCGCGGCGATCGCCGGCGCGGCCAAATTGCCACCACATTCCCACAACACACTGAGACAACCTCGGTGATACAGCACCGCCATCATCGCATCGGGCGTCAGGGGGTCTAGGGCAATGAATTCCACCCCTTGAGCTTCCAACTCCCCTTGGTGCTGGCAAGAGACTCCCTGGGGGGCAAGCACTAAAGTCTGCCCTTGCGTTGTATCCCACAAATGAGCCTGCCGGGGTAAATCTAGGGAACGACTGACGACGACCCGCAATGGATTTTTGTCCGCCACACCATGGCAGGTGAGATGGGGATTGTCTCGTCGTACTGTATTCCCCCCTACAATAACCGCGTCACAGATGGCACGGGTTTGATGAACTCGTTGTCGTGCTAGCTCTCCCGTCACCCAGGCACTGTGACCCGTGCTGGTGGCGATTTTGCCATCGAGGGTCATGGCATATTTTAAAATTCCCCAGGGACGATGGTAGAGAATCCGGTGACAAAAGGCTTGATTGAGGCGCAAACACTGGTCTTGGGCGATACCCACCACCACCTCAATGCCAGCTTGGCGCAGGCGTTCAATGCCTTTTCCGGCCACCAAGGGATTGGGGTCTACCATGCCAACGACGACTTTTGCAATCCCGGCTTGAATAATGGCCTCTGTGCAGGGCGGTGTTTTGCCGTAGTGATTGCAGGGCTCCAGGTTGACGTAGAGGGTTGAACCCTGGGCCTGCTTTCCTGCGTCTCTCAGGGCAAAAATTTCGGCATGGGGTTGCCCAGCCTGGGGATGAAAGCCTTGCCCCACCATTATTCCCTGTTTAACAATGACCGACCCCACTAGGGGATTGGGGGCGGTTTTACCCAGGGCTTTTTGGGCTAGAGCCACACAATGCTCCATCCAAACTATATTTTCAGGTGAGGGAGGGTCCGAGTTAGTCATAAATTAGGAGTATTTCAGATCATCAAGCCTTTAAATCAAATTAACAAAACCCTTGGCATCTGAAAAAAAGTGAGCTAAGATGCCATAGCTATTGCATGGGTTAAAACAAATAAATTAACGAGACTTAGTTTTATTGCTATAAAATCAAGAATCTTGCCATTCCAGAAATTTATCTTAAATTTAAGATACCTTTTAATCAAATCATCCGCCAAATTATTTTTTGTAACATTTAACCTATTAGTTTTAACTGTCAGCCAACATGTCTGTTATGCCGGGGTCTTCTTCTCGTTCCGGTTTTCCTGCCCCCTCTCCTTCCCATGACACCACACCGGTGCTGGCGTTAAAGGAATTAGTGGCAAGTCTTTATCGAGAACAAAATAAAGTTCAAAATTTATTAAGCTCCTTGGGGTTTGCCCTCCGTAGTTTTAATAATATCAATCAATTTTTAGAATTAACCCCGCTCATGGCCAGTCGGGTTACCGACGCTGATGGCAGTGCGCTTGTTTTGTTTAAGGCGAAGGGTCGAATTTCCCTAGAGCAGATTCATGGGCAAGACCGACGTTTGACTCAAAATATTCGTCAGGCGATGAAATCCGTCATTCAAAATCTTAATAGTCATCCCGAGACTCTTCCCAATACTGGTGGATTAGATGAACAAATTCGTCTTGCCCTCGGCTCGATGATTCGTATTTATAGTACTCCTGTCTTGATCAAGAACCAAGAATGGGGACGGCTTTATGTCTTTAGTGAAAATCCCCAATATGTCTGGAGTCAAACTCGACGTAAACTTTTACAATTAATCGCCGATCAAACCGCCGTGGCGATCGCCAATAGTGAACTGACCCTGGAGTTACGCTCCAAAGAGCGCCAAGACAAAGAACTTGAAATTGCTTCAGAAATCCAAGACCGCCTCCTACCCAGGCGATGCCCCCAGATTAAAGGATTAGAGATTGTGGCTCGCTGTCGGACGGCCAACCGAGTAGGGGGGGATTATTACGACTTTATCCCGACTAATTATGACCAGTTGCGACCGGCAGATTGGGATGATACCGAAGAAATCAGTAAAGCGGTACCGTGGAGCATTGTCATTGGCGATGTCATGGGCAAAGGGGTTCCGGCGGGCTTAATTATGACCATGACTCGAGGAATGCTACGGGCAGAAGTATTGAATCGCCATAGTCCGGCCAAAATTCTTCAGCATCTCAATCGAGTTATGTTTGCTGATTTAGAGAATTCCCATCGCTTTGTCACTCTTTTTTATTCTGAATATGACCCTAAAACCGCTACGCTCTCCTACAGCAATGCGGCCCATAATCCGCCCCTACTTTGGCAAGCGAGGAGTCAGCATATTATCTTGCTCGATACAGAGGGCGCTTTAATTGGGCTAGAAGCGGAGTCGGACTATGCCGATGCCTCTATTCAACTCCATCCTGGCGATGTCGTGCTCTACTACACCGATGGTCTGACGGATGCGATGAATAGCAATGGCGATCGTTTTGATGAAGATAATTTGCACCAAGTCTTCCAGGAAGCCTGTCAGCAACTCTCTCATCCCCAAGCCATTCTCGACTTTATTTTTGGACGGGTGCGTGAGTTTGTCGGCTCCAAAAATAATCGCCAGGATGATATGACCTTGGTGGTGATGCAAGTACAAGAAACTGATCTAAGCCAAGGTCTGCCCCAGGATGCCCTTGTTCCGCAGGTGTGATGCCAAAAAGTTAAGATTGAAGCATTCTTAATCAATTCTTGTTTGAATGAGGTTTGCCCCAATGCGTCTCAAGTTGGTTAGTCTAACAAGTATGTTCCTGACTCTATGGACATCCGCGTTGTTGGCATTACCCCGCCACTCACCAGAGTTGGTCAGTCTCAAATTTCCGGCACCGACTCAACTGGGGGCACCAAATTCTACCAGTGGAGCGGGTTCCCGTAATCTGAGTTGTTTTGCCGGGGAGTCCCGTTTGCAGGTGATTGCCCCGACGGTAGAATCGCAGACGACTCTCAAAAATCCGTCCTTATTTGTCTATGTACCAGAAACTTTCCTTAATAAAGGGGAGTTAATTATGGTAGATGCCCAAGGCAATGATATTTTTAGCCAAACCATCCCCCTACCGGGTCAAGCGGCCATCCTAGCGTTGGCCTTGCCGGAATCTGTCTCGTTGGCGGTGAATCAAGTCTATACCTGGCAGTTCTCAGTCCAGTGCCCGATAGCGATCAATTATGTTGATTATGTAGAAGCCAAAATCACTCGCATTCAACCCGATGCCCTCCTCCTCAAGCAATTAGCCGATGCAAAAACCCCTTTAGCCAAAGCTGAACATTATGCCCAAAAAAATATTTGGCAAGATACGTTGATGATGGTCGCTTCAGTGCAATCGACTCAGTCCGACGACTGGAAGGAATTGTTAGGTTCGATTGGTTTAGCCTCTTTAGACGTCTATTCTGTAAAAATAGTACCACTCAAATAACAAGTGTTTATGCATTATCAACGTGCTCGTTATTTTTTGGGGGGATTAAATTTAGCGACTATTTTGCTCATGGGTCTTCCGGTCCATGGCGGTCAACTTGTCAGTGGAGAAACCTTTTTTAATGTCCCTCCGCTCTTAGTCGAATCGGCAACCACCTATAACGCGGTCTCGGTGCCAGCGGCCAGATATTACTTCACAATTAGTCTTCCTGCCGGCGCGACGGAACCCCTGGCGCAGATCATTTTTCAACGACAGGCAAGCCCTGACCCAATTCAATTTGAGCCGGAAAATACAACGGCTTTTATTGGCACTCAGCAGAATCAGGGCACAGCTCTAGTGGTCAAATCCACTTGGGAGGAAAGTACAGGTAAGCTCGATGTCAGATTCGATCCCCCAATTTCCCCCGGTACAACCTTCAGCGTTCGCCTGGCGCCGGAACAAAATCCCGATGTCCCCGGAGTGTACCAATTCCGGGTCTTTGCATTACCCGCCGGACTCAAATCGAAAGCGATGGATCTGGGCGTTGCCCGTTTTCATTTTTATCGAGATATTTTTTAGGAGAGGGGGTCACCCCCCAAATTTCGTAGTTTTTCAGCTAGGCGATCAGCGCGAGCCTGTTCTTGCTCTGCACGAGCTTGTGCTTGATCCGCTCGTTCTTTCTCTTCCTGAGCGAGAGCTTGTGCCTGATCCGCTCGTTCTTTTTCCATCTCAGCTTGATGAATTGCCATTTCCTCTGGTAGGGGAATTAAGATTCCCCTTTGATCAAAAAATCGTAGCCACGGTGCAGTTTCTCGCTCGAGAGTCCCGGGCCAAATGCCAAGCCAGACGGAGAGAGTGTCGCACCAAAGCTGACCTTTTTCATTTTTTTTCGCAGGTTCATAGCGTTGATGACTACCAAGATACCATCCTTGCAAAGAAGCGGGGTTAAAGGGGTCATAGACGAAATAGTTGCTGGTCTTAAAGGTACGCTCATAAATGGCTTTTTTTGATGTCAGATCGACTTGAGCGGTGGAGGGCGACATTAGTTCTATGATGACATCGGGATAACGCCCGTCTTCTTCCCAGACGACCCAGCCTTGGCGTTCTTTTTGACCATCTACATCCAGTGCTACGAACATATTGGGGCCTTTGAAGTCTCGATTTTTGGCTTGCTCACGGCTGTAGTAGATGAACATATTCCCCCCGACGAAGTAGTCCTCGCGCTCAGCCAAGATGGCATAGACGGAGCGAATGAGTACATTCATTGCTAGGCGATGGCGATTACTTTCCATGGGTTCTCCATCATCAAAAATCAAATCCGTAGGGGGTGGCTTTGGAAACCAATCGGTTTCTGGGCATGACGGAGCAAGGGTTTCGGTTAAAAGTTCGGGAGACATGGCAGATTGGGGTGTAAAGAATCTGACTTAGGCTTAGTTTAACCCATGGATTTTAGACCGGTCTTATTGAAGGTCACCCTACGAGAATGTTTGAAAAGGATCAAGTGGAAGGAGAGAATAGGGTTTTCAGGCACTATCTCTCAAGGAAAGAATAAGCTTTTCAGTGATCGAATCAGACTTCTCAAACAACCTCTGAGCATGATCATTTGAGGTTTAGGCTTGAAGACTTGAGCTTTGAAGGCGATCTCTTGGCCTCTGGGCTTAATCATCCGAGCTTGAACCTGCAAACTTTGAGCTTTGACCTGTAACTGTCGACCTCTGAGCTTGATGAATTGAGCTTTAGGCTTGACCTTCCGAGCTTTAACTTCAAAACTCCAAGCCAATACCTCAACTTGAGTTGAAATATCCTTGTTGTTTTACTTGTTCAGCCTTTACAACTACTGACAAAGAGCGATCACAGCAGTATATTGCCTTTCGCACTCAGGAGAAAATCTTGCTTAGCGGTGGAAATGATGGAAAAAGCAAAATTGCCAGCTATATTTGGGGTGATATATGGAAACTTTCCGTCTCATCCATAGTTATGCGATGCAGAAGGATAGATCTATGCTTGATTCACAATACAGTTGACAGTCAAACCCTACGAGAAACAATCATGAGTCTTACATTTTATTTCGCTCCCATGTCCACGGCTAGCATTACTGAAGCTGTTCTCGCAGAACTTGCTATTCCGTTCGATCTCGTAAAACTCAATATCAGTGTTGGTGACACTAGAACGCCTGAATTCTTGAAGATTAACCCAAACGGAAGAGTCCCTGTAATCGTGCATAAAGGAACAGCGATCTGGGAGTCTTCTGCGATCACGATGTACCTTGGTGAAGTCTTTGGCGTAGATGCAAAGCTTTATCCTGCCCCAGGACCAAAGCGTGGCGAAGCCATGAAATGGATCGCATGGAGTAACGTTACTTTTGCGGAGGCGGCTAGCAGATTATTCGCATCCTTGCCGACTGAAAAGCAGGGAGACGCTGAGACTAACGCGCAGGAAAAAGTCGCCCCTGAGATGAAAAGTGCGATCGCAATGGAGAAAGCAAAAGCGGATCTTGCTGATTATCTCAGAATTCTCAACGGTGGGTTGGAAGGACGATCCTTTTTAATCGGCGACTATAGCCTCGCAGACACTCATCTGCAAGGCATCGTTGGCTGGGTCGGTTCAATGGAAGTCGATCTGACTCCTTTCCCCAACGTCACAGGATGGCTGAAACGCTGCTACGAGCGTCCTGCGATCGCTAAGTTGATGCTAGGCTGAGGTCGAAAACATAGAACCGTCCAAACCTTTCACAATTTGTAAGGTTCCACTACCCAAAGCAGACGCATTGAAAAAACTGCATTGGGTTTATCTGCGGCGGTTGATTGGGAACGTTATATCAAACCGATACGCTCGTCAAAGTTATCTGTGATGAGTTCCGAGAAGTTATCGGCGATCGCCTAGAAATTACGACTCACGGTAATAGTGATCGCCTTTAGAAGATAGATTGTTGGTGCGATCGCACTTGACTTAAAGTATGACTCTGCGGTACTTTATCCTCATTGCAGGAATTAAACCGCAATTACGTTAAAACTATAAGTTAGACCTCCAAGCTATCTGTGGAGATCAGAAGAGAAGGTTATCGGTGAGATGCGACGATCACAAAACCATACTGGGTAACCTAAAATGGGAAAGCTTAACATCTTTCATAAATTAGGCTGCAAAACCCCATAGAAAAATGTATGCAGATTTCTCAACAACGCTTGCATAAGCTAGAGATAACAAAGCTTAAGAATGTCAAAGATCTTTGCATCTCATTTGAGAGTAAAAATATAACTGGTATTCTTGGTCCAAACGGTTATGGGAAGTCAACTATTCTTCATGCTCTAGCCTGTTGTTTTCAGCCACCAAATGAAGAGCAAGAAGACTATAAATTTAGCAATTTTTTCCTGCCAAGCCCTGATGCATTATGGGAAGGTAGTGAGTTAAAAATAATTCATACTTACCGACAAACATCTCAACTACACGAAAACATAGTACAACCTTATGGGAAAAGTAGTGATCGATGGAAACCAATATACAAAAGACGGCCTACAAGAAATATATATTACTTTGGTGTGGACAGTTGTGTTCCACTTATCGAAGCAGAAAAACGAAATGTAAAAATTAATTACTCAACTAGTAATGTAACTGGACAGTCTTAAGTTTTTGACTGGAACCAGGCTTTGCCCTAAGCAGCTAAGGATGGTGTATCAGGAGGTTGAAACCGATCAAGTTTAGCGGTCAGGAATTTAGGCAAAAGTAGAGAGGGTGGGCTTTTGGAA
>JBGSZT010000128.1:0-4875 GCA_041750255.1 Synechocystis sp.
CCGAACGTCTGGATGTTCATGGAATTTCAACTGTTGCTGAAGTTCTTGCTTTTCTTCCGGTGTTAGATAGTTTTTAATTCCCATGCCTCATCCCGCCATTTTTGATATATTATATGTGATTTAGATGCCTAACAGCTTAGCGATGCCAAGGGCACGCTTCGCGCCCGCCAAAAGCGATTTACAAAAGAGAAAAAGTTGCTGATCATAAAGAATTAAGTGATGGAAAGAAATGTAAAAAATCCAGATTGCTTAAGCTGTGGGAACAACGCGGGAATAAACGCCATTCGCCCCATACAGACGGTTAGCCGCAATCAAAGGATTAGTTAAAAGAAGCTAAACGAAAACCAATGTGAGAAGTTCCCGTATCAGGGGATTGTGCCTCCCTGGCAGAGGGACGATAACGACTGCAATAATTGCGGGCGCATAAAAATGAACCTCCTTTAATAACGTGTTTGGCAACTCCTGGATCACGGGGATCGAAGCTTTCTTTTTCATTACTAACGACGGGATCGACTTGATGGGCTTGGCGATCGTGTCCTAACTGATACCAATCCTCTGTCCATTCCCAAACATTACCCGTCATGTCGTATAAACCATAGCCATTGGACGGAAAAGAGCCGACGGGAGCTGTTCCTAAATAACCGTCTTCTTGGGTATTTTTGACGGGAAATTCCCCCTGCCAAGTATTGGCTTTTTTAGGGTTATAGGTATTGCCCCAGGCAAAAATCTTGTCCTTTAAGCCGCTTCGGGCCGCAAATTCCCACTGCGCCTCCGTTGGTAACGCTTTTTCTGCCCATTTTGCATAGACTTTGGCATCTTCAAAGGCTACATGGACGACAGGATAATTTTCTTTTCCCTCAATATTGCTATCGGGGCCATCGGGATGTTGCCAATCCGCACCTGGTTGCCAATGCCACCAACTTAATTCTTCAATCGGTTGCCCTAGTGGTGAAGCTTGAAAGACGACGGAACCAGGCGATCGCCCTTCGTCCGTGAGTTCAGGAAATTGTTCTTTGGATAAGGGCCGCTCGGCCACCGTCAGATAGCCTGTCTCTTTCACAAACTGGGCAAATTGGGCATTGGTTATCTCATGGGTATCCAGGCAAAAAGGACTAACCGTAACAGCTTCAGCGGATCGTTCCTCTGACCATTGATTATCGGCTCCCATACGAAAGGTTCCCCCTGGAATTTCCACCATGCCATCCGGACAAGCCCAAGCCATTGGACTCAGGATCATCCAAGTGGCGATCGCCAAACCAAAGATCCATAATTGCTTAGGAAATACAGTCATAAAATCCGTTGATTAGTTGGATGAACGAATTGCATTTAATATCGTTTAGGACGATAGATAGGTTATTTTTTGTTTAAGCGATTTTTTGGATGGCGGGTGGATTCCAAGTTCCGTTTAAGACGGCGGGTTTAGGAGAATACAAGCGCAGGGTAACTCCCAATTGACCCTGTGGGGGAGAGGGTAACCAATTGCTTTCTTGATCCTTACCAGGGGATTGGGCTTGAATGTAAATATCCAAGGAACCATCGGGATTGTATCGCAAATTGGAGCGATCGCCTAACGCAAAACGATTGAGGGGATTCGGGACTTGATACCCTTCGGCATCATACATGGTAATAGACCAAAACGCCTGTACAGGAGGCAGTTCCTCTGGTTTAAAATGCAAGATATAGTTATTTTCACCTTGTAGAGATTTTCCCTCTGCATCACAAACATTTAAAGGATAAATTGCATCTTCAGGAGAATTAGCACCTAAACCCACCATAGCGACAATAGCCCGTTTAAGATAATAATTCCCATACACGCCCATCGTATCTATATTCATCTGCCAACCGTTGATGACTGGGGCGAGGGTTGGTATTTTCTCCTTCATCATCTTCAACCCATCCGCTGCCGCCCGTTTTAATCCAGCTTGTATGGCAGGAGAGGCATTGTTAAAATCAAAATTTTCCCCTACTTTTAGCCCAATACGTGCTATACGAGCAAGAATAGACCAATCAGTAACGTGAGGAGGGTGCAATTTCATCAACTCCGCTCCATAGCTGAAATAGTGTTCCGCCGTCAGAGTATTGACTTGGGTAAGAGGATCAGTTGCCCTATCTACGGTGGGATCAATCACGACTTTGACGGGGGCGACGGTTTTACCCCATTGAGAAAGCGGAGTTAATTTGAAGCGATCCTGAAGTTGATTCACAGTTCCATAGTCTTCTACTCCATTGGTTTGAATTCGTCCAATAATCCAGAAGTAGGGGGTGGGAGACTCAATTTTCCCGACATCTTCGGGTAAATTGCCCTGCCATTTTTGCGGCACAACGGCATAATTTTGGGCATGGGTGCCACTGGTACGCTTGCCAGGGACAGCAAACACATCCGTCCACATATCCAAGAGAGGAAGAAGATAATACCGTCCCTGGGTATCTGGCAGAGACAGGATCATCGGCTCTTGAGTAATATCAACCCATGCAACCGTGTACAGAGTATCGAAATTGGGACGTACAACGACCCTTAAATCGGCAGGCGGAAATTGCCGTAAACTCTGAAACTCATTCATCGGCCCAAATCCAGGCTTTTCTCCTGATGGATAGTTGGTAAAAACCTTACGGGAGACATCCATCGTGATTAAGGGATAGAGATAGTGATAAGCCTCAATGCCGATTTCATAGGCTTGTTGTTCGCTAATAGGGTTCATATTCATAGATTGTGTCATCCTTTAAGAATGGGTAAAAAAAGCGAGCGTAGTATTATGAGTAAGAAGTTGGAAGAGTGTATCACTAATTGCTTATGGAGGCTAACCGTACAACCTATTCATTAACCATCGATGCAGGAACTTGTACGGAAAAATCCCCACAGATTAAAGCAAGTTTAGTAGGATTATTTAAATCTGTGCCTCGGACGAGTTTAGGATCGGCAGGACGAATGGTTCCTGGTTGGTTATTTTCACAAATAATCGTGGTAATTTTAGGATTTTGATCCGGCGTGATAAATACCGCCCCCACATAGGCTTTCAACTGACCTTTTAGCGGAGATGAGGCTGGAATAATGTAACTATAAGCGGCCTCAGAAGTCGTTCGCACAGCATAGTCAAAAGTACTTGGTAAGTTAATGCCAAAGTCTTGTTGAATATTGCCAACAGTCGCTCTAAATTGACCATCTTTTTGATAATAAGTACGCTGGCCCTCAGTCATTTTGGCAACGGCTTGTAGCGCGGCATTTTGATCTTGAACTACTGGGTTATCCTGAGCTTGAACGAGACTAATTAAGGGAATTTTTTGTCCTAGAGAGTTAAATAGAACGCAGGATACTATCCCTATCATAAAAATCGAAATCTTGTTTACAGTCATGATTTTAGATGGTTTAATTTGTTTGGAATAAAAATTATTGGGGTGGTTTAAAGAAAAATTTACTGAGATTTCCCTTGCCTAAATACTGATCAAGCTCCTGGAAAATGTTATGAATTAAGAATACCATTAAAACGCAGAGAAGAGTACCCAAAAAACGGTTAAAACTGCGGGTTTCTAAGAATAGAGTTAGGGCAGGAGCTAAGGCTTTAGCTTCGTGATAAGCATGAAAAAGATTTTCGAGCAAACTCAACACCAAAACAGCAAAAGTATAAACCGCAGTTTTGTAAAAAACTTGAAGATAACGAGCAGATTCGGAAAAACGATTCATCCAAGGCGTCATATCCATAATCGCAACAGATTTAGCAGAAATTAAGGCATAAACCACAACCTTGCCCAAAATACTGACATCAACTGAAAATTCTTTGAGAAAAAGCTTCATCAGGATCAGAATATACCCATAGCCAATAAAGAAAAAAAGACTGAGAGAGCCTACTTTTTTGATTTCACGTTTTAGAGATTGCATAATCATTAATTAACGCTGTAACCGCGCCCCTGCATACAAGCCGTCCAGGCACGATAGTAGGCTTGTAGCCGTTGTTGTTCCGCCGCATTCGCCTGGGCTTGAGATTGAGCCTGTTGTTGTTGTTTTTCTCGTTTCCGAAATAATCCAGCTAAAGCCCCCACCCCTGCACCGATCGCCGCTCCTTCTCCTACATCCCCCGCAATTGCGCCCCCAACGACTCCCAGAAGAGAACCCTTCGCAGCCCCTTGTACCACTTGACCTTGTTGGGAAGACTGAGCCGTTGTTCCTGGGGATAGTTGGGAAGGATCAACCCCTGTTTGTTGTTTTGCCCAGCTATAGCAAGCAAATTGATCCGCTTCTTGTTTTTCCTGAGTCTGATTATTGGTGGGGTAGGCAAAGGGTTCCGGGAAGGGTGCTTGGGCTATCCCCTCCACAGAAAATAGAACAATCATTAAAAAGAAGTGAAACGGAGCAGAAACCAAAATTTTCATTGAGAATATTTAGATTTAGATAATTTAGGTAAAAATTGTCCAAAAAACTGGCAAACCCCGTCTAGCTCAAAACCCATCGTTTTGAAGATTGTCCCTCAAATCTCCCAATCCTAGGGGATTTGAAGTCTCTATACAGTCCAAAATCCTTCTAAAGTTGGGGGCTAGAGGGCCAAAAACTTCAATTATCAAACTAGACTATGCTTATTACGGAGTAAGAGTAGAATCCTAGATAACAATACAAGACTATAAGCATTCTTGCTTGCCATTTCGTGCCAAGTTACTATGGGCAAGAACTAAATCTTTAAGATTAAATTTTATGGTGCGTGCAATTCCTCTCCTACGGGCTTGTGTCTTCCAAATTTTTGTCAACTATCTCGATAAAATTGGCACACCGACCGAAAAGCTTTTACGACAATCACAATTACCAGTCTTTGGCTTGGAAGACCCCTATGCTTTTCTACCGCGTCATCAAGTTTTTGCTTTTCTTTTCGAGGCGGCGCGACGGGAGGG
>JBGSZT010000129.1:0-22787 GCA_041750255.1 Synechocystis sp.
TTCATGAAGGTCTTTCAAGGTTTTCAATACTCGACAACTATGAGCGGTAATATTCTATCAAGTACATTACCTAAAACCCTCTTCGCTAAAGGCTTTCGACAATTTTCAAAAAATCGGCTTACCCAGTCTGACGCAAGAGGGGTAACCACAGAAATATAGAATAAAAAAACTGTTTTTGCCCTCAATTTCGTTCCCCTCGCACAATGGTGAGTTGGCGGGGGTAACATTGCTCAATCACATAACGAATTCCTTGCGCCCCTTCCCCATGGAGATCATAGAGATAATCTTTGTGATTGGCTTGGGCTTCGTCTTGGGACTCAAAGGGGCCAAAGTAGTAGGTGCAATTAGGAGACTCGGTCTCAATCCTGACCCACCACTGACGACCCTGGATTAAAAAAATACTAACGATTGAAAAATAAATAATAAACAGTAAGAAGCCAAACATAGTACTTCGCCTACTCTATCCAAGGTTGGAATTAGCATTACACTCTCATAATTCTAACCTTAGCTTAAATATCACCCCCTACTATAACCTCTCTAATTCGTAAACTTGGCCCGCCACAGCCTACGGCTAGCCCGCTTTGTCCTCCTTTGCCACAGCCGCCGGATTCATCCCAATAAAAATCATCGGCGATCGCCTCGATATTAGCCAGGGTTTTGAACACATTGCCGGAGAGGGTTACATCTCGGACTGGTTCTGCGAGTTCTCCATTGCGGATCATCCAAGCCTCTCCCGCCGTGAAGGTAAACATTTCACCATTGGTCATGCCCCCTAGCCAATTGCGAGCAAATACACCCTCTCGAATACCTTGGTACAGATTTGCCACCGGGGTTTGCCCCCGTTCAATCCAGGTATTGGTCATACGCACTAGGGGCGGGTAGTGGTAATTGAGACAGCGGGCATTGCCCGTGACGGTTTCGCCTAATTTGCCAGCGGTCTCCCGGGAATGGAGCCGCCCCACCAGCACTCCATCTCGAATTAATTGGGTGGTGGTGGCCGGAACGCCCTCATCATCGTAGGCATAACTGCCCCGGTGCCCAGGGGGAGCCGCCCCATCAAAAATTTGCAAGTCCGAAGGGCCAAAGCGTTTCCCCAAGCTCATGACTTCGAGCAAATCCGGGTTTTCGTAGAGCATATCGGCTTCAGACAGATGCCCAAAGGCCTCATGGACAAACAGACCGGTCAGGACGGGATCGATGACGACGGTATAGGTGTTGCCTTTGACGCTAGGCAGGCTCAGGGCGGTAATGGCCCGTTGGGCGGCGGATTCTACGGCATGATCCAGGGCTAAAAGGTCTTCGTAGCCCCGTCGAGAGCCCGTGGTTTCTCGCCCCGTCTGCACCAGGTCACCCTCTCGGGCGGTGGCCGAAAAGCGCATTTCTAGGTCACACCAGGATTGTTCGATCCAGGTTCCTTCCGATGTGGCCAAAAGAATGCTTTGGTTGCTGTCATGGTAACGGACATTGGTGGTGGTGATTTTAGGGCTACGGCGGCGCAGCAGGTCATTGTAGTGGTCGCAGAGGGCTTTTTTGTCGGCTAGGGCAATCTGACTCGGATGACTCCCTTGTAACGGACTTTGATAATGAATTCGTACCGGCTCGACGGGAGCGAGTAGGGTTTCTTCTTCCCCGACCAGTTTAGCGGCTGCGATCGCCTCTTCGATCCGCTCTGTCAAATTGGCCAAATGATTGAAACTAGCAAAGCCCCAGCCTCCGCGATGACAGGCCCGGACTTGACCCCCGATCGCCACGCTTTCACTGAGGGTTTCTAGGCGATCACCCCGCAGGGCAATTTGTGTGCCCTCGGACTTCTCTAGGCGAATGACTAAAAAATCGACCTGGGAACGGTAACGCTGGATAGCTTGCTCGAGTTGATCCTGAAACGGCGCGAATGGTGACGGAGGCATAACGTTAGCGGTTTAAAACTTCATTATTCTAGGCCGGGTATGGTCTGTTGAGTTTGGCGATAGTAGGCTCCTTCTCTTGTTTTGCGCTCTAACAACACCTCAGCAGGCTCTGACATTCAAGGTCAAACAGGTGGCTCCCCAATCATCATACCTGATGAATTAGGACACCTCAAACGCTATTTTCTTGAACTAAGGTTGGAGAAGAACGCAGAATAATTTACGAGCCTCTTTCCATACCCATGACCCAAACCATCGAATTACTCGTCAATGACCACGCTCACCCCCCAAATTTATCCCCCGGTGTCGGTGCGCCTCGGTTAGACCGTTGGTTAGCCGCTCAATTACCCGAATTCTCTCGCTCTCGCCTACAAAAGTTGGTCGAGGCGGGTTATGTCACGGTTAATGATAATATTTGTACCGAAAAACAACAGAAGCTCCAGGCCGGCGATCACCTGATTATCACCATTCCCGAACTGCAACCCCTGACCCTAGAGGCACAAACGATTCCTTTAGATATTCTCTACGAAGATGATAGTTTATTAATATTAAACAAACCCGCTGGCATTGTGGTTCATCCGTCGCCGGGCCATGCCGATGGCACCTTGGTTAATGCCCTTTTGGCCCATTGTCCTGACCTCACCGGCATTGGCGGCGTTCAACGACCGGGCATTGTCCATCGCCTCGACAAAGACACCACCGGCGCGATGATGGTGGCTAAAACCGACCAAGCCTTTCAGCATCTTCAGGCACAACTCAAGGCCAAAACCGCTCGCCGTGAATATTGGGGTGTGGTTTACGGTGCGCCTAAATCAGAATCCGGCACAGTTAATCTTCCCCTGGGTCGTCATCCCGGTGATCGCCTAAAAATGGGAATTGTGCCCCTCGAAAAAGGCGGCCGAGAGGCGGTTACCCATTGGCAGATTCTAGAACGGTTGGGCAATTTTACCCTGATGCAATTTCAGCTCGAAACCGGACGAACCCACCAAATCCGTGTCCATAGTAAAGAAATGGGCCACCCTATCGTCGGTGACCCACTATATTGTTCTGCCCGCGCCTTGGGCGTTAATTTACCGGGTCAGGCTCTCCATGCCCATCGCTTAACCCTGGTGCATCCGCTCAAAAATGAAGAAATCACGGCGATCGCTCCTTTGCCCGAGCATTTTAATAAGCTCATCGCCTTTCTCCGACAACGGGGTTAGAGATGCTCTACCCAGACATCTTTGAGGCGGCGGAATCGGTCTGAGTAGCGTTGCATGATCTGTAGGGCAAACACGGGGGATTGTTGCACCGCAAAGAAAAAGTGCTCACGGTCCATGTAGGCTAGCGTACAGTCAGTCTTGGCGATCGCCGTTGAGGTATGCAGATGGTCCTGGTGAACAATTGCCCCAATGCCAAAAACGTTCCCGGCGCTCAGGGTTTCGATCACGTTTCCCGCCACCTCTATGGCAACGTCCCCGGCAAGAATGCCATACATTCCAGCGCCCTTTTCACCATCTTTGAAAATTGTCTCTCCAGCCCGAAAGACCCGTTCATCACCCGCTTTGAAATTTTTGAGGGTTTCAATCAGAATCGACATAATGCTCCTGTTTACTTAGAAAATAATTTACCTAGAGAATAAGTTGAGATTGTGAGACGGCGAACCTGAGGTCATAGTACCTTTTTTGGAAGCAGTTGCAAGAATTCTGAGAATTAAGTTAAATTTAGTTAAGATCCTTTCACAGCTCCTAGTTATTTGTGCTAGAGACTTGACAGCCTTAGCAAGGTCATTATTTAAAAAATAGACCTTCTCGCTGAAACGCTTTTGGTTTGATCTCAAAAAATCTATACAAGTGCCCTATTCTGTCCCCTAAAGAAAATATCATGAAACTTTCCTGGAGAACCGTTCTGCTTTGGTCCCTACCGGCATTGGTGGTGGGCTTTTTCCTTTGGCAGGGAACCTTTGCCAACAATACCAATAATCTCACCAATAACACGGCTAATACCCGTATGACCTACGGGCGGTTCCTCGAATATTTAGACGCTAACCGCATTCTCAGTGTAGACCTCTATGAAGGTGGCCGCACGGCGATCGTGCAAGTGAGTGACCCGGAAGTAGACCGCGTTTTGCGCTCTCGGGTAGACCTGCCAACTAATGCCCCCGATCTTATTTCCCAGTTGCGGACGGCCAACATTAGGCTAGATTCCCATCCGGTAAAGAACGATGGCATGGTTTGGGGTTTTCTCGGTAACCTTATTTTTCCCATACTCCTGATTGGTTCCCTCTTTTTCCTCTTCCGTCGCTCTAACAATATGCCCGGCGGCCCAGGGCAAGCGATGAGCTTTGGCAAATCCCGCGCTCGCTTCCAAATGGATGCTAAAACCGGCATTATGTTCGATGACGTCGCTGGAATTGATGAAGCCAAAGAAGAACTCCAGGAAGTGGTAACTTTTCTCAAACAGCCCGAACGCTTTACCGCCGTGGGTGCCAAAATTCCCAAGGGTGTTCTGTTAGTGGGGCCTCCCGGAACCGGTAAAACTCTCCTCGCTAAGGCGATCGCCGGTGAAGCAGGAGTTCCTTTTTTTAGTATTTCCGGTTCAGAATTTGTAGAAATGTTTGTCGGGGTTGGTGCCTCCCGTGTGCGCGACCTCTTTAAAAAAGCCAAGGAAAATGCTCCTTGTTTGATTTTTATTGATGAAATCGACGCCGTCGGTCGTCAACGGGGCGCCGGCATCGGCGGAGGCAATGATGAACGGGAACAAACCCTGAATCAACTCCTGACCGAAATGGATGGCTTTGAAGGCAACACCGGCATCATTATTATTGCCGCCACCAACCGCCCCGATGTCCTCGACTCCGCTCTCATGCGTCCGGGTCGCTTTGACCGTCAAGTGGTTGTGGATGCCCCCGACTTCAAAGGTCGCAAGGAAATCCTTGAAGTCCATTCCCGTAACAAAAAACTCTCCCCCGATGTCTCCATCGAAGCCGTTGCCCGTCGAACCCCTGGTTTCAGTGGTGCTGATTTAGCCAACCTGCTCAATGAAGCCGCTATTCTCACCGCCCGTCGCCGCAAAGAAGCGATCACACTCCTTGAAATTGATGCCGCCGTTGACCGCGTGGTTGCTGGGATGGAAGGCACTCCCTTGGTAGATAGCAAGAGCAAACGACTGATTGCCTACCACGAAGTTGGACACGCCATTGTGGGCACTCTGCTCAAGGACCACGACCCCGTGCAGAAGGTAACCCTGATCCCCCGAGGTCAAGCCCAGGGTCTGACCTGGTTTACACCCAACGAAGAACAGGGACTAACCACCAAATCGCAACTGATGGCCCGCATCGCCGGTGCCTTGGGTGGCCGCGCCGCGGAAGAAGAAGTCTTTGGGGATGATGAAGTCACAACCGGAGCCGGTGGCGACCTGCAACAGGTCACGGAAATGGCCCGCCAAATGGTGACTCGCTTTGGTATGAGCAATCTCGGCCCTCTTTCCTTGGAAAGCTCTGGTGGTGAAGTTTTCCTCGGCGGTGGCTTGATGAATCGTGCCGAATATTCTGAAGAAGTCGCGACCCGCATCGATGCCCAGGTCCGAGAATTAGCAGAGCAGGGTCATCAAATTGCCCGTCAAATTGTCCGCGATCATCGGGAAGTGGTTGATCGCCTGGTGGAATTATTAATTGAAAAAGAAACCATTGATGGCGAAGAATTTCGTCAAATCGTGGCAGAATACGCCGAAGTTCCTGAGAAAGAACAGTTTGTTCCCCAACTCTAGGGCTTGTAAGCGTCTCCACGACTAATCACTGATTTTTTCCCTCTAGGTATTTACCTGGGGGGATTGTTGTTTTAAGAATCTAATAGACGGGACTGCCACCACTCCAGCAGTACGGCCCGGCATTGCAAACAAAGGAGCGTTTTGAGTAATGCCTGTAAACCCGACGTGGTCGCCTCGTAGCTAGCACCCAGGTGATGGGCTGGAAGGACAATGGAAGGCTTGATCTCCGCTACAACGCCGTAGAGTCGTTGATTAGAAAAAGAACTATTAATCGGCCACCCCTGCTCGTTGATGGGCGTTATCTGGGCGATCACCGTTTTTTCCAACGCCAATTCCCGCCCTAGGATCTGAGTAATAGTGGTTAACAAATCTTGCTCATCCGCTAAACGTCCCCCCGGAAAATCCCAGGTGGAGACCCCCAAGCCGGGACGAAATTGGGGCTTTGGCAGATGTAGTATATTTCCTTGGAGGGGCAAAATAATCACCGAGTCGGCTTTTTCTACTCGCCAGTAGTCCAAAAGACGACCCTGATCATCCCGCCAACGTTCACCCCAGAGGGTCAACCATGGTGATCGTACCTCGGTAAAACAGCTTTGTAACTGCCACGAATCGGAGTCAGCCATGGGTCACCGGGTTAAAACTGACGCACGTTGGGTTGGCCGTCGATAATTTCTCCCACTAGGATGGTGTCAGCAACGCCAACAAATAAGCCATTTTCGAGGACACCGGGCAAGTTGTTAATGGTTTTTTCTAACTCCGCCGGGTCGTCAATGCGCTCAAATTTAACATCAATGACCAAATTACCCTGGTCTGTCACCACCGGGCCCGCTTTTCTGATGCCCATGCGGAGTTCCGGTTTGCCGCCCAAGCTAGCCAAGGCTCGCATCACCGGGGTCAAGGCCATGGGGATGACTTCCACAGGTAGCAGAAAGGTGGAGCCCAATTGCTCAACCAATTTGCCACTGTCCACAACCACAACAAAAGTATTAGCCAAGGCATCCACGATTTTTTCGCGGGTGTGGGCCGCGCCCCCGCCTTTGATCAAGTTTTTTTGGGGGTCTACTTCATCTGCCCCATCAATGGCAATGTCAATGTGATCAATGACATCTAGGGTGGTGAGGGGAATGCCATACTGCCGCGCCAAGACCTCTGCTTGAAATGAGGTCGGAATCCCTACCACATTGGTTAGTTCGCCGCTTTTTAGGCGATCGCCAATGAATTGCAGAGCGTAGGCTGTGGTGGAGCCGGTACCCAAGCCGACAATAGAATTAGATTGCACTAAATTAGCGGCGGCACGGCCCACCGCTTGTTTCATCAAAATGATCGGGTCTTGGTTGATTTCACCCATGAGTATCAAACCTTGTGTGTATTCAGATAGAAATTTAGTTGTTGGCGGCGGCCAATTGTTCTTTGAGTTGAGCGAGCTGATCGGCCCAGCGGGGGTCGGGTTGGAAGCCTTCACTGCCGCCACTCGACACGACACTGGTTTGTGTCCGGCGCTGGCCACCTCGTTTTTTATCGGTTTTCTCAGTTTTGTCCGTGCGTTTGCTTTTGGCGATCGGCGCGGGAATATCGCTGGGAGCGGCGGGTTCGGAGGCAGAGGATTCATTTCCGTCTTCATCCTCTTTTTTCTCCTTTTCGCGGGGCAGAGCTTTTTCGATTTTGAGAGGACTGTCCATAAAGGAAAGCCCATTGTATTTTTCGATAAACTCATCCGCCGCTTCATCGGTGGACACGGTCACAAAGGCAAAACCACGACATTTGCCGGTTTTGCGGTCTTTAATGACCTTGGTGGAAACGACTTCATTGGCTTCCGCAAACATTTCTTGTAAGGCTTCGCGCTCAATGGCTTCTTTGGGCAAATTACCGACGTAAAGACGAATGGACATAGTCTATAGACCTCCAGGAATAGTGATTATAAAAGAATGATTTGATAAATAGGGCACAACCCAAGCTCTAAAAAAAGACATAGACATGGAAAAAATGGAAACCTCACTTACATCAACTTGATCAGTTCCCCTAGGGTCGTTATTCTTAACATTATCGGCTCTTGCCGTCAAAATGAATCTACCTCGTTTGATGCAAAGGAAATCAGAGCCGGTCTGGGTTGAATGAGAGATTTTTTCTTGCGCCTAAGATTCGCTTCCATGGCCCCATTAGATTATTGCAGATTCACCCTCATCTTCGTCAAACAATTTAGCCAAATCATTAAAAAACTTTTTGTGCTCTTGGGGGAGGAGGAATAAATTCAGCTCTAATCTTGTCTGCCCTGGGTGGGGAGCTGGGCAGACGAGAAAGATTTGGATAATTAGCCTAATTAGCCTTCTTGGGCTAGGGCAAAAAATCCTGGGGTTTTACCGGCGCTGGCGGAGCCATCTTTTTGGGATAGGATCACGGCACTGATCTGGTCGCTCATCAGAGCAACTTTCTTTTCGGTTTGTTTTTCACAGGTCAATTCCAAGAGATCCGCTGTTGGCGATCGCATGGCGGTTGTGATCAGTTTGTACAGTGCTTCTGCATCCACCGCTTCTTTGCGTTGGACGGATACCGGCATGGGGGAATACTTGAGAGTTACATCGATACTAAACATAGTGGGTTTTGGAGCTCAACGAACGATACCGTAATTATCAACTATTTTGACTTGGGAAGGGGTCAGGAATCGTTGCCAAATACCCAACCGTTAGCCAAAGTTTAATGCTTTTTTTCTCCATTTTCGGGCTTTTCTAGGAGTTGGTTGCGTAGACTGGTTAATTCGTGATCTTTGGTTTGCAGAGCCTGGGCCATTTGCTGAATAGCGCGGGCTAGGGCGCCCATTTCATCCATTCTCGTGCAAACGTCCTCCAATCCTAGTTGATCGGCTCTGAAGTTATTGTGTTCGATGGACGCCATAATGGCCGCCGTAACATAGTAAATCTGAGCGAGATCTTCCACACTCTGATGGTGTCGAGCTTCAAAGGCCGCTAGGACTTGATTGTATCGGACGGCAATATGACCAATTTCTGTAAACGGTTCGACGGGAACCCGGAGGCTTAGGTCATGGGTTTTAGCTTGATAGTCCATAACTTGAAACAAGTCGTAGGTTTCAGTTTTGGCTCGATGCTCAGATATATTTAAACCAATTTCCTCGTCTTCCTCTGGAATTCGCAAAGTATAGACTCGGTTCAGAGCCGTCAAGAGTAGCCAGGTTAGCCCAAAGGAAATGAGCCCACAACTAACAATACCTAAGGTTTGAGTCAATAGTTGTAATAGCCGATTTAAGCCCGTGTTGATCAAGTCTAGTTGACCAAAAAGCCCTACACATAGAGTTCCCCAGATTCCCCCGCCTCCATGGACGGCGATACCATCTACCGCATCATCAATTTGCCAATCTTGAAGTTTTTGGGATACTAATGTGGCGATCGCCGCGCCGGTTCCCCCCACAATCACCGCCACCGGAGTTGACACCACATTGGCACAGGCCGTGATTGCCACTAATCCAGCCAGAGAACCATTCATCAAGGCTTCCACCATCACCACCCCGTCTTGCAAACTACTTAGGGCGATCGCCGTTAACATTCCCCCTGTACCGGCCATGACTGTATTGACAATAATCCCCGGCACCTGGTCATTTAGCTCAAAGGTGCTTCCTCCATTGAAACCAATCCAACCAAACCAGAGTAGGAGAGTCCCCAAGACCGAAAAGGGCATATTAGAACCTTGAATCTTGACCGATTGGCCTTTAGCAAGGAAACGTCCCCGGCGGGGGCCGACCACAATCACCGTCGCGAGTCCGACCCAGGCGCCGACGCTATGGACGACGGTGGAGCCCGCAAAATCAACAAACCCTAGATTGCCTAGCCATCCGCCCTTCGTTACAACATCTGTGGCGATCACCACACTGCTATTCCAGATCCAATGACCCAACAATGGATAAATTAGCCCTGATACCAAACCAGCAATTAAGAGATAAGCCAAAAACTTTAATCGTTCCGCCGCAATCCCCGAGATAATCGTAGTAGCTGTGCCACAGAACATTGCCTGAAATAGGAAAAAGACCGCCAAGTTTGGATCACCAGATAAGGCAGGAAAGAGCGGGCCGTCGCCCCACCACCCTGACTGGGAAACCCCAAACATGATGGCAAAGCCAAAACTCCAAAAAAGAATAGCGGAGATGCCAAAATCTGCCAAATTTTTAATGGCTACATTAATACTATTTTTGGAGCGGGTCATGCCAGATTCTAGGCACATAAACCCCGCCTGCATCAAAAAAACCAAGCCGGAACAAAGTAATAACCAAAGTATATTGATCATGAGCTAGAGGAGGCCGAGAGAGGGTCACGACCTTGAGATTGTAATTGTTTGCGCTGGAATTCATAGCGGTCTGCAAACCGAGGAATTTCGTCCCGATGCCCAATCACAATGATCGTGTCAAAATCATTCAAAATCTGAGAAGGGTGGGGGTGCAAAAGAGTCCTGCCGTCGGCTCGCCTCAAGGCGATGACAATAAAAGCGCCTTTGCTCCGCACTTCCATTTCCATGATGGTTCGACCCAGGGCCGGTGAATTGGGCGGTACGGTCAATTCATCCAGTTGGACATCAATATTGGCGAGAAGATCATTCAAATACCCCCGCTCATCCGGACGATTTAAGACATCTCGAAGATTAGATTGCGTGATTAAATTAGCCATTTGAATAGCCCCAACCGTGAGGGGTAAAATCACCCGATTAGCCCCAGCTAGTCGTAATTTTCGCTCGGTTTCAGGGATTTCCCCTCGGGCTAAAATCAGTAAACTGGGATTCATTTCCCTGGCGGTTAGGGTAATAAAAACATTGGTCGCGTCCTCGGGTAAAACGGTAGCCAAGCTTTTCGCCCGCATAATGCCCACTAGATGCAACTGATCTTCACGGGTCGCATCTCCACATTGGGCTAGGTAACCGAGTTTTTCGGCAACGGTAATTTGTTGAGGTTGATGGTCAATCACAATAAAATTAGTGCCGGCATCGTAAAGCTGTTTGGCCAATACCTGCCCCATGCGCCCAAACCCACAAATAATGGCATGGTCAGTTAAGCTAGCAATTTGTCGTTGCCGCTGTTGCGTATTTAAGGCGCGGTGAATTTCTCCTTCTGTGATCATTTGTAAGAATCCTCCGACAATATAGACAGCCGATGTTGTCCCAGAGATAATGACCAAAATAGTAAAAATTTTCTCGCTTGGCGTTTCTAGGGGTCGAACCTCTCCATAGCCCACCCCAAATACGGTAATGACCACCATATAAAACGCTTCTAGGGTTGTCCAGCCAAAGCAAATATAGCCAAGGGTGGAAATAATCAGGGTAGACACAAAAAAGAGTACCCCTATCTGGATGCGCTTACTGGAGTTTTGCATTAGAACATGGGCGGGTTAATTGCATCACCCCTCCTTGTACCCCGAAGCGTCAACTATGGATTGTAAGCAATGCGACAGTTTCCCAAAGATAGGCGATCGCCCATCGTTGCCAACCCCTAGACAGACGACTGGTGGGCTCTCGCTGGGGAGTATGGCAAACTTAGGAATGAAGCAAAATAATTAGCTCCTTGTTTGAGTTTACCCATCTCACCTGTGCCCATACAGAAAGCCACCAAGGTTGACCTACACCACAAGTATCCTTGCCCTTGCCGCCGCCAGGGTTGTCTAGTTC
Organism: Synechocystis sp.; assembly: GCA_041750255.1. Taxonomy (GTDB): domain Bacteria; phylum Cyanobacteriota; class Cyanobacteriia; order Cyanobacteriales; family Microcystaceae; genus Synechocystis. Next base: position 11,310 of record JBGSZT010000129.1, read on the forward strand.
CGATTATTTTGACAGAAGCCTTTGGCTGTGACCGTTGTCAACAACTTTTTATTTTCGACGAGCAAAATCAAGAGATTGAGCAAGTCACCTCTACCGATCCCTACAAACGCCTCTGGTATTGGACGGGTTATCGTTGGCAAAACAAGCCAGCCCCAACCCCGCCGGGGCGAAGACTGGGGCTGATGATTCTCACTGCAGTTTTTTTCCTGGGCTCAATTCTGCTGGCGGTGCGCGCGTCTTTCTCGTTAAGTGTAATCTTAGGCATAATTGTCGTAGGATTTCTACTCTTTTTTTTAGTGTTTACCCTCTGGCTCGCCTATCGGCGCTAATTTTTAGGCATTTCCTATGACCCATGAATCTTCACTGAGTCCTCTGATTACGACTCTTCAATCTGCCCAAACTGCCTTCTATTACTTGGGAAAGGTGAGCGGAGGCGAGCGGAATCGCGGGATCATGGCCATGGCGCAGGGGTTAGCCAAAAGCTCTGACCTCGTGCTGGAAGCGAATACTCTAGATTTGGAAATGAGTCGAGAAATGGCGGTGTCGTCTTGTTTTCTCGATTGGCTCAAGCTCACCCCAGAACGCCTTGGGACGACGGTGGAGATTTTGGAGCAGTTGGCGGAGCTGCCAGACCCGATCCAGCGGGTAATCAATGCGCCCTATCAGCTCAATCCTTCCCAGACCTATTGCCAGTTGATGCCCCTGGGAGTTGTGGCGTTGATTTTTGAGGCCTTTCCTGAATTAGCGGCGATCGCCGCTGGATTTTGCTTAAAAACCGGCAACAGTCTGGTCCTGCGGGGCTGTGGCACCTTTAGCCATACCAATGCCATGATCACCCAAATTCTGCGGAACAGCCTAGAGAGCGTTGACCTCCCGCCGGGCTGTGTGGAGCTGGTGTCCACCGATGATGTACCGGTAATCCAAGACCTGGTTGCCCAGGATCACTACATTAATTTGATCATTCCCTACGGTCGGGCGAGCTTGGTAGACCAAGTGGGACAGCAATCCGGGGCGCCGGTGCTCAAGGCGGCCCTGGGCAATTGTTATTTGTATTGGTCATCCAAGGGCGATTTAGAATTAGTGCGCTGGATGATTTTGGATAGCCACGCCAGCGAGCCTGACCCGGTCAATGCCATCGAAAAAGTCCTACTGAGTCCGTCCCAAAATGGGGCTCTATTAATCCGTCTTTTTAATAATCTTCAGGAGAAGGGCTTTAGCCTGCGGGGAGATGAGGCGCTGTGTCAAGAGTTTCCTAATTATTTGACCCTAGCCAAAGACCCTGAATGGAGCAAAGCCTATTTGGCTAAAATCATTGCCTTTCGCACCATGCCCCAGCTTTCGGAGGCGATCACCTGGATCAATGACCACAGTAGTGGCCACGCCGATTGTATTGCCACCGAGTCTTACCAAGAGAGCCGACAATTTGCCATGGGCATCGATAGCGCCTTGGTCTATGTCAATACTTCACCCCGGTTTTCCCGAAATCCGAAACAAGGAGAATCCCTATTTTTGGGTATTTCTAATCAGAAGGGACATCGGCGAGGCTTGATCGGCTTGGAAACCTTTACCACCCTCAAACAAGTGGTGCAGGGTAATGGCCGGGTCTAAACAATCTCATGGCCGGCGGCTCGGATGGCCTCTTCTAATTCTTCTGGGGAAAGCGAAGCGAATACTTCCACTGATTTAACGCCAAGGTCGACCACGACTTTGGCATCGGCATCTCGTTCTTGGATTGACTTGGTAATAGCCTGAACACAAGCATCACAGGCGATGGTTGGAACCGTAAATTGAACCATTGTTTGTTCTCCGTTGATATTGAAAATCTTCATTTGAAGAGGGTGTCAAATATTACAGTATGTAACTTTCCCCACCCTGTCTAGGGGCGATCGTGCTAAATATAAATCTGGTTGTATTTACTTTGTCCCTTAGACCTCCGAGGATTAATCATTGTGCTAGGCACTTCTCCCGTTCAGTCCGGCCCTCAAGATGCAATCCGTGAATATGTTGCCGAACTCCAGCTCCACATGACTCTCCAGGCCCGCAATTTAGTTCCCACTTTTGCCCACACAGGGGATAGCCGTCAACAACTCGTCCACGAAAGCCAGGCGATGGTAGAAAAATTGGTTTCTCGTCAATCCCGTACCGGCTATTAATTTAGATTTTTATTTTGGATTTATGTTGAGTCTCGCAAGCAGGATAAGGAATTCTGCTCGATTTTGCTAAAATGGCTGACTGATCTAAATTTCTGTTATTCGTTCTAGGAGACTCTTCGCCGCCGTGGTATCCCAATATAATCCTGCCGAAATCGAGCAAAAGTGGCAACAATCCTGGGCTGAGTCTGCACTAGACAGAACTCCTACGGCGTCAACCCGACCGAAATTTTATGCTCTGTCCATGTTTCCCTACCCATCAGGGAATTTACACATGGGTCATGTCCGTAACTACACGATTACCGATGTGATTGCTCGCCTCAAACGCATGCAAGGCTATCAAGTGCTTCACCCCATGGGTTGGGATGCCTTTGGCTTACCAGCGGAAAATGCGGCGATCGAGCGGGGGATTGCTCCGGCCACCTGGACCTTGCAGAATATTGCCCAGATGAAGCGACAACTCCAGCAGTTGGGACTGTCCATTGATTGGGAACGGGAAGTGGCGACTTGTTCTCCCGATTATTATCGCTGGACGCAGTGGTTATTTTTGCAGTTCTATGGGGCGGGTTTAGCCTACCAAAAAGAAGCGGCGGTGAATTGGGACCCCATTGATCAAACGGTGTTAGCCAATGAACAAGTGGATGCGGCGGGACGCTCTTGGCGATCGGGGGCGATCGTAGAACGCAAACTTCTGCGCCAATGGTTTTTCAAAATCACCGACTACGCCGAGCAATTATTAAGGGATTTAGACCAGCTAACGGGTTGGCCAGAACGGGTCAAATTGATGCAGGCCAATTGGATCGGTAAATCCGTGGGGGCCTATTTGGAATTCCCGATTCAGGGTCGAAATGAGGCGATCGCCGTTTTTACGACGCGACCGGATACAGTCTATGGCGTGAGCTATGTGGTGCTTGCCCCGGAACATCCCCTCACCCCCTTGGTCACTAGCCCCGAGCAAAAATCCGAGGTGGAAGCCTTTATTCAATCCGTCGCCTCAGAAACGGAAATAGAACGCACCGCCGACGATAAACCCAAGCGCGGTATTCGTACCGGTGGCACAGCCATTAATCCCTTTACTGGAGAAACAATCCCCATTCTCATTGCCGACTATGTATTGTATGAGTACGGTACTGGCGCCGTGATGGGGGTTCCAGCCCACGATGTCCGCGATTTTAAGTTTGCCCAGGAAAACCAACTGCCGATTGCGGTGGTGATTCGTCCCGGCAATGCAGACGCGGTCGAGGCCCCCGATGAATTGCGTCAGGCCTACACCGACCCAGGCATTTTAATCAACTCAGGGCAATTTTCAGGACTGGACTCAGTTCAGGCCAAAACAAAAATTATTGACTACGCCGAAAGCATGGGCTACGGGAAAGCCAGAATCCAGTATCGCCTGAGGGATTGGCTGATTTCTCGGCAACGCTACTGGGGCTGTCCTATCCCGGTGATCCATTGCCCAGATTGTGGTACAGTGCCGGTTCCCAGCCATGATTTACCCGTGACTCTGCCGGAGCAAGTCGCCTTCAGTGGGCGCGGCCCTTCGCCCTTGGCCCAACTATCCGACTGGGTGAATGTGGCTTGTCCCCAGTGCAGCACCGCGGCTAAACGGGAAACCGATACCATGGATACCTTTATTGATTCCTCTTGGTACTTCCTACGCTACGCCGATGCCCAAAATACAGAATTACCCTTTGCCTCAGAAAAAGTGAACCATTGGCTACCGGTGGATCAATATGTGGGCGGCATTGAACACGCCATTTTGCATCTACTCTATTCCCGCTTTTTCACCAAGGTTCTTGGCGATCGCCAGTTAATCGAGGCGAAGGAACCCTTCCAAAAACTGCTCACCCAGGGCATGGTACAAGCCTTGACCTTCAAAAATCCTCAAACCGGCAAATATGTACCTGCGGATCGAGTCAAAACCGAGGATGGTCACTCCTTTGACCGGGAAAGTGGAGAGAAACTAGAATGTTTCTACGAAAAAATGTCCAAGTCCAAATACAACGGCGTAGACCCGCAGCAAGTCCTGGGCAAATATGGCGCGGACACGGCCCGGATGTTTATTTTATTCAAAGCACCGCCAGAGAAAGACCTGGAGTGGGATGATGCTGACGTGGAAGGGCAATATCGATTTTTGAACCGTGTCTGGCGATTGGTGACGGATTATGTTGAAAAAGGCATTTTTCCACTGGGGGCTAAATCCGATTTAACAAAACCCGAAAAAGAGTTACGGCGAGCCATCCATACCACTATCAAAGAAGTAGCAGAAGACCTAGAGGGCGACTATCAATTCAATACGGCGATTTCTGAATTAATGAAGCTCAGTAACGCTCTAGGCTCCGCCGATTGCCTCCATTCCCCTGTTTATCGAGAAGGAATCGAAACTCTAGTTCTACTCCTGGCCCCCTTTGCCCCCCACATAAGTGAAGAACTCTGGCAAAAATTGGGGCATTCTAGTTCAGTCCATCAGCACGCCTGGTTGAGCTACGACCCGGATGCCCTGGTGGTGGACGAAATCACCCTCGTGATTCAAGTCATGGGCAAAACTCGGGGCACAATCCCCGTCCCGGCCCATGCCAACAAAGAAGAGCTAGAGGTTCTGGCTCGCACCTCTGACATAGCGGAGAAATATGTCCAGGGCAAGGAGATCAAAAAAGTGATTGTGGTTCCCGGCAAACTGGTCAACTTTGTGCTGGGCTCACTCTGAGTCTTTTTAAATGATTTCCCATGACAATTTCTTTCCCAGCGTAGAACTGAGGGCGGCAAAAATTCCCTACCTAGGCTATCTGGCCCTGCATTATTGGTACGTCGTCATCGAAAACCAGAACCAATCCCGCTGGGAAGTGTGGCAACAGGCGTCTTTAATTTCGACCAGTTGGGGGCATTTGCATCAAAATCTTTTGCCGTTAGAGGCTGGGGTCGGCAATGGTGCTAGCTGGGTCGCCAATGCTTGGACAGGGGAAACCGCAGGCCGCTTAATCGAGGTTATTTACGCTAGCCCCCAGACCTATCCCTACAAGTTTTGTTACCGCTATTTTCCCGGACCCAACAGCAATACCTATGCCCAATGGGTTTTAGCTCAAGCCAAGATTGCCTATCCCCTCGGACGAAAGGCGATCGGGAAAGAATATCTTTTCTTGGCTCAATTACTAGGAAAATGAGTCCTGCGTGTTGGCAGGACAAAGCTCGTACTAGAAATTAGGAATCGCAGACATTCTCCTTGGTGGTTCTTTTTGTAACTTCGGGCATCAACTCCGGCAAAAAATTCTGATCACTTAAACTGCCGGTGAGATGCGGCTCAAAAAGCTCGGCCGTAGGGAAAGCACGCAGATCATCACCTGGCTCAGTTTTTTTACCCTGGGGATCACCCACGGGCAGCCAGCCCAAGAGGGGTAAAGGTAGCAAAGTCGAAAGGTTGGTTAAGGTGACGAGCAAGCCTAAATTTTCAAAATTGGTTTCCGTAACGCCCAACCAATGGGTCATCAGGGACCCCAATTCGTAGGACAAAAGACCCGATAAATTCCAAATAGACATCAATAAAGCAAATAAAGTCGCTTCAATACCCTTAGGGCACAGCCGTGCGGAGAGAACCAAGACCGGCATAAACGCCACTTGACCCATGACGGTCAAAATCAGATTATCGCCGAGGCTAAACCAGTGATCATCAATGCCGATCGCCCGATTAGTATGGGTAATTAACAGTAGTGTCGTCATGCCCAGGGCACAGGAAATCACCGTACCCCAGCCCAACATTGGACGAAAGGGAATAGTTTTCAAAAACTTGTGGTAGAGAGCGACCCCTAGTAAACTGGCAATACTCGTCACTAGGCGCACCCGCCCTAGGAATTCCGGCTCAAATCCCAGTTCATTGGTCGTAAAGTAAAAAAAAGCAGAATCGGCGCTGGGAGTGGCTTGCCACAGAAAAATAAAGATTGTGGGTAAAAAAATAGATTTTTGGCGGATAGCTCCCCAAAGCTGTTGGAGTTGGTCGCCGGTGGAAGCCACGAGGGATTGTTCGGAGGTGAGTGCCACCTTCTCTTCTTGGATGAAAAAAGCGGCACTACTAACCAGCAAGGGAAAAATAGCGGTGATTAAAAATACCGTTTGTACTGAGACGATTTCTAATAATAAACCACTGAAATAGGCGGTAATAATGCCCCCCAAGGCCGCCACTCCCCAGGTCAAGGATTGTAAGGAACCGGCTTTGGCTAAGGATTCCTGTTGAGCCCGTTCCACCACCAAAGAATCAACAATGACGTCACTCACCGCCACGGAAAAGGAGGTGAGCAGTAGCACCAGGGTGGCGGCGGTCATCGTATGTACTGAGGTGGCAAACACCAACCACGACAGGGTTCCCAGAATCCCAGACAAAATCAAATAGGAACGACGACGATAGCCCAAAAGCGGAATGCCATCGGACAACAGACCAAACAGGGGTTTGACAATCCAGGGCAGGGCGGCAATCCCTAGCAATGCCCCCATTTGGGCCGGGCTCATTCCCAACTCATCCTTCAAAAAAAAGCTGACGGCTAACCGCGCTAAGCCAAGAATGCCCTGTACAAAGTAAATGCTGAGAATGGCAAATAGCTCGCGGCTAGGCTTATTGCCAAAGAGCAAGGTTTGGATCAGTCCGGGAGATGATGGTGGGGAGGAGAGGGAAGACGACATTGGTTAGGGAAGACAGTTCAACAATTGTAACGATTCATTACGATAAAGCCTAAGGTTACTATGGAGTAGAGCCGTTTCCTGAGCGACCTTTTTTGTAGCACTATGTTTTTGCCCTTGTCTCGTCATCTTAAGCGTCCTCTACCGATTCTGCTCAGCGCCCTTGGCCTTGGCATTGTTTTAGTCGGGGGTTTTATTTATTTTTCTGTGAGATCTCCCTCAGAAAAAAGCGAATTGGAAAAATATACGGTGGTGGCGGATGTGGAAACCCTCACCGTTGAGATCAAGGCCAATGGGACATTACAGCCGGTTCAATCGGTCAATATTAGCCCCAAAACCCCTGGGCGTTTGGTCAAATTATTGGTAGAGCAGGGCGATGTGGTCAAGCAGGGGCAACGGTTAGCGGTGATGGAAAATCGAGAAGCCTTTGTGGATGGGGTCCAGGCCCAGGCGCAATTTGAAGAAACAGTTGCTCGTTATAAGGAAGCGGAAATAAAAATTCCCTCGCAAATTCAGCAATTGCAAATAGAGGTAGTGCAGGCCCAGACCCGCGTCGATCAAGCCCGCTCCCAATTGGCGATCGCCGAAAAACGGCTTCAGGAAGTCCAGGCTCGTATTCCCCGCGACATCGACCAACTGCGGGCCCAACTCCAGGCGGCGGAATCCCGGCTAAAGTTGGCAGAAAATCGCCGTACTCGTAACCAGGAACTAATTACGGCGGGGGCCATTTCCCAAGACCGCTTTGATGAAGTTTCCAATGATTACCTCAACGCCCAAGCCGCTCTGGTGGAAATTTTGCAACGCCTACAACAAACCCAAAATACTGCATCCCCCGAGGTGGCTCAAATCCAAGGACAGGTTGAACAACTCCAAGCGGCGATCGCCGAAGCAAAGCAAATTGTCCAAGGAAAACTTTCGGCCCTCAAACAACGGGAAAATACGGCCCCGGCAGAACTCGCCATCCTCAAAGCCTCTGTGAAAGCGGCCCAGGCGGCCCTGGAGCGGAGCAAGATTCAATATGAGGATACGTATATTACCGCACCCTTTGCGGGGGTCGTGACCCAAAAATTCGCCACGGAAGGGGCCTTTGTCACTCCGACCACCTCGGCTTCGGCCACGGCGTCGGCTACCTCTAGTTCAATTTTGGCCCTGGCGAGGGGCTTAGAAATCGTCGCCCGCGTGCCGGAAGTGGATATTAGCACCCTTAAATTGGGACAGACGGTGGATATTCGCGCCGAAGCCTTTCCCAGTGAACGTTTTCAGGGCAGGGTCATTCGCATTGCCCCGGAGGCGATCGTCGAAAATAATGTCACCTCCTTTGAGGTAATGGTGGGGTTAGTAACGGGTCAAGAGAAATTGCGGTCCAAGATGAATGTGGATGTGATTTTCCAAGCCGATGATGTCAGCAATGCCCTCACCGTTCCCACGGTGGCGATCGTGACTCAGCTTGGCAAAACTGGGGTAATGATTCCCGATGACCAGGAGCAACCGAAATTTCAACCCGTAACCATTGGCCTAGTGTTAGATGAAAATACTCAAATCCTCTCAGGGATTAAACCAGGGCAACGGGTCTTTACCGAACTGCCCAAAGGCGATCGCCAAAAAGCCGATTCTCAACCTAAATAACGAGTCAAGTTATGCAATTCCAAGAAAGCCTAAAAATGGCCACCTCCATGCTCCTGGCCAACAAGTTACGGAGTACCCTAACCATGCTCGGCATTATTATTGGCAATGCCTCCGTGGTGGCGATGATTGGCATTGGCCAAGGGGCTCAGAACTTAGCCACCGAGAAATTGTCGGACCTTGGCCCCAATGTTATGTTTGTCCTGCCGGGGTCGCGCCGGGCCCGGAATGCCACCTTTGATTTGCCGCGTACCTTAGTCTTAGCCGATGCCGAGGCGATCGCCAGTCAAGTGCCCACAGTGGAAGGAGTCGCACCGGAGGTGAATCGTCGCCTGTTGGTGTCCTATCGCAATATCAATACCAATGCCATGGTGGTAGGAACAACGCCGGATTATCAAGATATTCGTAGCTTTTTTGTGGATAAAGGACGTTTTTTGAATTTTATGGATCTAGAACGAAATAAGCGAGTGGCGGTGATCGGCACCGAAATTGCTGACCGTTTTTTTAAGAGCCAAAACCCCATTGGTCAACAAATTCGCATCAAAAATCTGAGTTTTGAAATTGTCGGGGTAATGGAACCGAAGGGCTCATTTTTAGGCAGTAACCAGGATGAGTTTATTTTGATTCCCTTTGATACCATGATCAGCCAGATTGTGGGTAAAACCTCGCCCTTTGGCATTGAAGTGAGTTGGATTAATGTTAAGGCTAAAAATCCTGAAACTATTACTGCGGCTAAGTTTCAAATCGAAAATTTGCTACGACTCCGTCACAATATTGAAAGTGGAGAAGATGATTTTGGGGTCACTACCGCCAAACAAATGCTGGACATTGTTGGGACGATCACCGGTGGACTCACAGTACTCCTGGCGGCGATCGCCGGAATTTCCCTCGTGGTGGGGGGTATTGGTGTGATGAATATTATGTTGGTGTCGGTGACGGAACGCACCCAGGAAATTGGCCTGCGGAAGGCGATCGGGGCCAGCAAAAATGATATTTTAAGTCAGTTTTTGATCGAAGCCGTCATTCTTTCCGCCGCTGGCGGCATCGTGGGAGTCGCCTTCGGTTCTGGCATTATTTTAGTGGTTGGGTTGATTTCTCCGCTGAGTGCTGTCATTGCCCCGAGTGCCGTGGTGACCTCTCTGGTGATTTCTGGAGGCATTGGCCTATTCTTTGGTGTCTTTCCTGCCCACCGTGCCGCCACCTTAGACCCGATTGTGGCCTTGAGAACCGCCTAATCGTTGGGGTGCATGAAGAAATATGTCAGGGTCAGTGATTTATACGACAAACATCCAGAAGAAACCCGCAAAACTGTAAAATAGGATACAGAAATAACAACTGGCTCCCCAGTGCTATATTCAGGTCTTGGGAAGAGAGTTGTTCATTGTCTTCCTAGTCCATCACGAAGTATATCATGTTCACCACCACTCTCCACCCCCATTGCCGCCTTGTACCAGAGCTCAAAGAACTAACAACGGCCCATTGGCGCCCAACCTGCAAGGTCACCTACAACCGAGATTCCTGGGTTAAATTACTAGATATTCCGGGTCAAGACGCCGAAGAAGAAGCCCTGCTCCTCTGTCAAGAATCGGCGAACACTTGGGTGGTCTGGACTCCGAGTTTGGGAGAAATGCGCTTAGACAAAAGTAATTTTTTCTGTTAATTCTGCCGATACAAAATAGGGGAAAGCCCGCAGTCCACCGAATAACTTGGCTATTTGCCGAATCACCCAGCCCACTGAGACTTTCCCCTGGATTTGCCTAGTCGTTAATACGCTTAACGACGGGGAACAGACGCTTCAATATTGATATTTAGAGCAGATACTTTAGGAATGGTATTTGCTGTGGGATTAATACTCCGCGCCATGGAGAGAAAATTAACCGGATCGCCTGCTTTAGCACGTTTGTCTTGGGGAACAAAACGACGAACTTCGTTTTGCCAAACGATTTGGGGGAAGCCCAATTGACGACGGTGGTAACCATCGTAACGGGGAGATTTGAGATTAAAGGGAGTTTCGCCCTGGTCTCTGCTAGGCAGATTGCGGCGACGTTGGTAAGGAACAGTATCGTAACCAAAGTTGTTTAGGTACTCATCACTATCGAGGAGCGCATCAACAAACCCTTGTAGACCCTTGGTAGCCACGACAATGGACCAAGCAATTTTTTCCCGTTCGCTATAAACATCCCGGCCAAGAATGCGTTGTACGCATTGTTCGACAAAGCGGTAATTACTATTTTTATCGTAGAAACTACTGCGAAAGGTTTGAGAAAGTAGTAAGCCCCGGATAAAGTCGCGCACCGTAAGTTGTCGATTACGCAGTTGGGATTCAAGAATTTTCTCCCGGTCTGATTTAAAGGCGTGGAAGAAAATTTGACGGTAGGCGGCTTCAATCAAGCTGTCCATGTCAGATGCTGAAAGTAGGTTTTCCGTCGTGAAAACGATAGGTTTTTCATCCCCACTGACATCATAGCCAGCTACGCGTACGTTCTGACTTTTAGGGGCATAGTTTATAAGCGGAATAGCCAAGTTGGAACCTCCGTGATCTTAGAAAAGCATTTAATGAGTTATGTATGTTAGATCATACGGGAGGGAGGCCATCCCATCGTGAAATATTACAAATTCTTACGAAACCAGGGCACGGAAAGCCTCATTTTTTGTTTTAAAGAGAAGCCAAATTACTAAACGGAGCAAGACTCCGGTTTTTGATTAAATTATTGGTGCCGTACATTCTATTAGAAGCAAATAGAAAAATAGAAAGAGGGCTTGGGTTAGATATTCTCCGCTGAGAGCATCAAGACAAAAGCACCCTCTATCGCTAGAGAGTGCTTTCGTTTAATTAAGATTATTCAGTTGTGATTCCAGAAACAGGAATTAACCATGAATCGCAGGAGCGGTTAATGCAACAGGAGCTTGCTCACCAGACGCGAGGTCTAGGGGGAAGTTGTGGGCATTACGTTCGTGCATTACTTCAAAACCGATGTTGGCGCGGTTTAATACATCAGCCCAGGTGCTGATGACGCGACCTTGAGAATCCAAAATGGAT
>JBGSZT010000130.1:0-32681 GCA_041750255.1 Synechocystis sp.
AAATACGGCTCTTCTGTACTTCGCTGGAAAAACTAGATGGTATAGCAAAACTGTTACGTTATGGCTTTTATGAACATACTCACTCATTTATTTATTTTAGCGCCGCAAGCGGCGGGGAATTCGACCCCAAGAGATTAAAAAAACCAATAGGTTCAGTCCATAACTCTAAGAAGAGGACTTTTGCCAAGTCAAATAAAGAAACAAAAATAACAATGATTAAACAAGTTGCTAAAAACTTGGAGATGATTTTTTCTGCCTGGTAAAGCAGATATAGAAAATTATCATCTTCAAACATTGCAAAAATAGCTTTAATCCATTGACCGAGCATTTTTTCTATGATTTAGCGAAGGTGACGAGGTTATTTTACAGCACCCTTTGGCAGGAATTTTTGCCGGGGGCACAAAAAATACCCCGGAGGACCACCAGTAACGCATAATTGATCAAGCGTTGCTCTGCTGGTCAAGGGCCACCACGGCCTAGTATTATTACCAATTGCCATATTATGTCTAATCTTCCTATGCCCCCATTGCCGCTCCCCCGTCGTACCAAAATTGTGGCTACTATTGGCCCCGCTACCCAGAGCAAGGAAGTTCTCAGACAGTTGATTCAGGCGGGTGCCACGACTCTGCGCCTCAATTTTTCCCACGGCACCCACGAAGACCACCACCAAAGTATTCGCCTCATTCGTCAGACTGCCTTTGAACTCAATCAACCCGTGGGGATTTTACAAGACCTCCAGGGGCCCAAGATTCGGGTCGGTAAGTTCACCAACGCGACGAAATCCATTGTGCTCAAACCCGGCGATCACTTTACCCTCACGAGTCGTAAAGTGGATTGCTGTCAAGAGATTAGCTCCATTAGTTACGATCGCCTGGCGGAGGAAGTCCCCGAGGGAGCGCGTATTTTATTAGATGACGGCAAGCTAGAAATGCGCGTCGAGCGTATCGATCACGCCCAAAAAGACCTCCATTGTCGAGTGCTGGTGGGTGGGATTCTCTCTAGTAATAAGGGCGTCAATTTTCCGGGGGTTTATCTTTCGGTTAAGGCTCTCACCGAAAAAGATAGAGAAGATTTGATGTTTGGGTTAGACCAAGGGGTGGATTGGGTCGCCCTTAGTTTTGTCCGTAACCCCGAAGATATTGAAGAAATCAAAGGACTGATCGCCGCCGCCAATAAATCTGTTCCTGTTATTGCCAAGATCGAGAAACATGAAGCCATCAACGACATGTGGGCCATTCTCGAAAAATGTGATGGGGTGATGGTCGCCCGCGGCGATCTGGGGGTCGAGCTTCCCCCGGAAGATGTGCCGATTTTGCAGAAAAAACTGATTGCGACTGCCAATCAACTGGGAATTCCGGTGATTACCGCCACTCAAATGCTGGATAGTATGGTTAGCAATCCCCGCCCCACTCGTGCGGAGGTTTCGGATGTGGCCAATGCGATCCTCGATGGCACCGATGCAGTTATGCTCTCCAATGAAACGGCGATCGGAGCCTTCCCGGTGGAAGCCGTAGCCATGATGGCCACCATTGCCGAGCGGATCGAACAAGAACAAAGCCATATCCAACGGCGAGCCAGTCCCAAAACCTCTATTCCCAACGCTATTTCGGCGGCGGTGAGTGACATTGCCGAAACCCTGAATGCGGCGGCGATCATGACCTTGACTAAAACTGGTGCTACGGCGCGCAATGTCTCTAAATTCCGGCCCCGCACCCCCATTTTGGCCGTTACGCCCCACGTGGATGTATCCCGTCAACTGCAACTCGTCTGGGGTGTTAAACCCCTGTTGGTTCTGGATTTACCTTCAACCACCCAGACCTTTCAGGCGGCGATCAATGTCGCCCAGGAAAACCAACTTTTGCAGGATGGTGACTTGGTGGTGATGACCGCCGGGACGCTCCAGGGCGTATCCGGATCAACGGATTTGGTCAAAGTGGAAGTCGTGAAAGCGATCCTCGGTCGAGGGGTGGGCATTGGGCAGGGTGCGGTGAGTGGCCGGGCTCGGGTGGCCAGAAATTTTAAGGAATTGAGTCAATTCAACAGCGGCGAAATTCTGGTGGTGCCATCTACTAGCGCCGAATTTGTGGAAATAATGCGGCGGGCGGCGGGGATTATCACCGAAGAATCCAGTCTCACCAGCCATGCGGCGATTATTGGCCTACGACTTGGGGTTCCCGTCATTGTCGGTTTTAAGGAGGCCACACAAACCATTCGTCAAGGCTCGATTTTGACCCTCGATGCCCAAAAAGGCTTGGTTTATTCCGGCGCGATGCCCGGCGTACCGCAGTAGAGTTTGTTAGGCTTTAGATCAGCCATGATTGAATGTGAGAGGACTAGACTAGTTCACTATGTCGGATTTATTGAATAAGTTAAAAGCTTTAGATGACAAGCTATCCCAACGCTACATTGAGCTAGACCCCGGTGGCTATTGGATTGTTTATGTTGATAAAAGTGCCCAGGGTCTGGTGGTGAAACACTACAGCAATACCATTGATGAAAAAGGCTTGGCCTGTGACCCGGAAACCGGCGAGGTAATCCCTTGTAACGCCCCCGTTGTGCGTCAACCGACCCTTGTCCTGACGGGGCAAACTGCCAAGGAGATTTGTATTGCTCTTTTTGAAACCCTTGACCCCTGCCCTGTGACGCGCTTAGATCATGCGGCCTACCTGGGTCGAGAATTAGTTCGGGCAGAACTAGCCCTGGTGCAGGGTCTGGAGTATATCCAGGACTGACGTTTTTTATCCTTTACCCGATCCCCATGAGCCTTAGCCTGTACAATACCCTCAGCCGCCAAAAAGAATTATTTCAGCCCCTAGAACCCGGCAAGGTGAAGATGTATTGCTGTGGCATCACAGTCTATGATTATTGCCACTTGGGCCATGCTCGTACCTGCATTACCTGGGACGTGGTCAGACGCTATCTAGAATGGTCTGGCTATGAAGTGCATTATATTCAGAATTTCACTGATATTGACGATAAAATCTTGAATCGCGCCAAACAAGACGGATCCTCCATGGAAGCCGTGGCGGAGCAGTTTATTGCGGCTTATTTTGAAGACATGGAGGCATTGGGCGTGAGGCCAGCGGATGCCTACCCAAGGGCGACCCATAGCCTCGATGGTATTAAGCGCCTAGTGGCAGAGCTAGAAGCCAAGGGCTATGCCTATGCTTCCCAGGGGGATGTCTATTATGCAGTGCGTCGCTTTGATAACTACGGCAAATTATCGGGGCGGAACCTGGAAGATTTGCAAGTGGGAGCGAGCGGTCGAGTGGGGGCGCAAGACCCCGAAGACCCGAAAAAACACGACCCCTTTGATTTTGCACTCTGGAAAGCGGCGAAACCCGGCGAACCAGCCTGGGAATCGGACTGGGGAGAGGGTCGGCCGGGCTGGCACATCGAATGTTCCGCCATGGTGCGGGAGCATTTGGGGGACACCATTGATTTGCACGTCGGCGGCAGTGACCTGATTTTTCCCCACCACGAAAATGAAATTGCCCAATCGGAAGCGGCGACTGGGCATCCCCTAGCCCACTACTGGCTCCACAATGGCATGGTGAAAGTCGGGGGTGAAAAAATGTCTAAATCCCTCGGAAATTTCACCACGATCCGCGATTTACTAAAAACGGTTGATCCCATGGCGGTCAGACTATTGGTACTACAAGGTCACTACCGCAAACCCTTGGATTTTGCCCCAGACGCCCTAGAGGCCGCCACCAATGGCTGGCACACCCTAGAAGAAGGACTCCTCTTTGGCGATCGCCATGGTCATACGTTAGGCTGGACAGATGCTCCCGCGCCGATTTTTCCCACGAGTAATACCTTTACAGCATCTTTTTGCCAAGCGGTGGATGATGATTTTAATTTCGCCGGTGGATTAGTGATTTTATTTGAATTGGCTAAGGAATTGCGGCGGGAAGGAAACCTCTTGATCCACCAAGGCCAAACCGAGGCCTCCGGCGATCGCCTGTGGGACCAGTGGCAAACCCTAGTTGGGTTAGCGGAGGTGTTAGGGTTTAAAGCCGCTCCAATTCCTGTCGAGACTGCATCTAGCGGCCCCAGTGATGAGGCGATTGAAGCCCTGATCCAACAACGCATTGAAGCCCGCAAAAACAAAGACTTTGCCGAAGGCGATCGCCTGCGGGATCAATTAAATGCCCTGGGTATTATTGTCATTGACCAACCGGGAGGCGGAACCCAATGGCGGCGTTAGTCCAATGGCTGAGTGCTGTATTAATGCTGATGGTGATGACCCTTGCCTCTCCGGTGGGCGCGACGACCTTGCAATTGCACTGGATAGGGGAAAATGGCTATTCAGTCCGAGGAGAATTGCATTATCCTCAGCCTTCGCCTGCTAATAGAGTTGAAGAACAAGGTCAGGGAGAAACCCAGAGTGTTGATCGCCTGGAGGTTTCGGTCTATGACCCAGAGGGCAAAAGGCTGGGAACCTATGCCACCATTCGCCGGAGCAAATCAAATAATCCCTATCTCCACCTTACCCTTGACCCCGATCACCAGAGCTTAATCAATGAGTTGGATATTGGGGGTGCAAAACAGTTGGATTGGTACCTAAAGGGCGAAATTGGACAAAACATGGCGTTGTTTAGCATTGACGCTAATGGCCAAGAGGCGATCGTTGATCAAGGCCCAGGAATTGTCGATATTCGTGAGCCTTTCCGATGAGCAAGCAATTAACAACAATGATAATGATAATGATATGAATGAACATCAGAGTCCACTCTGGCGATCACCAATTAGGCCGAGTAATTGTTCGGTGGAAACCTTGCCGCTAACATCGGTACCTTCGAGTAAACTATCAGCCAGATCCCGTTTTTGATGGTGGAGATCGACAATTTTTTCCTCAATGGTTTGTTTGGCCACTAGGCGGTAAATGGTAACGGGTCGCTTTTGGCCAATGCGGTGCGCGCGGTCTGAGGCTTGATCTTCCACCGCCGGATTCCACCAAGGGTCCATGTGAATGACATAATCCGCCGCCGTTAGGTTTAAGCCTGTCCCCCCCGCTTTTAGGCTGATTAAAAAGACCTCCCCTTCGCCATTTTGGAAGGCATCAACCCGCTTTTTCCGCTCTTTGATCGGTGTGCCACCATCAAGGTATTGATAGTTGATTTTTTGTTCGTCTAGATAGTTACGAATAATCGTTAAATGATCGACAAATTGACTAAACACTAAGGCTTTGTGACGGTTTTCTAATAACTCTTTAATAATTTCCCCAAAGGCTTCTAATTTAGAGCTTTTAATGGGAGCATCGGGCAAAATCAAACTGGGATTACAACAGGCCCGCCGCAGACGCATAATTTCCGCTAGCACTTGTAAATGCTTGGCCCCTGCTTGGGCATCGCTTTGTTCTAACTTGGCGATCGCCTCACGACGGAGGGCTTCATAAAAAGCCATTTCTTCTTGACTCAGTTCAACTTGAATCAAAATTTCGGTGCGGGCCGGTAACTCTGTTAGAACTTGATTTTTAGTGCGTCGCAATAGAAAAGGTTGAATTAAACGCTTCAGTTGTTGACGAGCGGATTTATCCTGATCCCGTTCAATGGGATTGGCAAACCGTTGATTAAAGCTCTCCAAAGAACCCAACAGGCCGGGGTTAAGAAAGCGGAATAAATTCCACAATTCTCCTAAATGATTTTCAATGGGTGTCCCTGTGGTCAATAACTTAAATTCAGCCTGCAAATTCATCGCCGCCTGGGATCGTTTGGTGGCCATGTTTTTAATCGCTTGGGCTTCATCCAACACCACCACTTGCCATGGCACTTGGGCTAATAGTTCTGCCACATCTTCCTGTTGTAGCAAGCCATAGGTACAAACAGCTACATCAAACGGTTGTAGATTCTCCAACGTGGCCGCCCGATCTCGCAGAGATCCGCTACGCGGTGCGCCACTACCAAATTGAAAGGGGTTGAGGGTCGGGGCAAAGCGGTTGGCTTCACTGATCCAGTTGGGACAAACGGAAGTGGGGGCAACAATTAGAGTTGGGCCAGCAGCGGCTTTGGTCAAAATCAAGGCCAAGGCCTGGATCGTTTTCCCTAGCCCCATATCATCGGCTAAACAGGCCCCCACCCCCCAATGGGCCAACCGGGCCAACCACTGAAACCCCTCTAATTGATAATCCCGTAATTCGGCTTGTAATGTTGATGGCAATTGGGGAGACAGCTCTTTCATCTCCTTGATCCGTTTGAGATGCTCTTTCCAATGGCGATCGGCTTTGAGATTTTCCGTCTCATCCAACAGATCTTCCATGGCTAGGGCCGCCAAGGGATGAAAGCGTCGGCCATCGCCCTGTTTTTCCGAATAAGCTTTTAATTCCTCCAATCTTTGCCGAAATTCGTTGGTTAAGGCAATAAATTGACCATTGGCAAGGGGAATAAAGCGCCCTGGACTGTTTTCGAGCAACTCCATTAATTGTTGTAGCCCCACCACCAAATTGTCATCAATGTGGAGTTCTCCCTCCGCCGCAAACCAATCCCGTTGCCGTTTAATGTTGAGTTTGAATTGACTAAACCCAGCGGGAGACGTAACGCGCATTTTTTCCCCTTCGGGCCATTCCACCCGGGCCTGCTCTCCCAAGGCTTGCAATTCTAGGAGCAATTCCAAACAATTTTCGGGGTCTTCTAGATACCATTCTCCTCCGTCACTGTCCTGCAACACCAGGGTGGGACAGGCTTTGATGACGCTTTTAGCCTTCTGTTTTTCTTCGCTTAGGTTGCGAGTTGTTTGGTAGCGTTTGCCGTCAATTTCGGTGATGACCGTTTCCCCCCCTTTGCCAGGTTGAAAATAAGGCCCTGAATCCCCAAAGGGTCGCGTTAACAAAGCCACCCGCAATCCCCCTTCCAGGGGCAACAGATGCAAATGGGGCAGACTATGGGCGGGCAAGCTTTCGACATTTTCCATGCCACCGCCAATATCAGAATGAACGGTCACTAATCCCGCTACGGCCTTAATGGCATTTAAGACTTGAGCCTCCGCGGCGATCGGCACTTCTAAGCGATTCTTGTTGCCCAGAATTGTGGCGATGCGTCGGTGCTCAGCAGTGACTGCAATAACCTTCAATCGCGTCAAACTCTCTTTAACAGCAACTACTTTACTTTCTGCAAAGATGCTTGGCTCCAGTTTCAGAACAAGTTTTTGGTTGCCTGTTTTTTTCACCTGTAATTGCGGTTCCCCCACAACGACTTCAATGGGGATGTTGGGGTTATTGTCCCAAAAAACTAGGGGATGCCCGACTAATTCCACCAAGGCTTTCTCGTTAAATTCATAGTCAACTTGGCCGTAATAGCCATGGGTAGAGGTTTCGATGTGTCTGCAAACTTTTTGATCCTGGGGGCTGAGATAATCCACGTCTGACGATCGCCGACTGAGGCGTTTTAGGGCGATCGCCCGCCCCGCCGTCCATTCGCCTTTTTTGGTAAAACTTTGTTCCTTGGGGGCAAGGGCAACATTATTAGGACTGCCATAGGCAATAAACCAAGCGAGACGTTTAGTCGCACCGGTGTCAGGGGCTTGGGATTTTGCTACGGGACCAGGAGTTATGAGGTTAGCGAGGGCACTGAGGGACAATTCCCATTCCTGTCGGGGCTGAACTAGTTCTAATATACTGACGGCTCCTGTTTTTTCCTGCCATTCCGTTGCCATCTTCTGGAATGTTTCTTGATCGGCGGTCTCGTAGCATCCAATTAATTCTGCAATGATCATGGCGAACCACGGATAATAGGTTCGAAACGCCTCCTTACAAAAACTTTTTGCTTGGTCAAGCCATTGGGATGACAAGTCTTTTTGTAGCCAATAATTGGTCAGCAATTTAATAAAAACAAAGATACTGATGTCACTGGGCTGGAGCTCAGAGTGAAAGAGAAGATACTCTCGAGCACTGCGATCACCTTGTAGCCATTTGATTAACTGTTCCAAAAAATCATAGGCTTTTGTTAAAGATGGTGACCCCTTCTGAGCAATTTTGATAAATTCCTGGGCCGTATTCAGGCTGTCTGCTGATCCTTCTCCCATCAAGGCCAGAATACACAGCACACCGGGTAAGCCGAAGAAATACATTTTTCGCTTTCCGGTTAACCGTCGTAATCCTTTCAATGCCGTTTGATAGGCGGCGATCGCCTCTGAATATTGTCCTTGTAGGAGTGCTAAATGAGCTTGGACAATAAACGAGTAGCTAGGATGAAGATCCGTAAATGTTGTTTCCATCCGCTTGCTCAGTTGAGTGAGAGTTTCTAATTCACCCCGAAAAAATAATTGATCAATAAGAGATAACAGGGCATTTGATGTCTCTTCTGTGATAGCTTCTGTGCTAAAAACAAATTCTTTAAGAATTTCAAACGCGTCATCTGCTGGCACTAAATGGGCCAAGGAATTATCAAGTACAAGATCTAAGGACCAAGACAAAAGCACTGGCTTAAGGGTCTTTAACCATTCACCATCAAATGGATTATCAATGACTGCCACTAAAACGTCTGAAGGCCCTAAGGATTTGTTACTAGCATAATAATGGTAATCTTCAGATTGTTTATCAATAAATGCTAGATCTTGACGATAAATACCAATGCGAACTTCCCGAATAAACTCCTCTTCTGAACGAAACAATCGCCGATTATTATACCCGGCAATACGAATCGGTTCATGCTTGCTAACAATGTCCACTAGCTGATCGTATCGCCCCGCTTTAATTGCCTCTCGACAGGGAATTTCCCGCACCAATGCATGGCAAAACAAGCGACCTTGTTGATTTTTTTTAATAAGCCCTGTATTCAGAAGCTGGGCGAGCATCGCTTTGAAATGGGCTTCTAGTCCGGGCTGTAGGGGAAAACCTAACTCTCCTTTAATCTCCCGCAGGCAATCTAATAAAACCGTTTGGGTCACCGGGGCATAGGCGATCGCCAAGAAACGAATCATTTCTTTTCCCAGGGGCGGCAATGCCTCATATCGGGTTAAAACAGAAAAGGCGCTTAACTCTTGTGAACTATTTTTATTTCCCATGGTGTTGATGTTATCCCGGAACTTAATGACCCAAGAATGATTCTTTACTTTAATCGCAAGGATTTAGGTCTAGAAATGTTATACGATAGCATAAATAACAATTACGCTACGGTTCCCTACTACGGCGGCTTACGCGCAAGCCAGCGACGAGAGCTAGAACAGTAATGGCTGAGTGGGGCACTCCCTTTCGTTTTTTGTACTAATGCCCTTGGACTCGGGATTAATAAGCCTGATCTGAGATGGGTCTTGCATTATCATCCTCCTTTACTATTGTCAGAATATCTCCAGGAAATTGGCCGGGCGCGATCTCAATTCCGCCACTTGCTTGACCCTGGTCAGTGAACCCACCGGCTGGCTCGATGCTGGCGATCGCCAACGGCAATATTTCCAATCATAGAACTTTCCCTAGCACTCTTACATCGCCAAGGCCGGCTAGAATGGCTCGATCCTTTCCACTATCGCCTAATACATCAGCCTAAAGCCCTTGAACCTGGGTCCACGGATTTAAACAATGAGTATCAACGTTTGACCCGCCACCTCTATACCAAGGATTGTAGATGGCGTTATCTACTCCAGGCCTTTGCCCCCGCAGAGGCCATCAATCCTGTACCCTAATTATTCGCTCAAAACCCTATCTGATTTTGGTCTTCTTTATAGCAAAAACAAGGGTTAAGAACTTTGTGAAAAAGATTATAAAGTAAACTATGGGCGATGACGGGCTCGAACCGCCGACATCCTGCTTGTAAGGCAGGCGCTCTACCAACTGAGCTAATCGCCCTTTTCGGTGCTTAGCTATCATAGCATAACTTTTAATATCAACGCTATATTTTTTTCATGCCTTCTGGAAAAACCCATGACCGCATTACTTTCAGCCTACTGCCCGTGGTGCTGCTGGCAAGCTACCTGGCGACTCGGCAATGGTATTTAAGCCTCTTGGTAGGTGCTGGAGTTTTATTTGGGGGCTTGATGTTTGGCCCAGACCTGGATATTCATTCGGTTCAATATAAACGTTGGGGGCTGTTTCGTTGGCTTTGGTTGCCCTACCGCTGGAGTTTGCGTCATCGTTCTTTTTGGTCCCATGGGTTTTTGGTCGGCACGGCACTCCGCCTTTTTTATTTGATTCTTTTGCTTGTCCTTGTTTTGGTAATCCCGACGGCGATCGCCATTTTTACCTGGAAACTAGAGCATCAAACCTTTACCTCAGCATTTTTTCAGGGACTGGGGCAACTGCAAACAGAAATTATTGCGGTTATTGTCGGCATTGAAATCGGTGCCATGGGCCATTCCCTGAGTGATGTCGTGGTGAGTGCCTATCAACGAAAAAAATCATCGAGACTCAAACCACAAAGAAAAAATAAATGTCGCTCTTCGATGTCGAGAAAATCAAGTAAATTTCGATAGGTGAGCTAAACGCCTTAGCATTAGATCACAGTGCTTCACTACCCTTGTCAAAACGGCGATGACAGTCAATGTTTCCCCTGCTTCCCATAGTGCTACTCCCTTGAAAAAGCAAGAGTGGTCTTGGCCCTACTGGTTTTTGGTGCCGATTTATCCCTACAACCAGAAGCGCACTCTACGCCAAGAAATAGTTCCCGGCTGGATTTGGACCTTTGAGCAACTCCAGGGCATTTTTTATGTGGTGGTGCCGATTCGGATGACGGTGGTACGTCTGCAAAGGGGTGGCTTGTTGGTTTATGCTCCCGTGGCTCCAACACCAGAATGTCTGCGGTTAGTGAATGAACTTGTGGAAGGCTATGGCGAGGTAAAGTATATTATTTTGCCGACCATTTCTGGGTTAGAACATAAGGTTTTTGTTGGCCCCTTTGCCCGCTCTTTTCCCCATGCTCAGGTTTATACCGCACCGGGACAATGGAGTTTTCCGCTGAATTTACCCTTGTCTTGGTTGGGCTTTCCTCCAGAAAGAACTCACGTGCTGACCGGGGATTCGAGTCAGGCTCCTTTTTATGAGGAGTTTGATTATCAAATTTTAGGGCCGTTGGATCTCCGGTTAGGACTGTTTGGGGAAGTAGCTTTTTTCCATCGACAGACTCAAACGGTCTTAGTAACCGATAGTGTGGTTTCTATTCCTGACGACCCACCGGCGATCGTCCAGCTAGACCCCTACCCCTTACTTTTTCATGCCAAAGACAATGCCTCAGACTCCGTCGTGGATACACCAGATACTCGCCGCAGGGGATGGCAACGCATTTGTTTATTTGCGCTTTATTTTCAGTCTAGTTCTCTACACATTCCCGACTGGAAGAAGGTTTTAGGCGATGCAATGCAGTCTCCTTCCCGTCAGGCTAAGGACTATTTTGGGGTATATCCCTTTCAATGGCGCTCATCCTGGCCCCAGACCTTTGCCTCTCTCCGGGGAGAAGGACGTTTGATAGTCGCCCCCATTTTACAGGAATTGATTTTAAATCGTTATCCTGCAGAAACCCTAGCATGGGTGGATAAAGTGGCATCCTGGACCATAGAACGCCTTATCTCTTGTCATTTTGCGGCCCCGCTAGCGACATCAAGCAGTCAGTTTCGTCAGGCCTTTGCGTTTTTGCACTACTCATCCCCCGTTACCCAACCTTTGCCCCAGGATGACCTGCGGACGTTACAGCGCATTGATCGCCTTTTGGTTCGTTTTTGGATTACGCCGGATAAAGCTCCGCTAACTCAAGAATCTTTCCCTCAAGAGTGATCCTCAATACTTGTCAATGGCCTCGATAGTTTGCCATAGTGAGTGAATTGATCGGATTTTGCTCACTACCGTTTCTCTATAGTTATGAATATTATCGGATTACTCGTCGCTTGGTTAGTAACGGCTGTTAGCCTATTTATCATTTCCAAGCTTCCCACCGGCGTAGAAATTAACAGTTTCCAAAAAGCGATAATTTCGGCCCTGGTTTTTGGTCTCCTGAATGCTTTTGTGCGACCCGTTCTGGCATTCTTTGCCTTTCCCATCACCTTTTTAACGTTTGGTTTATTTTCGGTCGTGATCAATGCCCTGATTTTTGGACTGGCGGCATTATTAGTCGATGGGTTTACTCTGCGTTGGGGATTCTGGAGTGCTTTGATCGGAGCCTTACTGCTTGGCTTTATTAATTCCTTGATTTACCGGCTTTTTTAGTCCCTCTGCTCGGCAATCCCTCAGCCAAAGCTTTATCGCCTGTCCCACAGCCCCATTCTCTGCTGAGCGGGGAGGGGTCGCCCCTGTGCCGGGATAGGGGGCGGCTAGTTGGGAAAAAAGAAGACTCAGTTGCCAGCCCTGGGAGGTTGGCGTAAAAAAAGCCCAGTAAAAATTTTGTTGGAGAGTCGCCTGTGAAGAATTGTAGTGGCGTTCTAGGGTTGTGAAAAAAGCTTGTTCGGTTGTATCGGTCTGTGCCGGCGTAAACTGACGTTGGGAAAGCGGTAGTGGGTCAAAGGAAGGTTTGCCCGCCAGCAGTACATAACCCCTGGGCAAGGATTCAATACGCCTAGATCGCTGGATGACTCGGTTGGTATAGGCGGGCAAGTCGGGCAGCATCTTATCCACCAAAACTTCTAGGGTCGGCGGACAAGTTGCGAGGCTTGTTTCTGCAACCATCAAAACCCAAAGCAGACTCAAGCCAGCTCTTGGCAAATACGTTCCCATGCTTCCCTCGGTGACGGGGCTGATGTGATCGGACGACCAATGACTAAGTAATCGGCTCCCGCGGCGATCGCCTTTTGGGGGGTCATGACCCGCGCTTGGTCGCCGGTTGTGGAACCTAGGGGACGTACTCCAGGGCAGACTAATAAAAAGTCCTGGCCACAGATCTGGCGTAACTGACTTACTTCCTGGGGGGAACAAACGGCTCCCTGGAGTCCCGATTCTTGGGCCATTAGGGCCATGTGTAAAATATAGTCGGGTAATTCTAGGGGAATTTTCAGGTCATGGATCAGGTCACGGGAAATAAAACTCGTCAAGAGGGTAATGGCCAACAATTTAGTCGAAGAATTGTTTTTGGCCATGACATCCGCCGCTAATTTAAGCGCACTCCGCCCCGCGGCTGCGTGGATGGTCAAAAAATCCACATCATATTTACTCACAGAACAGCAGGCCCGCATCACTGTATTGGGAATATCGTGAAATTTCAAATCTAGGAAAATTCGATGGTCTCGCTCTTTTAAGATTTCCAGAATCCTAGGGCCAGCACTAACAAATAATTCTAATCCGACTTTCCAAAATCGCACCTCTGGTAATTGATCCAATAGGGCGATCGCCGCCTTGAGGGTCGGGACATCTAGGGGAACAATAATACGCTCAGCAGTCATAGAACGCCCGTTGGGTTAGAAAAAAGTCTAAGGATTCTCATCCTACCCCTTCTGGGGCTTGTCTAGCCATTTTTCATTGGAAAGCCTGGGTCTAAACCCTTAGGCTAGAATCGTGGCCACTGACTGTAAAAAAATTATTGATAATGATTATGGACGTTTTTCGTTTACCGGCTCTCTCCGATAATTATATTTTTCTGCTCTATGATGCCCCCAGCCAAACCGCCGCCGTTGTTGACCCAGCGGAACCGAAGCCGGTATTGGATTGTTTGCAATCCCTAGGTGCAAAATTAGTGGCAATTTTTAACACCCATCACCATGGCGATCATGTGGGTGCCAATCTAGCACTGATGCAAAAATTTCCTGACCTGGTGGTCTATGGGGGAGCCGAAGACCGGGGGCGCATCCCTGGGCAATCAGTTTTTTTACAAGACGGCGATCGCCTGGCATTTGCAGGACGAGAAGCGACGGTTTACTTTATCCCTGGTCATACCCGCGCCCACATTGCCTATTATTTTCCGCCTCAAACCCCAGAAGAGACCGGTGAATTGTTTTGTGGAGATACTATCTTTGCTGGCGGCTGTGGCCGATTATTTGAGGGTACACCACTACAAATGATGCAGTCCATCGCTCGCTTACGGGAATTGCCGGATAATACCCGTGTATGGTGTGCCCATGAATACACCCTGGGCAACCTCAAATTTGCCCTGACCGTAGAGCCGGATAATCTGGCCCTACAAACCCGTTACCAAGAGGTTCAGCAGGCGCGCCAAGCACAGATCCCGACCATCCCGTCATTGTTGGGGACTGAGAAACAAACGAATCCCTTTCTGCGCTGGGATAGCCCGGCGGTCCAACGAGCCATGGCCCAAGATCAGCCGGAACGAGTCTTTGCCAAACTGCGGGGCATGAAAGACAATTTCTAGGCGTTTATTTTATTCCCATTCGATGGTGCCAGGGGGTTTAGAGGTGATGTCATAGACAACCCGGTTCACTCCCTTGACCTCATTCACCATCCGATTGGCGATCACTTCTAGGATGTCGTAGGGCACCCGGGCCCAGTCGGCGGTCATACCATCTTCGCTAGTAATAAAACGCAGAACAACCGGGTGAGCATAGGTGCGCTGATCCCCCATGACGCCAACACTTCGCACGGGTAACAATACGGCAAAGGCTTGCCAATAATCGTGGTAAATGCCTCGTTTTGAGATTTCATCCCGCACCACAAAATCCGCATCCCGCAGAATATTTAAGCGTTCGGAGGTTACTTCGCCAATAATGCGAATGGCTAAACCCGGGCCAGGGAAGGGGTGACGACGGACAATTTCTTCGGGTAAACCAATGGACCGCCCTAGTTTACGCACCTCATCTTTGAAGAGTTTACGCAGGGGTTCCACAAGTTTGAAGCGCAGATTTTTGGGCAATCCGCCGACATTGTGATGGCTTTTGATTTTTACGGCGACCCGATCGCCGGTTTTGGGGTCTACACTACTATGGGCAGATTCAATCACATCGGGATACAGCGTGCCCTGAGCCAGGTAATCAAAGGGGCCGAGGCGGTTGGATTCTTCCTCAAAAACCTGAATAAACTCATGGCCAATGCGGCGTCGTTTTTCTTCGGGGTCAGTAATCCCGACTAACTGAGCCAAGAAACGTTCCCGGGCATTAACGTACTGCACCGGGATATGAAATTGTCGGTCAAAGAGTTCCACCAGGCGTTCTGGTTCCCCTTTTCGCATGAAGCCTTGGTCGATGAACATACAGGTGAGCTTATCGCCGATGGCCCGATGTAATAAAAAAGCCAAGGTGGAGGAATCCACCCCGCCGGAGAGGGCTAACAAGACCCGTTTATCCCCCACCTTCGCCTGAATATCTCGAATCGATTCTTCCACAAAGGCTTCGGTGGTCCAGGTGGGTTCACAGTGACAAATGTGATAAACAAAGTTGCGAATTAGGGCAATACCGCCCACGGAATGTACCACTTCTGGGTGAAACTGTACGCCAAATAAACGTTTTTCATGCTCGGCGATCGCCGCACAGGGAGTATTCTCGGTGTGGGCCAAAATCTCAAAGCCCCTGGGCAACGTAACGCAGGAATCTCCATGGCTCATCCACATGGTCGCGCCGTCATCCACGTTGGTTAAAAGATCGGTGGGGTCATTGATATAGAGGGACGCTTTGCCGTACTCTCCGCGCTCCGCCCGCTCCACAGTTCCGCCCAACTGTTTGACCATCAACTGCATCCCGTAGCAGACTCCTAAAACCGGCACACCCAGCTCAAAAATACCAGGGTCACACTGGGGGGCTCCATCGTCATAGACCGAATTAGGGCCACCGGACAAAATAATCCCCTTGGGATTTAGGGCCTTGATTTGTTCGGCGGTGAGGCGATAGGACAAAACTTCAGAATAAACTTGGGTTTCTCGAATGCGGCGGGCAATGAGTTCAGAATATTGGGAGCCAAAATCTAGAATGATGATGATCTGTTGCTTGAGGGCCTCCATCGCTGTCATGGGGGGCAGGGTCTCAGTAGGGAGACCGGAGACGGAGATCGGGGCTTGGATGGTCACGGGTTTAGTAAATCGCGGAACTATCCCTAAAATATACCAGAGATATTACCGAGGGGGCGTCTCGCCTTGCGTCTGTCAAGCGCATCGCGTATGATCTTGCTAGCGTTTTCAAGAGTCCTCTAGGCGGCAAGTGTTAGGGTATGTCAAAAATTGAAACCAGAACCGAACCCATGGTTCTCAACATGGGGCCTCATCATCCTTCAATGCACGGGGTATTGCGTCTTATCGTTACCCTCGACGGGGAAGATGTGGTGGATTGTGAACCCGTCATTGGCTATTTACACCGGGGCATGGAAAAAATCGCCGAAAACCGGACAAATGTAATGTACGTTCCCTACGTTAGTCGCTGGGATTATGCGGCGGGGATGTTTAATGAAGCCATTACCGTCAATGCGCCTGAAAAATTAGCCGACATTGAAGTTCCTAAGCGGGCCCAGTATATCCGAGTGATCATGCTGGAACTCAATCGCATTGCTAACCACCTGCTCTGGCTTGGCCCATTTATGGCCGATGTGGGAGCCCAAACGCCCTTTTTCTACATTTTCCGAGAGCGGGAAATGATCTATGACCTCTGGGAAGCGGCGTCGGGCATGCGCTTGATCAATAATAATTACTTTCGCATCGGCGGCGTCGCGGTGGATCTGCCCTACGGCTGGATTGACAAATGCGAAGATTTTTGTGATTACTTCCTGCCCAAGGTGGATGAATACGAAAAATTAATTACCAATAACCCGATCTTTCGCCGTCGGGTGGAAGGGGTCGGTACCATCGGACGGGATGAAGCCATTAACTGGGGTCTCTCGGGCCCGATGCTCCGGGGCTCCGGGGTTAAGTGGGACCTCCGCAAGGTAGACCACTACGAATGCTACGACGATTTTGATTGGGATGTGCAGTATGAAACGGCGGGAGACTGCTTTGCCCGCTATCTGGTGCGGGTGCGGGAAATGCGCGAATCCGTGAAAATTATTCGTCAGGCTTTAAAGAGCATTCCCGGCGGCCCCTACGAAAATCTAGAAGCCAAACGGATGCAAGAGGGCAAAAAATCGGTCTGGAATGAATTTCAGTACCAATACATTGCCAAAAAGGTAGCCCCGACCTTCAAGATTCCCAAGGGAGAACACTATGTTCGCCTCGAAAGTGGTAAGGGTGAATTGGGGATTTTCATTCAGGGCAATGATGATGTCTTCCCCTGGCGCTGGAAAATTCGGTCTGCGGATTTCAATAATTTGCAAATATTGCCTCACCTGCTCAAGGGGGTAAAAGTTGCCGATATTATGGCAATCTTAGGCAGTATTGATATTATCATGGGCTCTGTTGACCGATAGTGTCTTTGGGTCGGGCGCTCTTTCAAATTCAGGCGATCGCCTGGGAGTGGCCGGCCAATTTCCTGCTATAGTGAAGCTGATTCAACCCAAGCCGTCCGAAACCACGATCAAGGTTCCAAACGATGCGAATACTAGCACTTGTCCCTGGGGGAATTGGCGATCAACTGCTCTTTTTTCCGACCCTCGAATGTCTGAAGTCTCGCTACCCCAACGCGGCGATCGATGTCATCGTTGAACCTCGCGCCAAGTCTGCCTATCGAGTCTGTGCCAGTGTCAACGAAGTCTTGTTATTTGATTTCAAAGATAGCAATGGGTTAGCGGATTACCTCAACCTCTTGGGTATTATTCGGGATAGAGAGTACGAAGCGGCGATCAATCTCAGCCAACAATGGGCCTTAAGTTTAATGTTGTGGCTCAATGGTATTCCCCTACGAGTGGGCTATGAAAACGCGGGAGGTTGGTTTTTATCCAACCCTGTACCGCTCAAGACTGAACAATACATCGCGGATATGTTCTATGACCTTGTCCAGGGTTTTGACATTGAATTCCCCCGCCCGAGCTTAAAGATAAGTGTTCCCAACGAAGATATCCAATGGGCGGAAGCGGAACAACAGCGCCTAGACCTAAGGAATAGTGGCTATGTTTTAATCCACGGCGGAGCTAGTCGGATTGCCCGTCTCAGCACCCCCAATAATATTTATCCTGTGGCAAAGTGGCATACGGTAATTGACGATATTCAGCGCAAGCAACCTAATCTTTCCGTCGTTCTGTTGCAAGGCCCGGATGATGATGAATGGGTTGCAGAAATGCGCCAAAACCATCCCCAATTTCAAATGACTCAACCGGGAGACATTGGCAAGGTTGCCGCTATGATTGCCGGAGCCAATTTAATGCTTTGCCCGGATAGCGCGCCAATGCACCTCTCGGTGGCGGTGGGAACTTATACCGTTGCTTTGTTTGGCTCAACCCAAGCGGCCCGGTCACTACCCCCCAATCAGGGACGATTTTTTGGTCTGCAATCTAAGACCGAGAAAATTGCTGATATTTTACCAGCGGAAATCTTGGCTAACGTCTGGCGAGAATAATAATTTAGAGATCAGGACATAGGGAATCGTTGTAGGACGCAAATCCTAGCACGCATATAGTCAGATATCCCAACTTGTTACTATAACTAATGCCGATCCAAGCATATAGAACACAACCTTACACAACAACCCATGAGAATCGTATATTCGATGCACTATTGGGCCGGTTAGAGGAAGTTTGGGGTAATTCAAAAGATGTCGTTCTTCTTTTAGGTAATTTTCACTGCCAAGGAGTTGAGATTGATGCAGCAATTTTGAAAAAAGATAGTATTACTGTCATCGACTTCAAAGACTATGGGGGAACTATTCAATTTTCCGAAAACGGTAGATGGTTTGCCGATACAGTTGAAATTAGAGGTGGTAGCAAGCCAAATCCATATATTCAAATCAGGGATAATAAGTTTGCTCTAATTGGAGTCTTGGAGAGAATTAGTTTTCCATCTGGTAACCAACAAAATTTAGGGCATATATCTGGGCTAATACTTTTTCATAAATCTATTACGTTTGAAGATAGCCAACTACCACCCAATATTGAAAGGTGGTTTCATGTAGTTGATTTTGACCATGCAGTAGAGCGGCTATCACAAATTACTAGCCGTGAAATCAGTCTATCAAATCAAGATTTAGAGTATATTGTAAAAACATTATCTATTCCTGAGTATCAACCAGTAGGATTAGGAGTTAAAGCGGTTAGCTCTTTGAAAAAAAGAGTTGATACAAATCAACGGGAATTACCGGACTCTTTTCAAGGTGTGCTTTCTAAAGTTGAAAGTTTCCTAGAATCATCAGAACGGATTTTAACCATTTCTGGGATGATTGGGACTGGTTTAGAGCAATTGATTGATGTTATTGCTTCTAAAGCATTAGAAAAAAGTAGACATTATTCTGTACTTGCACCTAATCGTCGTCTAGCTTCCCATTATTTAGTCGAAGCAGATAGTATTTATACTCATATTTATTCGCGGAATTCAAAGCTTGACAACGAAAAATTCATCTATGCACTAACTGATAATAAAGATACTGATAAACAGCTTTATATTATTGGTGATGCTCATTTGATTTCAGATTCAAAGTTTGAGACGGATGATTCGCGCTACGGCAGTGGTCAGATCCTGACAGATCTTCTTAGTTTTATTAACCTTCAAGAGTCGGAACGACAAATTATTTTTCTGGGAGATCCATTTCAGATAATGAGAGGTAAAGCAGATGAGTCAGCACTATGTAATGAACGCTTACAATCTGTTACTGGTTTTCAGGTAAATGAAGTTGTGCTTGACTATATTGTCCCTGAGAAAGAAAATAATTTATTTGTCCTCAATTGTTTAGAACTAGCAGAGTGCATAAAGGAAAAAATATTCAATCAAATGGATATTACTATTGATGGAATAAAACTTATTGAGTCTCCATATCAAAAAGAATCTGAGCATCAACTAATTCGAGATTTCTTCCTTAAAGATTCAATATCTACAAAGTTTATTGCTTTTTCCAACTCAGAAGTTAATCAGTTCAATGATTGGCTAAGACGAGATATTTTTAAACGTAGTAATAGTATTAGTTCAGGTGACATTGTACATATCCATAGCAGTTTTTCTTTGGGAAACAAAAATGATTTTGAATCTCCTACTTATTCAAATGATTCATTTGCTGAAGTGATAGATGTCAATGAAAACATAGAGCAATTAGTACAAAATCTCAAGGGACGCGACAACCCTATTACAGTTCCTTTTTTGAAACTTAAAGTAAAGTTTCTTCAAAGCTCAAAAGAAATCGAATTTCTTTGCCTCAAAAATTATCTATATGCTGAAAAACCTGAACTTGATAAAGACACGCTTTTAGCATTGTTTATTTCTACAAAAGTAAGATTTGATAGAAACTGGAAAAGTAGTAATTCAGGCAATACAGAAAAGCCGGACTATAACTTTGAATTATCTAAATTTCTTCGTAATGATCCCTATTTTAATGCTGCTCGATTAAGGTTTGGATATGCACTAACTTTACATCGCGCTCAAGGACAGCAGTTTAAAACTATCTTTGCAAATATGAATATTGAACAAGGTAAAACCAGTGAGCCTTATTTTCGCTGGGTTTACACTTTGCTTTCAATACCTCAAGCACAAATCATCTTGTCAAACATTCCCAAAATTACACCTTTTTATAAGGTTATTTGGGACAGTACACAAGGCAAACTTGACTCTGTTCGACCTATTAATTTGATAGCCTTTGATCCTAATATTGAAGTAGACAATGGAAGCATTTCACAATTCTCTATCCCTGATAAGTCCCTAAGAAATCTTTATCTATACATTGTAGATAGTATCAAATCTGAAGGAATTAATGTATGTTCCTATAAGCATCATAATTACCAAGAGGTTTATGATTTTGAGGATAGAGTGAATCAAGCTTTTTGTTCTCTTCGATTACATTACAATGGTAAATATCAGGTTACAAAAATTGAATCAATCAGATCAGAGCCAGTTGAATTTGCATCTAAAGTTCGGGATTTAGTGACATCAAACGTTCGCCTAAACACAGATTTTCAGAAGCAAGTCTACAATTTGCTCAAGGAAAAACTCTCTATAAACGAGATACTGATTCAAAGTATTGAGCATAACAACTTTCACGAGATTTATTATCTGAAACTAGAAGATGAAAACTTGAAGTTGCGAATCTATTATGATGGGGATGGATTTATTACAAGAGTTAGCCCTTTAGGATACACAAGCACCAAGATTGTTGAGGCAGTTCGTTTAGCATTGGAGTTATAAAAATGTTACCATCACAGGAAATTACAGCCTTAAGAAAAGAAGGTAAATTGGAAGAAGCTTATACTAAAGGATATGAACTTTTAGGCTCAAACCCAGAAGATAAATTTCTTGCCAATGCGATTGGTTGGGTACTTTATGAAAAGATTAAAAAAATAGTTACTGATGCTAAAAAATCCCAGTCCATAAATGAGGAACTACCCAAAGATCTTAGGAAAATACTATTAGAATATGCGAAACTTGAGGTTACTCGACCAGATCTTCTTTTTAGCGTTCTATTATTTCAAGTTTTTCAATTTCCAAGTGAGCTTAAATTTCTGCCTAAATTTATGATGTGGGCTGGGGTTAATAGCTTCAGAGCAGAGGACTTTCAATCCCAGACTGGTAATGACGATAAAGTATTTGAATCATTAGTTGAAAAAGTAGCTAGGACTACTGGTAAGATTTCACGTGATTTAACTTTGCAAGATTACTCTTATCTCAAAGAAGTACAAAATTTCGCTATTACTCTGATAGATTTTGCTCTTGAAAAAGCTCAGGTTCAAAAATCAGAATGGCTTCATTATCACAAAGCTCTACTACTTCATCAATTAGGAAAGTCAGAAAACTCTCAAAAACTCTTGACTTCTTTCGTACAACAAAGAAGAAGTGATTACTGGACTTGGCACGCTTTAGCTAAGGTTGTTGAAGCCTCTGATGCTAAACTCGCTCTAGCATTATGTGCAAAGGCTTGTTTGACCTGTAGGGATGAAAACTTTGGCGTTAATGTTTTTGAGGATCTGAGCCGTTTGGCAGCTCAACATAACGAAATACAAATTGCTAAATGGGCTACTAGACAAGCCTTTGATATTCGTAATAGAAATGGCTGGAAAATTCCTCAGTCACTTCGTAATTTGCTAAACAGTGATTGGTATGCTCATGATGAGAATATGCCTGATGCAAAAGAGATATTATCTTATTTAGCTGTTGATGCCGAAACAATTATTTGGTCACAATGTCCAAAATATGATGCTAATTATCTTGGTACTTTCTTAACCCAAAAAGGAACAAGAATGGTCAAATTTGCTTTAATGTCTAATGGAGAAGCTAAAGAGATTGTCAGTCCTGAACGAGGTATGCTGAACAATTTAACTGTTACCTTTGGCGATCCTGTGATTGTAACTATTGATGAAAGTGGCGATCGTCCCACAGTTGTTGCCGTTAACAAACGTGAATTCGGTCAACCTTTTGATATTATGCCTTGCCAATCTGGTCAGTTTAAGCTTAAGCCAGCAGGATTTGGTTTCGTAGATGATGTTTATGTTCCGCATGATCTAGCTTGCCAGCTAGAAGATAACCAAATAGTCAATCTTGCTACTGCGAAAAGATTCGATAAAAAGAAAAATCAGTGGGGGTTGACGGCGATCGCTATACTTAATGAATTAAGTTGATACAAAAAGGTCACAATTTTTATCTTTTGCGCTATGTGATGACTATTTCTGAGTCGTATAGGCGAGGATACCCTTCCCCCAAAGGACAGCCTAAAAACCAAACAGTATTTCTGACTGCAATCGTTTGAACCCGTTTAATTTTTCCTTGGAAACAATCCTAAATTTTTATTTGAATCAGAAAAAATTCCTGGGGACTTCTGTACGATGAAACGGTGACCCTCTCTTCGACTGCTTGGGCAGAATCGAAAAAGAAAGCCACCGTTGTCAGGGAATCAATTTATTCCTAACTGGATAGAGTCCGTCGTTTCATGGTCATTTCGTAGGCTTCAATAATGTCGCCATCTTGCCAATCATTAAACTTGGAAACGCCAATCCCGCATTCATAACCAGCATTGACTTCCCGGGCATCTTCCTTCATCCGCTTGAGGGAATCGATCATCCCTTCATAAATCACCTGGCCGCCTCGACGGACGCGGAGGTTGCGATTACGAATGATTTTGCCGGATTGAACATAACAACCCGCTACACTACCCCGACCGACGGAGAAGACGGCGCGGACTTCCGCTTGCCCTAGGCTGGATTCGATTTCTTCGGGGTCAAGAAGACCTTCCATCGCCCCTTGAATATCATCCAAGAGTTTGTAAATGATATCGTACTCACGAATATCTACCCCTTCTCGGTCTGCGGCTTGACGAGAGCCACTGGCGAGGGTGGTATTAAAACCCACAATGACGGCGCCACTAGCTGCGGCAAGATCCACATCGGTTTCGGTAATTTCTCCCGGTGCCGACAACAGGGTGCGAATTTGGACTTCGTTTTGGGGAAGCTGTTGTAGGGCTCCCACGATCGCCTCCAAGGATCCCTGTACGTCGGATTTGATAATCAAGTTTAGTTCCTTGAGGTCTCCTTCTTGGGCCTGGGCAGAAATGGTGCTCAAGCTAACTCGACGGGAGGACATGGCCTGTTGTAGTCGCGTCTGACGGTTGCGGTCTGTGCGTTGTTCGGCGATCGCCCGAGCTTCTTTCTCGTTGGTGTAGACCTCAAATTCATCCCCCGCATCCGGCACATCACTTAAACCCAGGACTTCCACCGCAAAGGATGGAGAGGCGGCGTCTACTTTACTGCCGCGGTCATCGATCATGGCGCGAATCTTACCAAAGACAGCACCGACGACAATGACATCCCCGACTCGCAGGGTACCATTTTGGATTAATAACGTGGCGACGGGGCCACGGGTCCGGTCGAGATTGGCTTCAATCACCGTTCCTTTCGCCCGGCGGTTGGGGTTGGCCGACAATTCCGCTACCTCCGACACCAGCAGGATCATCTCCAGCAAGGAATCTAGATTCTGACCCTTGAGGGCACTGACGGGAACCATAATCGTTTCGCCGCCCCATTCCTCGGCGAGGAGGCCCAGATCGGCTAATTCTTGCTTAATGCGGTCGGGATTGGCTTCGGGTTTATCGACTTTGTTGATAGCGACGATCAACGGTACGTCCGCCGCGCGAGCGTGACTAATGGCTTCACGGGTTTGGGGCTGAACGCCATCATCCGCTGCGACGACCAGAATAGCAATGTCTGTAACCTTCGCCCCCCGAGCCCGCATGGCGGTAAAGGCTTCGTGACCAGGGGTATCTAGGAAGACAATTTGCTCGGGTTCGCCATTATGCACCGTATCCACATGGTAAGCCCCAATATGCTGGGTAATACCGCCGGCCTCTCCCTGGGCCACCTTGGTTTTACGAATGGCGTCCAATAGCGTCGTTTTACCATGGTCAACGTGACCCATGATCGTGACGACGGGGGGACGGCGGATGAGATATTCGAGGTCTTCGATATCCAACATTTCCGAGGTTTTGGTTGCGGCGGCCACCGTTTCGGGGGATTCTACCACCACATCAAATTCTTGGGCCACCATGCGGGCGGTATCTTCTTCGAGGGTTTGGTTAATTTGAACTGCGAGCCCTTTCTGGAAGAGGTTGCGGATAATTTCCGTCTCAGATACCTTCAGAAGCTCTGCGAGTTCTCGCACGGTCAGACCCCCGGACAACATAATGCTAGTCGCCCGTTCGACCACTTCCTTGCGGTCTCGACGTTCCTGGCGACTTCGTCCACTGGAGCTACCCTCGCTTCCCTTAAAGGTCGGTCGCTTGACCTTGCTGGCGGTGCTAGGTCCAGGGGTTTTAGCCGTAGATTTGGGTTGTTTGGGCGGCCGGGCAATGGACAAACTGACCAAGGCGGGTTGCGGGGATTTATCCCGATCGCCGCCTAACTCGTCATCATCTTCATCCACCACAGTGGCGGTACGACGTTTCGCTTTAGCCGGGACTTTAGCTTTATTTTCTTTGTCTTCTTCCTCTTCTTCCCATTTGCTTTTCTTAACGGGGCGAGGCGGTGTAGGACGTTTTAACTTGGGTTTTTGTTTTTCATTCCCGTCGAGATCGAGAATGGTTTCATCCCCCTCCATTCCTTCCCCCTCTTCGGCGGATTTTGCTTTTTTATGGAGAGGAAATTCTAATAGTTCCGGTAAATTGTCATCAACATCTTCGTCGGCTTGAGGCGGCTTGGGACGGTTGAGTTCTACCTTGGGTTTAACTGGGCTCGTTGGCCGCACCGGGGGCTTGACCACACTGGCAATTTCCACTCCCTCTTCGTCTTTCTTGGGCCGCCCTTCCCGTAGACTAACCACAATCGGTCGATTTACTTTAACGTCTCCTCGACTCGGAGCCGCCGGTTCTGTTAGAGAGGGTTTTTCGGGACGGGGAGTACGAGTCGGAGGACTTGGAGCGGGTGCATTGCTCTTGCGAGCAGGGGGCGACAGCAGAGAACGTGGAGGTTCTGGTACCGAAGGAGGCGCAGCGGCAACGGCAACAGGAGCCGGAATGTTCTGCTCCACGGGGGCTGTTTTACGAGGAGCGGGATGCACTGCGGTTGGTGCACTCAACGTAGCCGCCGTTGCTGGTGAAGAAGGAACAGAGAGGCTCATGGGTGCGGCCAGTCTGGGCGCAGTCGGAGGAGTTACCAAGGGCGTCGTCGGGGATTGAGGAGGGCTCGGGGGAGTGGCGGTGGGGTGTTTATGGTGAATTGCCAAGATTTGCTGTTTTTGTTCAGGTTTGGGCAAGGCTTCTCGTTTGGCCGGCCGTTGGGCAACGGGTTTATGGGCACTAGGAACATATTTTTCGGCGCTGGCTCGGATTAGCTCTGCCTCAGTTTCACTAATGGTACTACTATGGCTTTTGACGGCAATATCCAGCTTTTTGCAAATGTCTAAAATATCTTTATTTTCCAAATGCAATTCTTTTGATAAATCGTAAATTCTAATCTTGGCGTTGTTCATCCACTATCCCCCTAACTAATTATTCATGATGGACTGGTGTAGTATGTTTGACAAAAGATCGGCTCCTTACCTTAACGGCGACTAGGTGCTGATGGTAACGGTCTTGGTAATGACAATGTACAAGGTCGAAACTGGTATTAATCCTCCCATGCTAACGATAAACAGACGAACTTTGACAGTAAAAAGAGGGAAAAGGAATGACCCAACAGCACGAAAATATTGTCTGTATTGGCTATTTTAATCGTTCCCCTAGTTCTTCGTACAAGGCATCCGGGATAGTAGCCCGCAATGCTCTTCCGAGGCGTTTTTTGTGTCGAGCCGCTTTTAGACAGCTCTCCTGGGGACAGAGGTAAGCAGACCTCCCCATACCCTGATCTAATTGTACCTGCCGAGATGGATAGACTCGGACAATCCGCCAAAAGTCAGACTTAGGACCGACTTTTCGGCAACTGATACAACGGCGATCATTAGGTTTCATGGGCTAGGGCGTTAGGGAGAATATTCATCCTCGCTGGGGTCTAGTTCTAGGTCTTGCTCCGAAAACTCCGATGCTTCATCATAGTCTGAGTCCGAGGGGAGTTCGATCGGTTCCTCTTCGTCTTCTGGGGGATTCAAGGCGGCGATCGCCGCTCGTTCGCGCATGGCTTGTTCGAGGGCATCTTTTTCCTTTTCGTAGCCGGCGGGGTCTTTGATGTCAATTTTCCAGCCCGTTAACCGTGCCGCCAAGCGCACATTTTGCCCTTCTTTGCCGATCGCCAAACTCAATTGATCCTCCGCGACAATCACCAGGGCGTGACGTTCCTCGGCATTGATTAAATACACTTGATCGACACGAGCGGGACTGAGGGCGTTAGCAATGTAGGTGGCGGGGTCCGGCGACCAGCGAATAATATCAATTTTTTCGCCCCGGAGTTCATTGACCACCGCTTGAATCCGTGATCCCCGTGCCCCAATGCAGGCCCCCACCGGGTCTACATCCCGCTCTAGGGTATCCACCGCAATTTTGGTGCGGGGTCCCACATGGCGAGAGGGGGGATTGGCTTCTCTGGAGACGGCGACAATGCGAACAATTTCCTCTTCGATTTCCGGCACTTCCACGGTGAACAATTCCACTACCAGACCCGCCGCTGCCCGCGATACTAGTAATTGTGGCCCACGATGGGAACCTTCACGGACTTTTTTGAGAAAAACCTTAAAGGTGGCGTTGGCCCGATAATTATCATTGGGCAGTTGTTCACGCCGGGTTAGCTCGGCTTCTACCTCCGGTTGGCCAAAACTGCTTTGCACGGCCATAATCGCCGATTGTCGTTCAAAACGCAGGACTCTGGCATTTAATACCGTGCCTTCGAGGTCTTGAAATTCTTCTTGGATGATTTTGCGTTGTTGATCTCGGAGTTTTTGTAATAGCACTTGTTTGGTCTGGATCGCCGCCATCCGCCCAAAATCCCGTTGTTCTGGGGTCACATCTAAGACGACTTCATCCCCAAGTTCTGCTTCCGCCGCCACTTCTTGCACTTCTTTGAGGGAAATATTGTGGTCGCTGTTCTCCACCGTTTCTACAATTCGTTTGGTGGAAAGTACCCGAAATCCTTCTTCCTCGGTATCGAGTTCGACTTCAAAATTATCAAAATATTCTTCAGGAAATTGTTGACCAATGCTTTGGGAACGGCGGTAGCGTTCATAGCCTTTGAGCAAGGCTTCTCGCAGGGCTTCTTGGACAGCAGTACGGGGTAGATTATGCCGTTTGCTAATTTCTTCAATCATGTCGGTTAAACCCGGCAAACTCACAAGGGACATTACATTGACCTCCGATAAAAATAAACATACTAGGATTGGGCGTGGGCAACGGAATCTCAGGCAGATCACTGAGTTGGCTAGCTCTCAAGTTGCACCGTCGCGATCAGGGGTCGAGGAATGGCGATCACCCGACCCTTGAGACTTAGATAAAGGTGGTTTTCATCCCTACCCTGAAGACGCCCCTGCCATTGGCTTTGCCCTTCCCAGGGCTCCGTGGCAGTCACCACCACCGCAAAGCCTTTGAAGCTGAGGAAATCACGGTCTGATGTCAGTTTGCGAGAAATCCCAGGACTGGATACTTCTAACACGTAGGCTCCGGGAATCAAGGCGATCGCCTCCAGCCGGTTCTCTAGTTCCCGACTCATTTTTTCGCAGTCATCTAGACCCGTCTCTCGGTGAGTATTGCGAATATCTACGCGAAGCGTGGGGGGGCGTCGGTTTGTCTGAAAAACAAGATCAACAATCTCCAAGCCGATATCAGCGGCAATGGGGGTAGCAAGCTCAAGAATTTGGGGAATCAAAGGGTGCGTCATTACAACGGGCAATAAAAAAAGCGGGCTAAACCCACTTCCGGAAGGAGTCCAAGATGGGAGAAAAGGTCTGGTGACAATTTCTGTGGTTCCATTTTATCAAAAATATGGCGCGGACGACCCTTGTCTTTGGCGAGGCGTTGGGCTAGACCCTAAGAACCCACTTGCTGGGATGTGGCCCCTCGCACGATATCCGCCAATTGTTCGGCGCTATCCATCACCGCCAAGCGACCGGTGGCATCGACCATTTGTTGACGTTTTGGCTCATTTTCTAACAGTTCAATGACGATGCTTTGGAGTTTCTCTGGGGTTAAGTCCGCTTGATTGTAGACGGAGGCGGCTCCGGCTTCCCCAAAGACTTCGGCATTAAAGCGTTGATGATCCTCGGCGGCAAAGGGATAGGGAATAAGGATTGAAGGGGTACGAGTAACCGCCAATTCCGTCAAGGTGCCCGCCCCGGCGCGACTAATGGCTAAATCGGCCCGTTGTAATAGTCCGGCCATATTGTCAAAAAACGGTAAGGCCCAGTAGTGGGGATGGCTAAAAGTGAGGGTCTCTGGGTCATTATTGCCGGTGAGATGAATGATTTCTGCTCCCGCCTCTACCCAAGCGCTGACACAATGGCGTACCTGTTGATTGATGGCGATCGCCCCTTGGGAGCCCCCCGCCACCACAATTAAACGGCGATCGTCGGGAATATCCAGCGCCAAGGGCTGGGATTGGCGAAATTGGGCCCGGACAGGAGTGCTGACCCACTGGCTGGATACCCCCGGTAAATAGGCGGCAGTACCGACAAAACCTAAAGCCACCCGGTAGCAGTAGCGGCCCAACCAATAGGTAACTTTTCCCGGAATAAAATTAGATTCATGCAAAACCATGGGAATACCCAAGCTTTTAGCCGCTAAGATCGTTGGTCCGGCGATATAGCCCCCCGTAGAGCAAACCACATCAATTTTCCGCGCCTGGAGAAGCCGCCGTACTCGAAAAATAGCCCCCACCAATTGCCAAAGCGTTTTTAGGGTTTTGAGTCCCGGCTTCCCCTGAAATCCAGTGACGTTGATGGTATGGAGAGGATAGTCTTTAGGTACCAGGGTCTGTTCTAGGCGATCGGGCACTCCCAACCATTCGATCTGATAATCGGGCAACTCTTGGGCTAGCGCCAAGGCCGGAAAGAGATGACCGCCGGTGCCACTAGCGGCGATGAGGAGACGAAGGGGTTGAGACATTATCTATGATAGGGATTGGAAAAGTACATTACCTCAGCCCATGGCCAACACCGATGAAAATTCTACTCGTTGATGATGAAATCGCCCTAACGGAGCCGTTGAGTAGAGTTCTCAGCCATGAAGGTTACGAGGTTGATATTAGCGATAATGGTACCGCAGGGCTAGAGTTAGCCTCAAGCCGTGATTACGATTTGCTGATTTTAGATTGGATGTTGCCCCAACAGTCGGGTCTAAACCTGTGCAAATATCTCCGCTCCCAGGGGAATCTAACCCCAATTTTATTTCTGACAGCCAAAGATACCCTCGATGATCGGGTTCTTGGCTTAGATGCAGGGGCGGATGATTATTTAGTAAAGCCCTTTGAACTGCGGGAGCTTTTAGCGCGGGTGCGAGCTCTGTTGCGGCGACTCCCCAGTGCAGAAACCAGCTCCGCGTTGGAACGCCGTAGCTTCGACGACGTCAGTTTGGATTTGGAGAATCAAATCGCCTACCGCCAAGGACGCACCATTAATTTATCCGACAAGGAAAGTCAACTTTTGAGCTTATTTTTGAAAAACCCCCAACAACTTGTCACCCACGACCAGATTTATCAATTTCTCTGGCCTCATCAAGATTCCCCCGGTAGTAATGTCATTGCGGCCTTAGTTCGTCTTCTGCGCCGTAAGATCGAAATTGAGGGAGAACCCCCGCTACTCCATACTATCTATGGTAAGGGCTATCGTTTTGGGCAAGAAAAAACGTGATCTTGATTGGACAGGATTTATCTGTCAGGGGATCCGTGCCTAGGCGGGCGCTAATCGACACACTCTGTATCGATTTTATCCCCATGCCCTAGAATAGTTTTATCGGTTGACGATGTCACATCCTAGCTAAACACCGTTAAAATAGCAACGCCTACTTCCTTAGCCTAATCCTGGCAAGTGGTTGCCCTCAATTTGTAGGGACTTATTCTTCTAATCTGAATGTAAACATGAAAGACCTGACGTTATATAGAAACATTGGCATTTTTGCCCACGTAGATGCGGGTAAAACAACTACAACCGAACGCATTCTGAAGTTGACCGGTAAAATCCATAAAATCGGTGAAGTCCATGAAGGTGCAGCCACCACAGACTTTATGGAACAGGAGCAAGAGCGAGGGATTACGATTCAGTCCGCCGCTACTAGTTGTTTTTGGAAAGGGCATCAATTTAATATTATCGATACTCCGGGGCACGTTGATTTCACCATCGAAGTATATCGCTCCCTCAAGGTACTCGATGGCGGCGTCGGTGTTTTTTGTGCTTCCGGTGGCGTAGAGCCGCAATCTGAAACCAACTGGCGCTATGCTAACGACTCTAAAGTCGCTCGATTGGTCTATGTCAATAAAATGGATCGTACTGGCGCCGATTTCTATCGAGTCATCAAGCAGGTCCAAGATGTTTTAGGGGCGAAACCCCTGGTAATGGTATTACCCATCGGACTTGAAGAAGAATTCAAAGGGGTTGTTGATTTACTCACCCGCAAGGCTTGGATTTGGGATAATTCCGGCGATCCTGAAAACTATGTTATTGAAGATGTTCCGGCGGACATGGTTGATAAAGTTGAAACTTTCCGGGAACAGTTAATTGAATTGGCGGTGGAACAAGATGATGAATTGATGGAAAAATACCTCGAAGGTGAGGAGTTGGCCATCGAGGATATCAAACGTTGTATTCGCAAAGGAACCCGTGACTTGGCCTTTTTTCCGACCTACTGCGGTTCTTCCTTTAAAAATAAAGGGGTTCAGCTCGTCTTGGATGCGGTGGTAGATTATCTCCCCAACCCCATGGAAGTGAATCCCCAGCCGGAAGTGGACTTGGAAGGCAATGAAACCGGAACCTTTGCCATTGTGGACCCCGAAAAACCGATGCGGGCCCTGGCCTTCAAAATTATGGATGACCGCTTTGGTGCCCTTACCTTTACTCGGATTTATTCCGGCAAAATTAGTAAAGGTGACACCGTTCTGAATACTGCCACCGGCAAAACTGACCGTATTGGTCGTTTGGTGGAAATGCACGCCGATTCCCGCGAAGAAATCGAGTCTGCCCAAGCCGGGGATATTGTGGCGATCGTCGGTATGAAAAATGTGCAAACCGGCCATACCCTCTGTGACCCCAAAAATCCGGCTACTTTGGAGCCGATGGTTTTCCCTGAGCCAGTGATTTCCATTGCCATCAAGCCCAAGAAAAAAGGCATGGACGAAAAAATGGGTATGGCTATCAGTAAGATGGTACAAGAGGACCCGTCTTTCCATGTGGAAACCGATGAAGAAAGCGGTGAGACCATCATCAAGGGCATGGGAGAACTTCACCTCGACATCAAAGTCGATATCTTGAAGCGGACCCATGGGGTAGAAGTGGAAGTGGGCAAACCCCAAGTGGCCTACCGGGAATCCATCACCAAAGTCCTAAATGATGGCTATGTCCACAAGAAACAATCCGGTGGTTCAGGTCAATATGCCAAGATTGACTACACCATTGAACCCGGTGAGCCGGGCACAGGCTTCCAATTTGAATCCAAGGTAACCGGAGGGAACGTGCCTCGGGAATATTGGCCCGCGGTGCAAAAGGGCTTTGAAAAAAGTATTGTTAAAGGTTTGCTGGCGGGTTATCCCTGTGTTGACCTCAAAGTAACTCTTACTGATGGTGGTTTCCACCCCGTTGACTCTTCGGCG
Organism: Synechocystis sp.; assembly: GCA_041750255.1. Taxonomy (GTDB): domain Bacteria; phylum Cyanobacteriota; class Cyanobacteriia; order Cyanobacteriales; family Microcystaceae; genus Synechocystis. The sequence goes on from JBGSZT010000130.1 coordinate 32,048, forward strand.
ATCGCCTTTGAGATTGCCGCCATGGCCGCCTATCGTCAATCGGTTCCCAAAGCTAATCCTCAATTGCTAGAGCCAATCATGAATGTGGATGTCTTCACGCCCGACGATTATATGGGAGATGTCATTGGTGATCTAAACCGTCGCCGAGGCATGATCAAATCCCAAGAAACCGGCATTATGGGAGCCCGTATCAAAGCCGATGTACCCTTAAGCGAAATGTTTGGTTACATTGGCGACCTCCGTACCATGACCTCCGGTCGGGGTCAATTCTCCATGAGCTTCTCCCATTATTCTCCCTGTCCTTCCAACGTGGCAGAGGAAGTGATTAAAGAAGCCAAGGAACGTCAAGCTGAAAAATCCTAGACTTTTTTCTAAGTAGGTAGATTTAATTAAACTAAGCATACGTTTTATGCTCTATCCCCTCAGCCCCCCTTAATAAGGGGGAGTCCTTAGGACGGGGGGATTTCATCAATATTTACGCTCACCTACTAGTCCCTCTTGCGTCAGACTGGGTAAGCCGATTTTTTGAAAATTGTCGAAAGCCTTTAGCGAAGAGGGTTTTAGGTAATGTACTTGATAGAATATTACCGCTCATAGTTGTCGAGTATTGAAAACCTTGAAAGACCTTCATGAA
>JBGSZT010000131.1:0-10051 GCA_041750255.1 Synechocystis sp.
AATGGTATTGGCAACAGAGGGAATCGCATCGGTCAACATCCAGAATTGGTCAGCACCAGCACCACCAGAAAGAAGGTTATTACCCCCCGATTGCACAAAGAAGCGGTCATTGCCATTGCCGCCTAGAGCCCGATCGCCAGCTCCTAGGAAGAAAGTATCATTCCCATCCCCGCCGGACATACGATTACCGCCATTGCCGTCAGTAGCATCAAATTCATCATCGCCGCTTCCCCCAAAGAGACGATCATTTTTCGTGGCAAATAAGATGTCTTTTCCACTTCCAGAATTGACGCGATTCTTACCCAAGAAGTAGTTGTTAGAGGGGGTTGCTTGGGTTGCATCGTAAGTATCATCTCCTGCCCCCAGGAAAACAACTTCGGCAAAACCATCGACGTTAACATTACTACTGGGTAAATTGGCGATCGCCGTATCGCTATTCGGAGTCCCAACAACCAACCTTGGAGCCGGTTCAGCAAGGGCTGAAAACTGAATTAAATTTGCGCTAGATGTTTCTAATTGATCGGATGCCCAGAGATGAAAATGGTTACCTGGCTCAATGTAGATATAATCTCCTGGTTTAACAACTTGTAAGTGCCTTAGATCATTCCCGTTTTCACCAAACTCAAATACCAGCTCTCCGTCTAGAACACCAAAAAATTCATGGTTGTCGCTAGTGACGCTGTATTCTCCTTCCTCAGATGAAATTGAGAATAACTTAGTTTCTATGGGAGTCGGGTTGAGAACGCCATCATTTTGTCCAAAGCGCAGAACTGTGAATGGATTAGCAAATGTGGATTCGCTAAAAGGATCTGCGGGCGCAGCAGTAATCGCCTCAATACCCGGTGAATCATCTCCTTGTAAGGCTGGACCTCCATTCGGATTGGCTACGCCGCCAACTCCAGCTTCATCGGAAGGATCAAGCTTAAAAGCACCGCTTCCATCAGGATTGACGCCATAAACCGTAACTGGATCTGCACCCTGTAAATAAGAAGGAAAATCGGTGAAGCCTAGCTGCTCGAATAACCCAGGACTAATGGCGGTCTGTTGAAAGAAATCATAAAAATTAGCATCCCCCGGCAAAATACCGTTTACTTGTGTAGGGGTAACACCCGTTGGAATCAGGTTGCTTGTCCCATTTTGCTCTAGAATGGGGTGCACTGCCGGTGATGGGTCATAAATGCCACCAGAAGCCCCTGCGGTTATAAATCCTTCGGCAATCCCACTCGGAACAATTAAGGCAATAACCGTAGCGGGAATCTGTCCCGTGTTCGCCCAAGTATGAATTTTACCCGCAGGTACAGCGACAAAAGAACCTTTGGTTACTTTTACCCCATTCAATTCGATCTCTTCGTCTTTTAGGGCGGAGAATGGATTCCCAGGATCGCCTAAGTTAAAGACCCCGTCTACATCAGCGTTTAATTCGAAAACGACGCTATCGTTGTCAACAATATTGGGATTGTCGTCATTTGCCGGTTCACCCCCTAGAACATAAAAAATTTCGACACCATTTATGTGACTGTGGAATACTGTAGTCGCCTCTGGTGGAATCAGAAATTCAAATGCATCAAATTTAAAGCCGGTTTGCTCAAGGGTGACTAAGTCTTGGTAAAAGCCCTGAGATGGTTGAAAAGTTTGCGTTGTTCTTTCTGAATAGACTTGCACTCCATTTCTGTCAAATCCAATAGAGTAAAAACTGGGTTTATCAAACTTTTCGAGACTACTTGGGTTAAGAATTGGGTTGGGTTTCTCGATTTCGGCAGCGAGGAAAGGATTGAGCGTGAAATCAACCTCGACGGTGTCATCATAGTTGCGTGTTACATATACATAGCTTGCATCGCCAGCGGAGACAATTTGATCGAATAAGTTTCGGCTAGATCCGTACTGTGCTAAGACTTCTGGTGAAAGGTCGTGAGTTCCGCTCATAAATATTGGTCTAATTGAGATAACGGTGTGTGTTTAAACGATAGAAGACGTTAAGTGGAAGCAGAAACTTACTGGGGGAATGACCCAGTAAGTTTTTGTAATCTACCCCGCTGGGTTACTTGCCGACACTACTCCAGGGAGACATATCTGCATAAACTCGCCATTCCTTGATCTTGTTACCCTCCATACGATAAATATCGCAGCAGGCAATGGTGACTCGCTCTTTATTGGGAACCATTTCATAATAGGCATCCATTTCAATGGCGATGGTATCGGGTTCTTGCCAAAGCTTCCTGACTTCATGACCGGCAAATACCGCCGTATTTTTAAAGGTTTCTTTAAAGAAATCCACTACTGCTTGGGGGCCGTAGCGAGGTTCTCCAGACCCGACCTTGTAGAAAATATCGTCGGCAAGATGAGTTTTGACGGCTTCCCAATCTTGGGCAACAATCGCGGCGGAAGTTGCTCCCACGGCGTTTAACTGTTCTGACTGTTCTGATGACATTGTTGTTTCCTCGTAATATTAGTTATTTTGGGTCAGTCATTATAATTAGGCAAATACAGGCGATATATCCATGTAGATTAGCATTTCTTGAACCATTTCTCCCTTAATCCGAAAAATATTACAGCAGGGAAGTGTGAAGGTTTGATTGTCATTACGAAGGTAATTGACTTCCATCTTAACAACAACAGTATCTCCTATTTCCCAAATACTTTTAATATTATGTTTTAAGGATTTGAAGTTCTGTAAAAAGCTAGCTGAGGCTTCTTGAATTCCCTGCTTGCCTTGAATAATAGGCCAATTGCCAAATTTGTAAAGAACATCATCAGTGCAGAAACTGAGGGATTTTTCCACATTCATTTCATCACTAGCGGCTAACATTTGCTTAACAATGGCGGCTCTAACACCTGGAAAGCTTTCCGATGAAGATATTCCTATGTTAGTTTCTTGTTGTCCTGTCATATATTCCTCAGTTTTTCTGAAATGTTCTTACAATTTTTTGTTGTCTGACTTAGCGATACGTTCTCGGACTATGCTTTTTGGGAATTGGTTCATCCATCCATAATTCTGACTGATCTGGATAAACTCGCCATTCGCACACCTTATTGTTTTCATCAAATCGTAAGATGTCAGTGCAAGGGAATGTGACGGGCTTACGGTCGCTACGTCTAACATACTTTGCTTCCATCTGAACGATGACCACTTCAGGTAAGTCCCAAGTGCCTCGGAACGTAAAGGGTAATTGGGGTTCGGCTACCGAATACAGCCATTTCAAGTAGTTGGCGATCGCCTGCCATCCTCGGCCTTCTTGGGAGGAACCGACTTTGAAGAGAACATCATCGGTAAAGTAGGTCTGAAATTTATCCCAATTAAACTCTCCTCCGGTCTGTTCCATCTCCATTACGAGGGCAATTTTGTCAATTTTTGAAGTAGTCATGGTTTCTTTCCTGTAGATTACAAAGAGCTTTAAGACATGTTTCAATCAAATCAATCAAGGGTTGTACTGGATTTTTATTCTTGTTTAAATCCAGGAATTAAACTCCAGTATTTTCATATTTTCAACCCTGAATTTAGAGTTATTTTGCTTGGAATTTTAGAGATTCCATCCAAAGTTCCGATTGATCTGGATATACCCGCCACTCGTATATCTTATTGTTGTCATCAAACTTTAAGATGTCAGTACAAGGAAATGTGATTGGCTTACCATCGTTACGACGAACGTATTTTGCTTCCATTTCGATGATCACGACTCCCGGCAAATCCCAAGTTCCTCGGAAAGCAAACGGTAACTGGGGTTCTGCGATGGAATAAAACCAAGTCAAGTAGTCTGCAATGACTTGCCAGCCCTGGCCTTCTTCCGATGCACCAACCCGGAAGGTAACATTGTCAGTGAAGTACGTCTTAAATTTATCCCAGTTAAAAGAGCCGCCGGCTGTTTCCATTTCAATACAAAGGGCGATTTTGTCCACTTGAGAAATAGGCCACTTTGGTCCGGCGATCGACCATTTAGGGACAAAGCCCTTTTCTACTCGTTCCTTTCCTTCAGGATGTTCAGCAAAGTGTTTTCTCATGGTGCCAGGAGGCGTTAGATGTTCTCCCTTGGCAATGGTTAGGATAGAAGCAGACTCAGGTACAGGAATGCTGGGATTAAAGACAGGATTGACATCCATAAAAATCCGCAGTTCACTGAACTTGTCTCCCTCAACCCGGAAAATATCGAAGCAGGGTAGAGACACCATGGAACCGTCTTTGCGCCAGTAAAGCACATCCATTTCAACGAAGACGGTATCTCCGACTTCCCACATCATTTTTATTTCGTGGTAAACCGCATCAATTTGACTGAAAAAAGCATCAGCAGATTTTTTAATTGTAGCTTTATCCAAACAACAATCAAAATTACCAAATTGATACAGGGGCGTATCCGTAAAAAAGGTGATAAAACCTTCAGAATCAAAGGCTTCTCCCCTGGAAAATAAACGTTTAACTAAATCTGTATTTGTTCCAGGTAACTTATCGTGCATCAGATTTGCCCTCGTATTGTTGGTTTGTAATTCAACAGATTTTAGTTGTTGAGCCTCTCGTTTTTCGGCAACGTCTTTCGCCGCCAATACTGCTTGTTTAACAGCGTCATAGAGTCTTATTTTAATTTGTGAAGTAAGCTTACGCCCGTCTTCATTGAGAGGCTTCCAATCCAACGTGTAGTTAATACTAACTGGTTGATCAGAATTACTTTCTGGCGGCTGAATTACTTCATTGATTATTTTACCTGTGAAAAAAGAATTGTCAACCAAGGTATGAGTTATTGTTCCAACTGTTTTATCTAAAACAATATGTTCTTTAACTGTCATTCCTAGGGCATTCATTTTCCGCAAAACTCCATCACTGTACCTTGCGACAATTTCAGGATCCTGGGCTTCTGGATTATAGCGTGATGTATTCTCAATTTTATCAGCTACAATCTCCCAAACAGTTTCAAAAGAAGCATTGACAGGAACGCTAAACTTTAGATAAAGGCGATCTTCGAGTGCTGGAATCTCTGCCCCTTGAGCGTTTTTTCCGTTAGGATCAACATGGTTATCAGGGAAAACAAAAGATGTTCCATTCGCCTGATTATATTGATCCATGGCATCATGAAAACTGGTTTTGACTTTGCGAGTAACCTGGTTGAATTCTAATTGCTCTCCGTTGGGCCCCTTGCAATAAAAAAGAGACCAGCCTTCCATGGGGTCTTGACTCCAGTCGATTTCTGGATCCCCTGCCGCTAGAGACTCTGGTTCGTTCCAAAACTTAAAGGAGTTGTATCGTTGAGCCACTAATCGTCTCTCCGTTTCATTTTTGACGCGAATAATGCGATTACAAACGACATTCGTCATCCCCCGTCGGTGAGATTCTTCTTCCAACTTTTTGGCAAACTCATTTAAGTCAACACCTTCTTTGACATTGAAGGAAATATGCATGGCATTGGTATGGCCAATGTGAGAAGGAATTTTTTTAACTGAAGTATAGGAATCATCACTCTGTCCTACATCTTTAAAATAAATGAGTTCTATGACAGTATTTCCAAAGGAAATAAAATTCACGTCTAACGCATCCTCTTTACCACTTCTCAATTGTGGAATATCGATCGCCTCGGGAGCAATTCCTTGGTCTAGAGCATCAATTTCTTCCTTTTGAAAGAGGGTATTCTGAATAATATCTCCCGCCAGGTCATTCTCGCCAACGACTAGTTTTCCTCCAAGGAGCTCTGTGTAAAATTCAAGGGACTGTTTTTTATTGTTGACCGTAACACCCACATGCTGGACTCCTTGTAAAAGATGACCTAAGCCTGAGTTTGAGACTTGTATTTCTCCTTGAAATTCACCCTTGCCATTTTGGCTAGGAGCTTTACCATTGTGCCCAACTCCCTCACCCAATATTAAAGATGTAACATCTTCTTGCAATTGGTTGACGGCTCCAACATCAGCAATCAAATTGGCAACCTTCGCCCCTCGCTGGCCGGCCAAGGTCATTTGCCCGTCATAGACAAACGTAAACGCTGTTCGTTCGGGAAACGGCTGGACCTGTCTGACATACTGATCTATTTCCTTGACAGCCGTTGCATACTCGGCTGAAGCAAAAAACCTCGCTCGTTCTAGATGGTTGGCAAAGGCAATTTCGTAGGCGGCCTGATATTGTTTTTCTGGCGCTTCGTAATGGTTGACGCCCTCGGCATCCGGGCGAGAAGTGTCCACTTCATCAAACAAATGTAGACGGAACTTAAGGACGGCATCACTTTGGACCACGATGGGAGCAAAACGTTCCTTCAAAAAGTGATGAAAAGACTCAATGCTTGCTCCAGATGCTTTTCTGAGGAGGACATGAAACTTGACTAATCCCGTTTCTCCATTGGGCGTTCCGTCGGCGATGGCATCGACGTAGGTGATGGAATTACCGGAGCTAGTGGTATAGCCAATGCCCTTTTTAAATAAATTGCCTTCGTCATCCATTAGAATGCCCGCAGCCTTAAACCAGGACTGTCGCTCAGCCTCACTCTCAAAGGTTAACTCAGCGATGCCATCGAAGTTATCCTGAGGTTCCCTCGTCGAGTCTAGTCCTGGGATGGATGGCCAGAAACCACCTTCATTGTGGGCAACGTGGAATTGCCAGTATTGATATTGACCTGGTAAACGAGCGCAGACTGGACCGTGGACATCTTTCCAGTAGTCATCAAAAAGCTCTAACGAAATGCCATCTCGCTTCCAGAGCAATACATAAAAGGCAACTTTTCCTTTTTGATCTCTTGCTGAATAGTTGAACTTATTCGTCTCGCTGATGGTTGAGAGCATACTTGTAGTAACCTTAGCCTATTTTTACAATTTACACGGGAATGTATTTTCATGGTGCCTAGGATACATTACCCAATAAACAATGATTATTTTAATGCTTATTTTTTAATAAGCACTGGAACGATCCGACTTGGCACACAGGAGCAGAATCGTATAGCCTCAATTCTAGTTAATCTATTTCCATTCGCTACACTTTTAACAAAACTTAATAGAACGTTTCGAGGTCTGACGAGGGTATCTCACAACAGGGGCGACAAGTCTAATTGAAACCTGAGTCGGAAAGAAGATTATTTTGAGACTTAAGCCTATGAGAGTTCTAAGTTTTTATGAAAAGAAATTATTAAATAGGCTGAGATAATTGCCATTGGCATTTAATCAGCGGCATTGGGTAAATTATTTGAGATATAACTTTTTCTCAAGGTTTTATTACAGGACTTAATACAGCTATGGAAGAATATATTTTCTGAATGGGAAAGCAAATTAATTTTCTTTTATAAAATGGCACTTATTGTTATAATCATATTTCTTTATCTGTGTGTGTGATAACCAATGAGTGACTTAGGAACAACTATCCTCCGCCCAGCTATGATGTCCGTTGTGTTTGCGGCGGTATCCGCCATTAGCAACGTCAGTCAATCCCAAGCAGAAACAACGCCCGATTTAATTTTTTCTAGACATCCTATGGCTCAAACTGAGTTAAGAGCCCCTTCACTTTTAAACGAAATTCGGACGGGCAAGGCTAGGTTTGATTTTTCTCCCCCCGACAGCATAGAGGGAGATACTACCGATAGTATGCAACAAATCACTAATGTGTCTCAACTCCTTGACGTTTCTCCAGGGGATTGGGCCTATGAATCTCTTCGTAGTTTGGTCGAACGTTACGGCTGTGCCCTAGGGTATCCTGACCAGACCTGGCGAGGCGATCGGGCTTTGAATCGCTACGAGTTTGCCGCTGGCTTAAATGCTTGTATGGTTCAGCTAGAACGATTGATATCGGAAAATCGGGCATTGGTTCAAGAAGACTTGGCAACGCTACAGGTATTAGCCAGGGATTTTTCGACGGAGCTTGCCGCCCTAGGCACACGGGTAGATAACCTAGAAGCACGAACCTCATTCCTCGAAGATCACCAGTTTTCTACAACCAGTAAACTCGTTGGTAGTTTGCGGGTACAAGCGAATAATTATTTTTCCGGCGATGGCGATCCCCAGGCCAGTATGCAGTACAACTTATTCCTGGCAACCTTAACCAGTTTTACCGGTCGGGATGTCTTAGTGTCTGGGTTGGGCATGACAAACACGTCCTTTGCTGATTTGGCAAGCACCAACAATGGTAGAGAGGTTGGCTCAACGAGGGAAGGTGCAAGCGATACAACGGATTCGGGTGATACAGGGAATAGTGCCCGGCTTATTACCCTACAATATCTGTTTCCGGTTGGCGATCGCATGACAGTGAATGTGATTGCGGCTAACCGATTTCGTTTTGATTCAACGTCCATCGCTCAATTCCTTCCTTACTATCGGCTTGGCAATGGGCCAACTAGTACCTTTGGTGCGGCACCTCCCATTTATCTTGTTGGGGGTGGGACTGGGGTCAACCTAAATTATAAATTATTAGAGTCTACCTCTCTCAACCTAAGCTACATTGCCACATTTGCCAATGAACCTGATACTGGCAAGGGTTTATTTGGTTCAGATTATGTCGCTGTAGCACAGATAAATTACAATCCTACGCGAGATTTATTTTTGCAATTTCTTTATCAAAAGGGTTACTTTGGTCCCGGTAATTTTGGCTTTAATAATGGTCAGACATTCCGGGGCAATGGCTTTGTTGGGACAGGCTTGTCCAACCGCTTTGATGATGCTGGCGTTCTTCTTGATCAAGCATCGGCGGTTTCTTCCAATGCTTATTTGCTCGGTGGTTATTATACGATCAGTCCTAAGGTTGTCATTGGGGGTTGGGCTAACTTAATTAATGCCCGGCTCTTAGGTAAGGGGGATGCTAATATTTGGACTTACTCAGTTCAGGCCGCGTTTCCTGATTTATTCAAAGAGGGAAATCAAGGAGGGTTAGTACTTGGTATGGAACCAACCCTTACTGGGTTTAGAAGTGATCTTCCTCGAGCTAGTTTTAAAAATGACACATCATTGCATATTGAGGCTTATTATCGGTATCAGATAACCAATAATCTTTCGATCACCCCCTCTATTATCTGGATTACTGCACCGAACCAAGATGCTGACAATAAAGATATTGTTGTAGGTGGAATTAGAACGACGTTTGATTTTTGAATCAATCAAAATCAAAATAAATTTATCAAAAATATAGCATGGGAAGACCCTAATTTCAATGCCATTAGATGTTAGAAACTGGAGTCGTCCAAGTTGCGGTATTCACCATGATAAGCATAACAATACCAGCAGAAACTTCCGTGCTAGCCTAGTGTTCCAGTCAGAAAAAGCAAGGAGACTTTTCCTCGTTCTGATCGAAGGAGCAGTCCTTTTTTGAAGCAATGACGGGGTTCTAATGGCGAGTCAAAACTAAAGTACACGTAGATTTTTTCAGGAGTTGACAGGCTCTTTCGTAAGCGTAAGGGGGAGCTGGTCTTCTCAGGTTGGATAAAACCCAAAGTAGGCGATCGCATTTAGTGGCTTGTAGGCGGCGAATTTGGTCTGCGCTGTAGTTTAATTCTTGATGTAGACTTTCTAGTAGTTGGTCAATTATTTATTGATGTTATTGATGGGTAAAGGTGATGTAATTTGACCCTGGCATCAGCCATTTTAAATTGCCAATCAATTCAAGTTTCCTCGTGATTGCGGTTATCCTGCCAAGCCGCAGCCTCACGCTTGAGAGTCTCCACATCGGGAATCCGCCGCCCCAGACATTGACGACCCAAAACACTCAGTTCAATTTCTGCCATGTTTGGTCAACTGCCGTGTTTGGGGGTATGACAAAATTCCAAGCGACTCAAAATGCGTTGAGCTTCAGCCGGCTCGAATAGGCCTCTTCAAAAATAAGAAAATTTGGCAGGCTAACCTACATCCAGCCTTCACAGGTTGGATTTTAGACATACTGAACCCGCAGTCGTACCATTCCACAAATACAGCCAATAACCAACTCGTACATCCGCGAACGCATCCGAAACTCTTCCTTGGCAATACGAAAGATTTTGAGCACTCGGATTAAATGCTCAACATAGACCCGCTTTTGGCTGACCTGTCGATTGAAATCTTTCTGCTCTTGGGTCAGTTTCCCACCCTGTGGCTTCTTGAGGGGGGTTGTGGTGTTGCGTCTGCCGACATA
>JBGSZT010000132.1:0-3594 GCA_041750255.1 Synechocystis sp.
AATGGTATTGGCAACAGAGGGAATCGCATCGGTCAACATCCAGAATTGGTCAGCACCAGCACCACCAGAAAGAAGGTTATTACCCCCCGATTGCACAAAGAAGCGGTCATTGCCATTGCCGCCTAGAGCCCGATCGCCAGCACCAAGGAAGAAAGTATCATTCCCATCACCGCCGGACATGCGATTGCCGCCGTTGCCATCGGTGGCATCAAAGGTGTCATCCCCGGCACCCCCAAAGACCCGATCGCCTTTGTTGACGTAGAGAATATCATCGCCACTGCCGGCATTAACGCGGTTGTCGTTGGCACTCAGGGCGTTAACGACCCCAGGCACTAGATCAATTTCATCATTACCGGCCCCCGTGAAGATGGTGTTCCGGATGCCATTAATTTGAACATTACTATTGGGATCATTGGCGATCGCCGTATCGTTGCCCGGTGTACCGACGATTAGACGAGGTTCTGGGCCGAAAGCAAAATCATTGGCAGAGAATTCATTGAAAATAATGCCCTGTACATTACCGATGGATAGTTCCTTGGTAACGCCCAATTCCGTGAATTTAGCGATAATACTGGTGCTGTAAAGATCGCCATAGACAGGCAGTAATTGAAGATCATCAAAGGAGTAAGCTAGGATGCTTGTTCCGAAAGCGTTGATGTATATCTTGTCCGTGCCCAGCTGGAAATCCATGATGGTATTTTGTGTATCCCGAAGCTCCGGAAATGTCAGACCCGGCGGCAAGAGAGACTGGGCAAAGTCGGAATATTCCACCAGAACTGTCTCTGGAACTACTTGATTGATCAGCCAGAATTTGTCTTGATCCCCTCCCCCGTAGAGAAGATTGTTCCCACCCTCGCTGATGTAAAGAGCATCGTTGCCACCGCCGCCATAGAGCTCACCATTACTGCCAGCAACCAGTACGTCGTTTCCAGCTCCACCATCGAGCAAATTCCGGCCACGGTCACTCAGACCTTCTAAGCCAATGCCCTGGGAGGCATCCAGGCGATCATCCCCATCTTCCCCAAACGCGCGGTCGTTATAATTGACTAAAATTGAGTCGTTTCCAACCCCTCCGTAGAGTTTATTGCGCCCTTTGCCTTGGGAAGCATCGAGGGTATCATTGCCACTTTCACCGTAGACGATGTCATCCTTCATGACAACGATTGTATCGTTGCCCCCTCCTGCATTAATCAGACGGCGACTTTCAAAGCTTTCAAATGTCCAGCCAACATTATCGCTATCAGTGTCTCGGTCTCCTCCCACAATGGGAATAGGAAGACCGCCCTCGGCTTGGGGTTTATCCCTGAAAACGTCAAAGGCAAATTCAAAGGCAGGAATAACTAAAAAGTCGTAGGGATTGCTATAGCGATTCGGATCTTCAAAGGGTAACGGTGTAAAGCCATTGGGCGGCAGAGGATTAGTCTTACTCAGGTCAGAAATCCCATCATAAATATCTGACGGCAACGTGGTGAGAACAGCAGGAATAGTTGTTGTTGCTTGATTGGCATCAAAAAATAGCTGAGTGATGACCCCAACCCGTTCGCTTTTGCCAAGATCCACCGCAATTTGGCGATAGTCATCTCGCAAAATTTCGAGGTTAATTCCTTCCTCAAAATTATGGCTAACTAAGGATTGAAAAGAGCCGTTAACAAAGGAAAAAACACCAGTGTCAACAACAAGTCTTCCTGTCGAGGGGTTAATCGCAGCAGATTCAAAAACACCGTCGTAGGCAACTCCATTGATGGTGACAGGCTCAATGAAGTAGTCTGAGTAACCAGGGGCTACATCAAATAAACTGCGGTAGCTGTTGGGGGCGTCGTCAGACTGGCTGAAAAAATCATCGCCATTACCAAGCTGTATGGTTTTGCTCGGCGTTATCGTTGACTCGGGCAACAACGGCGAGGTAAATAGACTTGGCTGGGGAGCCGCCGCAGGGTTTTTGGGAATGGTAACGGACAGCGCTTCTACCGAGTCAATTCCTTGGTTAGAAATGGTGTAGGAATTACCAGGAGCAACGTAAACATAGGTATTTTCTTCGGCAATGATTATGGTTGATTCATCGTCATGGGAATGGTCATCGTCATGGGAATGCTCACCATCATGGGCAACGGATAATTCATCATGATCATGGGAAAATATTGTAACGGTTAGTCGTTTATTTGTATTGACATCGTTGTCACCCTTGACATAAAAAATAATGTTGTCTTCACCACTGGTTTCCGTTCCCAGATTATTTGCGTTTGGATTTAATGAAAACTGATTGTATTCAAATTTATCGGCAGTTTCCTCAAAATTGACCAATGAAGTATAGGTAAGTCCAAAATCACCAACAACGGTGGGACGCTGGGGGATGCCCTCTTGAGTTCCCGTTGTCCAAACCTTAAAATTAGGATCGGACATCAATCCCTTAGCTTCTACTAATACATCACCAGTAGCATCCGCCCCTAACACTAATACATAAGGCAATGAGTCGGCGGGAGGAACATAGGTTGGATCTAGGAGACTTAAGACGATGCCAGCACCCGTTCGCTCATTAAACTTAGCTAGGTTGAGAAAGTCATCGGGGGTGGGGCCAGTAAACGGTGGTGGTGGATCACTGCGATCAATGACAGTTTGAGCCGCCGCGTCAAAAAAGAGGTCTAATGCGCCCGGCGTTGTCATGGAAAGAGTCCGGGCACCGGGAGTGGCAATATCAACAAAAAGCTCTGTGGAATCAATGTTTCCATACCCATGAACTAGGTTAATGGGACCAAAAATCGTTGTTCCTGGCGGGAGAACTATAGATTTTTCTCCTGTATTGCCTAAGTCGAAGCGGATATCCCCATCGGTTATATACCAAATCTCATGTTCGTAGGGATGATAGTGGGGCGGTGGTCCTCCGTTAACGGGTAAGAAAAAGTCAAAGAAGTTAAACGCGCCATTACTTTCCCGTGTAGTTGTATAGAAAGTATATAAATCACCGGATGCGTAAACGGCCGGACGAGTATCGGAATCTTGATCCCGATTCACAACGACAAAAGTATCAATCACTTCCGTGGGTCTGTTACCGATGCCATAAACTTGTGAGCCTGGCTGTGGATGAGTCATTTTTTTAATCTCCTGGGGAATGAATAGGTGTAAATTTTGTACACAAGAACAAATAAGCTATAAATATTCTATGTGGCGACTGTATTAATGTCATCTTGGAAGAGTTTGGCTAAAACTTGGTCAGTGTTATATTTCTTTTATTCTAAAAACTTACTGGGGGAATGGCCCAGTAAGCTTTCGTAATCTACCCCGCTGGGTTACTTGCCAGAGCTTTCTTACTTCATGACCGGCAAAAACAACTGTATTCTTAAAGATTTTTTTTCCCTTCGGAAATTTATGTGAATTTGACTCCAATCTTACTTTACATAACTGTTATTGAAACTCTCCCTTTGTAAAGAAAGTATAAGAAGCGAGCGTCTGCTAGACAAAAAAAGAGGAAGAAGACTCACTCCTTCCTCGGGTTCAACTTAAGCAAATACAAAGTTGGCTGCCGTCAAGGTGTTGGTTTGAATGCCGGTCAAGGTGGCAAAGGGTTGGTTTTCTTGTCCTTTGAAGGCAATGGTGTTA
>JBGSZT010000133.1:0-15501 GCA_041750255.1 Synechocystis sp.
GGCTTATGTTAATGGGATGGGATTTAGAGCAATAGAACGGTTGAAGGGCGTTCATCATACAACCATAATTACTTGGGTAAAATCTGTAGGAAAATTATTACCGGTCGCTTATGACCCTGAAACAATTCCTGAAGTAGGGGATTGTCAAGAGGTTTGTGTTAAGGAGGAAATTAGAGAGGAAAACGCCCCTCAAATTCGATAGCAAAATGGTTAAGAGCGGCCTTCCAATTACGAATAGGCATAGTCCATTTTTTAGAAAGATTGCCCAAGGCGAGAAAAATGAGCTTGAGAGCAGATTCATCACTAGGAAAAGAGCGACGATGGCGAAAAACTTTACGCAGACTCACATTCATTCATTCATTAACTTATTTGTATTGGTAGCGTGTATTGTCTGGCGGATGTCATCAGGGATAGCCAAGACGGGGGTAAGCCGCTCCCAATAAGTGAGCCAAGATTTGCTAATGGCCAGGTAAAACCGATCCCATTACTCTTCAATGTTAATCAGAGCTTACTCAGCCGCTTCTAAGAGAGACTTTGAGTTTATAGCTGTTAATTTTCGTCTAACATCCATTCCACGGCCCGATCGCCCAAGGCCAGGGGAATACTCACGGCTTTACCCAAGCGGGGACGTTCTTTGGTTTGTTGAAAAAATTGCCGTACTTGCTCCCCGGTTCCCCAGGCCTGGAGGTAATTGGCGACCGCCGTTAAATGCTCTAGATATTCTTGCTCTGACAAAGGAAACGAGGCTTGTTCTAAATATTTCCACATAATTTGCAAAAAGACCCGACCTTTCACCCGTCGCAATTGGACATAAAAGGAGCATCCCCATTTTTCGAGGAGGAGTTGCTGGAGGTCTGATCCTGTCATCGAGATTGAACCTGATTTTGTACAGAGGTAAAGCCTACCAAAAATGATTTTAACTTGCTTGTCTTGCCTAAGCCAGGGTTAACCCTGCGAGCAACCCCTGACCCTCAATCAACGGATTAGAATTGTAGGATTCTCGCGGATTTTGCTAAATTTCCACTGCAAGCCTTCTTCCTCTCCCCGTTTTCGGCAGAGTCTTGACCCATGCATAATTTCATCCCGTCCGACCGTTACTTTGCCTATCTAACCTGGCCCGAGGTTCACGCCATGGCGGATAAGGCCAACACCGTGATTATTCAACCCCTCGGTGCTGTCGAACAACACGGGCCCCATCTCCCCTTAATTGTTGATGCGGCGATTAGTGTTGGGGTGTTGGGCCATGCCTTGGCGCACCTGGACAAGACCATCCCCGCCTATGCGCTCCCGCCTTTGTACTATGGAAAATCCAATGAGCATGATGGCTTCGCCGGGACAATTACCCTTTCCGCCTCTACTCTCTTAGCCCTGCTCTGGGATATTGGCGAAAGTTTGTATGCATCAGGTTTTCGCAAGTGGATTTTAATGAATTCCCACGGGGGTCAGCCCCAGGTGTTAGAGATTTTGGCGCGCGACATGCACCAAAAATACCCTGATTTTCAAGTTTTCCCTTTCTTTACCTGGTCCGTGCCCCACTGCGCCGCGGAGTTGCTTTCTCCCTTGGAATTAGAGCAGGGAATTCATGCCGGCGATGCAGAAACGAGTCTCATCATGGCTCTATTGCCCGATCACGTCCATGGCGATCGCCGAGTCAAGGAATATCCCCAGGGCGTCCCCCCGGAGTCCAGTTTACTCAGCCTAGAAGGCAAGTTACCCTTTGCTTGGTTAACCCGAGAGATCAGCCAAAGTGGGGTGATGGGCGATGCCACAACAGCCAGCAAAGAAAAAGGCGATCACCTTTTGGCGTCCCTAGCCCAGGGGTGGGTTCAGGCAATCATGGAAGTGTACTATTTTAAACCCCCGACCTTTGACCAGCCTCGATAACCAATTAATCTGATGGCTCAACGGGCGATCACCAATCGCCGTTCAAGCCAACCCATGACGCCGTTAGCCATCAAGGCCAAGATCATATACAAAATTGTCGTCACCGTAAAAACTTCAAACCCCTGGAACGTATAGTCATTCATCTGATGGGAAACAGATGTAAGCTCTATCAATCCGATGGTCAACGCCACCGATGAGTTTTTGAAAACGTTCATAAATTCACTGGTAAGGGGAGGGATCATCACCCGCAAGGCGATCGGCAATAGAATAAAGCGATAAACCTGGAATAGCGTTAAGCCAACGGCTAATCCTGCCTCTTTTTGTCCTTTGGGCACGGTTAAAATGCCCGCTTTGACTTGTTCGGCCACGCGAGCAGAGGTGAAAATAGCCAAACTCAGAGCCGCCGTCGTAAATTCTGGCAGAGGCATCTCTTGCTTGAGCCAATGGCCCAGATCCGGCGGGACTAGATCCGGCATCACAAAAAACCAGAGAAACATCTGCACGATCAGGGGAATATTGCGAAAAATTTCTACATAGCCGTCCCCTAGAAGCGTAATCCAGGGAGAAGGCGTTGTCCGCAAAATCCCGATCGCCAGACCTATGATTAAAGCCCCAAACCAAGCCAAAAGTGACGTGGCTACAGTCCAGCCCAACCCCGTCAGCAACCATTGGTAATATTTTTCGCCGCCAGTCGCCACTTCTTCAAAAAAGATTAACCAATTCCAGTTATAGTTAGCCATTTTTACTGCAAGGGACAGGGGACAGAAACTTTGCCCGCATAGTCCGTCAAGGTAGTTTCATCTTGATAATGACGAGGCGTTGTCAATAAGAATCGCCAGGCATCCTCAGGAGACAGCAAATTCATACGACCGGGGTAATGAATTTCTAGCAATTCTCGGACTAGGGGGTAATAGTCAGAATTTAAACTGGGGAAAAGATGATGTTCGGTGTGATAGGAAAAATTCAAGTGCAACGTATCGAAGATCTTGGGCATTTTCAGCGAAACACTATTGATTAATGGATCATTAACCTCCGTCATTCGACAATTTATATGTTGTGTAAAAATGTAAAACATTGCTCCTGCATGACCCAAAACTGTTGGCAATAAATAGCCTAAGATAAAATTGAGAGGTTGAAATCCAACAAACAATATAACACCGCAATGAAAACCCAAAATCGCCAAAGATTCAAAGAGAATAATTAATCTTTGTTTTCCGCTAACCTGAAACGATGCTGGAAGAAAATCAACTTTATTATTGAATAGTAAAACGGACACAAGATGACGAAACGTATAAAAAGACCATACTGTCAATAGTCCAATCATCACCATAAATGGATTAATTTCATTGGAGGGGACTAACTGATGATGCATCCATTTGCCCCAACTGTTTGACTGATTGTGTAAATAGTTCCTGTCGGGATCTTGTAGGGAATTTGTATGGTTATGATGAGCAAGATTATGAAGGCAGCGCCACTGGGTAGGTGGCATTAGTGGAATGGTAGACCCCAAAAGACTAATAAAATAAGTTAAATTGGACTTCTTCCATACACTTCCATGCATTAAATCATGGTAGACAAAGAATATAACTGCCACACTATTCGCCATAATAAAAACAAAGGGTAAATAGAGCCACAGCCAATAGATAGGCCAGTGATTAAGGTGACGAGCCATTCCCCATCCCAATATTAAAATAGCAAAATTTATAAATAATATAATTATTTTTTTAGAATCGGGCTGAAAAGCATCTGCTGGTAATAATGGGCGTATTTTTTTGACATATTCTGATTGATGAACTAACACAAAAACCTTCTCTATAAATTCTTTAACCCTTTGATCATACTGTTAAAAAAAAGAAACTGGCAATGAATTTAGACCAGTCTCTATAAATACATTTAGCCAGTGGAGCGTAATCGTTTACGAGCAATCCACAGAATCAGAAAAATAATAAGACTGGCTAGAACAATTTTGGAAACCGGGCCTAAATATTTATCTACTAGGTCATAATGATCGCCCAGCTTGTAACCCGCCGCCGTCAAAAAACCGACCCAAAGCGTCGTACCGATGGTGCTATAAAGTGTGAAGGGTAGTAATGGCATCTCGTTAATCCCCGCGGGTAAGGAAATGAGCGTTCTTACCCCTGGTACTAAACGACATAGAAATACAGCTTTTCCACCATGTTGATTAAACCAATTATTGGCCTTGTGAATATCTTTGGCGCTCACACTAATCCATTTGCCGTATTTATTGGCTAAATGCTCAAGCCGTTCTTCACTGACTATTTTTCCAAGGTAATACCACGGATAGGCGCCCAAAATAGTTCCGACGACACCAGCGATGACAGCGGGAATAAAATCCATTTTTCCCTGAAAAACGGTAAACCCAGCCAGGGGCATGATTAACTCAGAGGGAATGGGGGGAAATAGATTTTCTAAAAACATTAATAGGGCAATGCCAAAATATCCCAATTGATTCATGATATTGGGAATCCATTCTGCTAACCATTGAGACATAATAATAATTAAAAATTTATCTACACACTATGAACCATAACGGACGTAAAAAAGGTGGGAAAAGCTCCCACCTTTTTTAATTTGAATCTAGGTTCCTGATGTCCAGGAGTTAATATATTCAAACTGTTCTGGTGTCAAGCTATCGATCTCGATCCCCATGGCTTGGAGTTTGAGACGGGCAATTTCCTGGTCAACTTCCTTGGGAATGGAATGAAGACCAGGTTCCAGTTTTCCTTGGTTTTTCACCAAGTATTCACAGGCGAGGGCTTGGTTAGCAAAGCTCATGTCCATCACCGCGCTGGGGTGACCTTCGGCGGCGGCAAGGTTGACTAAACGACCTTCACCAATGACAACAATGGATTTACCACTGGGCATTGTGTACTGTTGCGTAAAGTTGCGGACGTCCTTAAGCTCAGTGGATTTTTGGGCTAGGGCTTTTAGGTCAATTTCAATGTCGAAGTGACCGGAGTTGCAAACGATCGCCCCATCTTTCATGACATCAAAGTGTTCTGCCCGAATAACATGCTTATTGCCGGTGACGGTGACGAAAATATCGCCGAGGGCGGCGGCTTGGGCCATCGGCATGACCAGGAACCCATCCATGGCGGCTTCGATCGCCGGAACGGGATTGATTTCTGTGACTATGACATTGGCACCCATGCCCTTGGCACGCATGGCAACGCCTTTACCACACCAGCCATAGCCAGCGACGACAATGGTTTTACCGGCGAGGAGAATATTGGTAGCGCGGATGACACCATCGAGGGTCGATTGGCCCGTACCATAGCGATTATCAAAGAAATGCTTGGTATCAGCGTCATTAACATTCATGGCAGGGAAGCTGAGTACCCCATCCTTAAACATGGCGACTAGACGCACAATGCCAGTGGTGGTTTCTTCGGTGGTGCCAATCAAATCACTGAGTTGGTGTTGACGCTCTTTGACCAGGGTAGCTACCACATCACTGCCATCATCAATAATGATGTTGGGGCGGTGATCAAGGGCGGTTTCCACGTGGCGGTGGTAGGTGTCGTTGTCTTCACCTTTGATGGCAAAAACCGGAATGTCATAGTCGGCGACTAAACAAGCGGCCACATCATCTTGGGTAGATAGGGGATTACTGGCAATCAGGATCGCATCAGCACCGCCGGCTTTTAAGGCGATCGCCAGATGGGCTGTTTCTGTGGTGACGTGACAACAGGCAACTAGACGCAAGCCAGCAAAGGGTTTTTCCTGGGCAAATCGTTCTTGAATTTGCTTGAGAACCGGCATTTCCCGCCCAGCCCATTCAATGCGCTGACGGCCCTGGGGCGCAAGGGCAATATCTTTAATGTCGTATTTCTGTTTAACCGGTGTGGCAACCATTAACTGTAAATTCCTCTAAAAACTTATGTCAGTGTAACTTAACTTAACATCTCCCCCCAAGACTGGCCAACTTACTCGACGGTGACGGACTTAGCCAAATTACGGGGTTGGTCTACATCCAAGCCACGGCGAGCCGCAATGTGATAGGACAACAATTGCAGAGGAATCACCGCCACAATAGGCGAAAGTAGTTCTTCGACCTGGGGCACGAGCAAAACATCATCAAAAACCGAACGGGTCTGGGGATCATCATTGGGTGTCACGCCGATTAAGCGAGCATCGCGGGCTTTGGCTTCTTGGGCATTGGAAATGACTTTATCATGGACGGCTCCTGGCATGGCGATCGCCACGACCGGCACCTTGGCATCCAAGAGGGCAATGGGACCGTGTTTCATTTCCCCAGCCGGGAAACCTTCGGCGTGGATATAGCTAATTTCCTTGAGTTTGAGCGCCCCTTCGAGGGCAATGGGGAAGTTGATACCCCGTCCTAAAAAGACAAAATCTTGAGTATCGGCAAAATCATGAGCCAATTCGGCGATCGCCGCTTCTTGTTGCTCCAAAATACTCTCAATTTGAGCCGGAAGTTGCCGCAGACCCGTCAGTAAGCCCTCAATTTTTTCTAGGCTCAAGGTTGAACGTTGATAAGCCAACTCCAATGCCAGAAAATAAAATCCCAGAACTTGGGCGGTAAAGGTTTTGGTCGCCGCCACTCCAATTTCAATGCCGGCATGGGTATTGATAATCTGGTCTACCATGGTGGCCAAGGTACTTTCGGGGCGATTGGTAATACCGAGAATCCTGGATTGAAAGGGTTTTTCTAGGGTAGAACGCCGCTGTTTTTCCATTTCTAGCGCCGCTAGAGTATCTGCTGTCTCCCCCGATTGCGTCACGCCAATGGTCAGCGTATTCGGAGTCAAGGGTGTCGGGGCGTAGCGAAATTCCGAAGCATAGTTCACCACCGTCGGTATTCCCGCCAACTGCTCCAACAAATATTTCCCGACTAAGCCCGCGTGCCAACTCGTCCCACAGGCTAGAATTTGTACTTGTTGCAGTTCTACCAACAGGTCTGGGTCTAGTCCCAATTGGATCGGACTTTCTTGGGGTTGGTCAGCGGCGTACCAATGGGGATGGAGATAGGTTTCCAAACAAGTGCGAACCACCGCTGGTTGCTCATAGATTTCCTTGAGCATGAAGTGGCGAAAGCCGTGCTTCTCGACCGTAGTCGGGCTCCAATCCAGAGTGCGGGGTTGTTTGCGGAGGCGACGCAGGTCAAAATCATACACCTCTACGCCCAGGGGAGTCAGGCGGGCAATTTCACCATTTTCCAAAGACAACACCGCACGGGTATGGGGGACTAACGCCGTCACATCCGAGGCGCAGAAAAATTCCCCTTGACCAAATCCTAGGATTAAAGGAGCTTGCTGACGAGCGACAATCAGCTCATCGGGCAAATCCGCACATAGTACTGCTAGGGCAAAGGCTCCATTCAAGCGGAGTAAGGCTTTCTGAACTGCCAATAAAAACGCCTGGGAAGGATCACTCTGATCAATGGTACTTAAAATGTCGGCGATTAGATGGGGAATCACCTCGGTATCAGTGTCTGAGCTAAATTCATAGCCCTTGGACTGGAGTTCTTGTCGTAATTCCTGGTAATTTTCGACAATGCCATTTTGGACTACGGCAATGCGCCCTTGCGGGTCTTGGTGCGGATGGGCATTACGTTCCTCGGGTTTGCCGTGGGTCGCCCAGCGCGTATGGCCAATACCAATACGGGCAACATTAACTTCTTTATCGAGTTTTTCCTTGAGGTTAAAAAGTTTACCCTTGGCTCGTACCGCTTCAATTTTGCCCTCTACTACGGTGGCAACGCCGGCGGAGTCATAGCCGCGATATTCTAGACGTTCTAGTCCATCTAGCAGAATGGCGATCGCCGTTTGCGTGCCAATATAGCCAACAATTCCGCACATATCAGTCACCTAGCAGGGAAAAAAGTAATAATTGATAATAGCGCAATTATTTCTGCATAATTTGTGACTTGTGACTTCAGTGTTATTCAGAGCTAACCAAGCCCTAAAATTTATCCGTATCGGGACGAGGCCCCACCGCACCGGGTTGATTGACAAACAAATTACCTGCCGCTTCGTTTTGATAAATACAATCAATTTTAGGTGTACCTTCTAGGGGGCCCGTGAAGCCAAAAGTATTCATTCGATTACGGCAATCATTTACCTGGCGTGAATCCACCAATTTTTTTTGCTCTAAAATTGTCCAATTACTCCCCCGCAACACACAGCCCGGTTGCATCAGTGGTTGAGTCACGTAAACATTAAACGGATTTAAAGTTACAAAAATCCGCATATCGGTGACAATGGCACTCGCTCCAAACTGCACGCACAATTCCGTATTGGGGGCACTACGGTCAATTACCTCCCGCGAAGCCACGTTTTCTGGATTAAAGCTGGCACTCGAACTAAAGCCAATCCCTACCCCGATTCCCAGAACAAAAATTCCACCTAGAAGCGCAATCTTGCCGTAGGAAAAAGGAGACGCCGACTTCGGCGCATCGTAATCACGCTCAGGGGGGTAGGAACGGGGAGGATAGGAGCGGGGAGGCGGTTTGCGAGCCATGGTTTAGGTAATGGGACGGTGAAGGACAGGGATTGATCTTAACGAAAGTTTAGCTTCGCCGGCCCTAGTCGCCAGGATTTTCGACCCGTGCTGTCCCATCTGCTTCAATCCAGGCTAACTGACGAATCTGGGCATACCGGGCATAGGCTTTGATTTCAGCATCTGTTTTTTCGCCTAAATCCAATTCCACTCGTAACTGGGGATTTTCTAGCCGGAGGCGTTGGGCATAGCCAAAGGCGGCGATTTCTGCCTCTGCTCCGGAGGGAATCACCAACCAATCGGTCAAGGGAGCATTTTTGGGGAGATGGTCTTTGGTCAAAAGACAGGTATGTAAGGCCTCTACATTAAAGGAAAAACCAATGCCGGGAAGCTCTAGGTGTTGGGGATGATATTGACTTAAAAGTTGGTCATAACGTCCTCCTTGTCCCAAAATGTGCCACTGTTCCGCCGCAGAACTTACCACTTGAAAAACAATGCCGGTGTAGTAATCAAAGGGTTGGAGCCAGCTCAAATCCACCACCAGGGGAAACTCCGCTGTATAGCTCGATTGAATTAGGTGAACCAAGGATTTGAGACGATGGACGCGCTCTAGGTGGGCTTGCTTTAAATTGAGTTGAGATAATTGCTCAAATACCTGAGCGGGAGTGCCCCGGAGGTCAAAAAGCTGAACCGCCAACAGCTTTAGGTCAGCGGAGGGATAGTCAAGGCTTTGCAGTTGGACAAAATCAAGATGGGTAATGCAATGTTGTACCTGCCGTTGCAAGGGCTGGGGAAAGCTTTCCAGCAGAGCCTTGGTTAGCCCTGCATCGCCTAAAATCAAGTGCCAAGGGCCAACCTCCAAACCCTTGAGGCTATGGGCCAAAAGCAACAGGATTTCGGCATCGGCTCGAATCCCGCCGACAAAGAGCAATTCAACTCCGGCTTGGAAAAACTCCATTTGCCGCCCAGGATAGCCTGTGGGTGGCTTGCGAAAGACATTGGCTCGGTAGCATAGACGCTGGGGATAGTCTGTTTCTGTAAGGCGCGTCACGGCGGCCCTGGCGATGGAGGCGGTTAGCTCTGGTCTCAGTCCTAAATGCCCCTCGGAGGTGCCTTGCAAATGAACAACCGTTTCAGGATTAATCGCCCCCCCCGCCACCAGAGTGTCTAACCATTCCAAGGTGGAGGTCACAATGCGTTGGTAACCCCAGCGTTGGAAGGTTGATTGTAAACGGTCATTAATCCAAGCTTTTTGAGCGACTTCCAAAGGCAGTAAATCCCGCGCGCCCGCTGGTGGTTGATGAATCATAGGTAAAAACTAGTTTGTCGGCTCAGGGTATAGAGGCTCACTTATTTTAGCGAAAAGTGGCTTAGATGCTAGTACCAGAGATGCTTTGAGGTTTTATTACTTGTTGTGATGACATTGAAGCTGAGAATGTCTGGGGCGATTGTAAAGAAACATTACAAGGTCTAAAGACTACGCTATTTCTTTCAAAGACAATGATACCGAGCGAGGAGTCAAATTCCCTAGGGATCATCTAATTTGAAGGCTAACAAGGGTACTTTAGCGAAGAAATGATGATGGTGCGGTGGCTTCAGATATTGCTCTGGCTTTAGACTTGTTCTAGATTAACGAACTCAATAATCTTGTCAAGATTAAATTGTAAATTTATGTTGCAACTCCCTCATTTTTCCCAAGAAATTTCCTATACTTGTGTCCATGCACCCTTAATGCTGAATTAATGAGACGTTAATTTTTATCCGTTAAATCAGCCTGGACGCATCACCCATTAAATAAAAAATGTTGTTGTTATCGGAGTAAATCTATGGAACTGTCTGTAAAAGAAGGAGGAGGGTACTCCTTGACTTTATTAAAAAGCTTTTTAGTGTGGACCTTTACCCTGCTAGTTTGCTGGTTAGTCGTTGGTTTCCCGATTGTTGTTTTGATGGCAACCGTTGGAGTTTTAGCCACTGTAACCTTGCAATCTGTATTGCCCGTAAGCGCAGTTTTATTAGTTGCCGGTAGCTTAATTGGTGGAAATGCGTTGGCGGTAATCGTCGGAGCAGGAGTATTGACCCTCAAGGGTATCCATCCCCAGGAAGTTCGTTGGTTGAGCTGGTTGAATGGTGAAAACAGTCAGACCCATCAACCTCTATTTGCGTCCTGCCCATTGACCTGTAACTTAATCCAATAATACTTGTTTTTTGATGCTATTTACGTTTTCTGCGTTAGCCCGGTCTCAGCCGGGTTTTTTATTTCTCAAAAGTTGTCGTAAAGTCCCCAAGTTTATCCGTGGGAATTACGTAGATTACGCCGGAAATAATAGTCATGGCTACGGCCAACCAAAACAACGGCAGTCCAGCGTAGGCCCAGGCGGTAGGCAAGGGAGCCATTAACCAGGCGATCGCCAATATTTGGGTAACGGTTTTAAGTTTTCCCCAGAGATTGGCCCCTTGGATCTCGGCTTGCCCATTTAAATTCGGAGTAACTCGCCAACCGGCGATCATCACTTCCCGAGCCAAAATAATAAACACGGCCCAGGCTGGCAGTTGGCGCCACTGAACCAGAATCAAAAGGGCGCCGAGGACGAGCAATTTATCCACCAAGGGGTCTAGAAATTTACCCAGCTCTGTGACTTGATTCAACCGACGGGCCAGATAGCCATCGAGCCAATCCGTCGCGGCGGCCAACGCAAAAACAACAAGTCCCCAGATTCGATAGGGTGACTCCGGAGTTTGCAAAAAAACAAACATCAAAGGCAGGGCCAAAAGACGAGATAGCGTAACCACATTAGGAAGATTAAACACCTGTTGACCTAGTCTGCTAGGGAAATCATGGTGAGATCGATGCGATGTTCCTGGGGATTTTCGAGGATGACTTTAATGCCGGGGCCGAAAAAAGTTTCGATTTTTGCCGCTTTTTCTTCCCAGGCTTCAAGGCTAAAAAAAGGAGAATCAAATTCTAAGACAAGAGCATAACGGCCGTCGTGATTTTTTTCATGGAGGGCCACCAACACCGGTCTTTCTTCATCGGTAGGACTCAATCCGAGCCTTTGCAAAGCATCATCCAGGTGGGCTTCTTGTCCATACCGATAACGAGTGACATCTTTGCGAATCTGGTTTTGAGTCGCCGTCGCTTGTTGCTCTCGCAGAGCTAAGACCTCTGGCGACGTCGGTTGGCTCAAGGGAGTGGGTTTGATTTCCGCCGCTTTAAGCGCTAAACCGCCCAAAAGCAAGGGAATACCATAGAAAAATCCAGCTAGATTGAGCGTCGCGTAATCTAGGGCATAGGCGACAAAGCCCGTAATGGTTAAAAGACTCCCAACGGTCAAACCAACGGAAGCAAGGGAAATTTTAGGCAACATTATTACAGTCAGAAAAAAAGCGTAGTCTTTAAATTATCCTACAATTCGTCTTGAGTACATCTATGTCTGATAGTGAACTTACCCCTAAGCATCATGATTCAAAATGGGGATAATCTCAAGAATCCGTTGCAGGTCTTCCCTCGCACGAAATTGGTCAAGACGCTGAACAACCTGTCCTTGGTCAAATAATAGTAGAGTCGGCAAGCTTCGTAGTCGGTATGTATTAGCCAGCTTTAGGTTAGCATCGGCATTAATGTTTACTAATTCTAATGTCTCTCCTAGGTCTGTCTTGACTTTTCCCAGTAGGGGATTGACAAAATGGCACAGACCGCACCAAGGAGCCCAAAAATAGACGAGAACCGGCTTGGCGGATTCTAGTACGATGGCGGGAAAGTTTTTTTCATTCACGGATAGCATGGTTTCCGTTTTCAAGACTTGCTCTACTCCTATACTACAATTAATCGGGAGCAAGCGCTTTTTCCCCATCTGCCCCAGGGCCTACCAGGGCACTTGAGCCGTGGCTTGCATGAGCCACGGATGTCCCCACCAGAGTAGCAAGATAAAGCCTGTGATCCCTGCGTAGGCAGGTTTAAAAAACTCTTGCCAGACAAGATGTTGACGACCGTCTAGCATTGCCTTAAAAGGAATAACGGAGGTTCGTTGTTTGACCTGCAAAAAGGCCTCTCCATATTTATTGAACCAACGACGATCGCCATGCCAGACTGCAAATCCATGGTGGGCGATGAGGCCGAGGGAGGTAAGTAGGGTAAAACTAGTGCCGAGCCAGAGGGTATGGGCCAAGCACCAGATTACCTGACCAACCATTTGCGGATGACGAGTAATGCGAATAATGCCGGTTTCGTAGAGATGAATTTCCGGCTTTTGTACTGCCGCAATTTCGAGTAGATTAAACGTTGCAGGATAGAGAAAGAAAAAAGACAGCACCGACAATCCCCAGACCAGGGGCTTAACACCGCTTACACCTTGAACCTGCCAAAGGGTCAGACCATCATAGCGATGATTAAAAAAATAAATAATGAGAATGGACGCAAGGGGAATGCTAACCAGGGCAAAGAGGACACGAAAGCCTCGGGCTCCAATTTTTGCTTCTCCCCAGGGCCGCAGGGCCGCTAATCCACTGTGGGCGATGGCAAAAAGAAGAAGAAGTATCATCATTACGCCGTGGCTAGGAGTTAACCAATCAAGGTCAGTCATTGTAAGCGTCTTTGTCCTCGCTGAACATTAATCACAGAGGTAATTATATCGTTATAGTCTTGTCAAAGACCCAGACACCGATCCCCATGATTCTCGACTAGAGCCATAAAATAGTAATTAGCACCATTCCAGCATCACCATGACAGACCAGCCTATTTACCAAGGACAATTTGGCGATTTCACCATTGATGAGGAGGATCGCCGCGGGGTCATCCTCTATCGCACGGGGCTGGCGATCACCTCCCTAAGCCTGATCCTCGGTGTTGCCATTGTCCTACGCTTGCCCCCAAGTCCGATGATGCTCCATAGCCTAACGGCGTTGTATTTTCTTTTCAGTGCTGGCCTAGGGTTGAGCCTCTGGATGATTCATATTTATTTGGTTGTTCTGCATCGGGCCTTGCAAGGTTTTTGGGTGATCGGCACAGTATCAGCCCTTGTTTTTACTCTGACCTGCCCGGAGCCCCTGGCATTGTGTGTGTATCATCAACCCCTCACTCTTTTGGGGTTAGGCTTTAGTTTTGCCGCCTTGACGGGCATTTTCTTTAAAGAAGCCTTTTGTTTTAATCGCCTAGAGACCAAATTTTTAACCCCCTTAATTCCGATTATTCTCCTAGGCCATATGCTGGGCTGGTTGACTCCCAATGCCGAACAAATTTTAATTGCCCTGATGGCAGGCCTGTTGATGGTGTTTATTGTCCGTAAGGCAATACAAGCAATTCCGCCGGATATTGGCGATAAATCCGTCTTTATTTACCTCAAACAACAACGATCGCCGGCTTAGTCATGGTCAAGCGTCCCATTTACCTGGACAATCACGCGACCACGCCCCTTGACCCCAGGGTATGGCAGGCCATGCAGTCCTATTTCCAGCAAGCCTTTGGCAATGCCGGCAGTCAGCATTTCTATGGCTGGGAGGCAGAGTCTGCGGTTAAGCAAGCTAGAGCTAGCATTGCCCAGGCCATGGGAGCGGAGCCGGAGGAGATTATTTTCACCAGTGGCGCCACCGAAGCCAATAATTTAGCGATTAAAGGGGTAGCCGAGGGTTATTTATCCCAGGGGAAACATCTAATTACGGTGCAAACGGAACACCGAGCCGTCCTTGATCCCTGCCGCTATTTAGAATCCCTGGGCTTTGAGGTGACCTATCTGCCAGTACAAAGCAATGGATTGCTGGATCTGGCGGACCTCAAATCGGCCCTGCGACCGGATACTATTTTGGTGTCGGTGATGGCGGCCAATAATGAAATTGGCGTTCTCCAGCCCCTGGCGGAAATTGGCCAGCTTTGTCGCCAGCACCAGGTTATTTTTCATAGTGATGCGGCCCAGGCGATCGCCAAAATTGCCCTTAATGTGGAGGAAATGGGCATCGATCTGCTTTCCTTTACCGCCCATAAGCTTTATGGACCTAAGGGCATCGGCGGGCTCTACGTCCGTCACCGTCCTGCCCAAATTCGCCTCGCGCCCCAACTCCACGGCGGCGGGCAAGAACAGGGACTACGACCCGGAACTCTGTTTGTACCGCAAATTGTCGGCTTAGCCACGGCGATCGAACTGGGCCAAGGGGAAGTTGTTTCGGAATCTCGACGCCAAGCCCAGCTTCGAGACCAACTTTGGCAGGGTTTACAATTCCTCGGGGGCATTCACCTCAATGGCGATCGCCAACAACGTCTGGCGGGAAATTTAAATATTAGTATTGAGGGGGTCAAGGGCAACGATCTTATGGTCGCGCTCCAACCGTACCTAGCGCTATCCTCCGGGTCAGCCTGCTCCGCCATCAGTCCCCATCCGTCCCATGTCTTAACGGCTCTGGGTCGCTCAGAAGCCTTAGCCCGCGCCTCGCTCCGGTTTGGGCTGGGTCGTTTTACCAGCGAGGAGGAGATTCACCAGGCGATCGCCATTGTCCGTTCCACGGTTCAATCCCTGCGGGACAAAAAATTTCAGTAATTTATAGCGGCGATCGTCGTCGGTGGTTGCCTTACGGATGAATTATATTATTGCCTTCGCAAAAGGAGACTGTAGTGAATTAAGCTATCTGCAAATTTTTTTATGCTTAGAACAAGATTAGCCCTCTTTCATCAGTTTCAGAAGAACTTTTCGATATCAAAGCCTGAAGTGCTTGAATAGTAAAGATTTCATAATGTGTACTCAATAAAAGATTCCAACTGCAATTGTTCTTCATGAAAATTAATAGAGTAATCTTCCAGCAAAGGTTTCAGTCCGTTTAAAATTAATTCTCCGACCAGAATGACGAAAGAGGGATAACAAACAAGAGCAAGATTTTTATTGAGTACGAATCCCAAAAGCCTTGCCATCAAAGACTTTTAACGTTCAAAACAAAAATTACTTGCTTAAAGTGACGAAAGAGGGGTATCTTAAATAATCCTCTTCAATGAATCTCGGAAAGAAAATTTTCCAGTACTACACAAAAAGTCCATCCATGAAGGTCTTTCAAGGTTTTCAATACTCGACAACTATGAGCGGTAATATTTTATCAAGTACATTACCTAAAACCCCTTTCGCTAAAGGCTTTCGACAATTTTCAAAAAACCGATTT
>JBGSZT010000134.1:0-24935 GCA_041750255.1 Synechocystis sp.
TTAAACTATATTCACTGAATTAAACTATATTCACTGAATTAAACTATATTCACTGAATTAAACTATATTCACTGAATTAAACTATATTCACTGAATTAAACTATATTCACTGAATTAAACTATATTCACTGAATTATAGAATTATAAAGACGCCCGTCTCAAACAGCTCTTAACCATGCCTAAAATCAGACCATTGAAATACATGATCCTCTGCATTGGTAGTTGGTTACTAGTGATCGGAATAACATGGGGAAATGCGAGTCATGCCATAGATGCTCAAAAGCTAGTACAACAAGGCATAGAAGAATATCAAGCGGGCAACTACCCCCAAGCTATCACCACCTGGCAACAGGCCCTCTCTCTCGCGGGTACACCCTCCGATAGCCTAATCATTCAACAAAACTTAGCCAAAGCCTACGGACAACTCAACAAATCCGATAAAGCCATCAGGGCCTGGCAAAAGACCATTGCCACTGCCCAACAACTCGGAGACAATCGCAAGTTAGGGCGACTCCTTACCGAACAAGCCCAAGCCTACCTCCATCTCGGACAAGCTAGACAGGCGATAGCTATCCTCTGTGGTAATCCTGAGTTAACGACTTGTGCCAGTGACAGTGCCCTAGGACTAGCCCGCCAAAACCAAGATAAATCAACGGAAACCGCCGCCCTGGGTAGCCTAGGAGAAGCCTATCGTTTAGGTGGCAAATACGAAGAAAGTATCCAAGTCCTTAACACCGCCCTCTCTCTTTCAGATACCCCTTATAGCTCTGCTCTGCAACAGAGTTTAGGCACCGCCTATAGTGCCAGGGCGCAACTGTGGGAGCTCCGGGCTCAATCTGCCGAACGCCAAGGCAATGTTTTTGCTGGTTCCTTCCGCCAAAAAGCAGAAAGCGATTATCAACAAGCAGAAAACAATCTCAAAGCAAGTCTTACCCACGCACCACACCCCACCACCCAACAGTCCGTCTTGCTTGAATTAATCCGCTTAGGCTATCGTTCCCAGGGTCTGAAGCCCATTCCTTCCGCAGAGATGAAATCCTATCTGGAACAATCTCTTAACCTTCTGACTCAGGAACTACCTGGAGTAACCAGTCTCTACGCCACTATCGAACTCGCTCTATTACCAGCCCTATCAGAAACAACCCTCCCCACCCTCGTTCAATGTACTAGCCAATGGCAATTGCCTTTAACTCAACGACAAGCACTGCTGAATAGAGCCGCCAAATTAGCCCAGACTCTGCAAGACCCCCGGGCTCAATCCTTCACCTCAGGAGCCCTAGGTCACTTCTATGAATGCGAGGGAAACATCCCGGCAGCGACGGCTCTAACTCAAAAAGCCATAGTGGCCGCCAACCAAGGTTTGTTGACCAATGACAGCTTGTACCTCTGGCAATGGCAACTAGCCCGACTGCTCAAATCCCAGGGGCGTTTGTCAGATGCCTTAACAGCTTATCAACAGGCGTTTACAACCCTCGAAAGTATTCGTGGTGAACTCCTCAGTGCCGAGCGAGACATCCAACTTAACTTTCGTCAGAGTATTGAACCGGTTTACCGTGAGTATGTGCAGTTAAGTCTAGAACTAGCCGAATCTCGGACTAGTAACTTAGTACAATCGCAAGAACTCCTCAGCCAATCCCTCAAAACTATTGATGCGCTCAGATTGGCAGAATTAGAAAACTATCTTGGGGGTGACTGCGCTTTGAGGGTTGAACCGAACAGTCTAGAAAAGAAAAAATTATCGGCTTCAACGGCGATTATTACATCTATTACCTTTGCCAAAAAAACAGCAATTCTCTTAAAACTTCCCGATGGCTCAGTTAAATCCTACTGGATTGACCTCAATAAAGTAGGCATCAACCGAAATATTATCAACTTTCGCCTAGGTCTGACCAGTAGAGCTAGTCGATATAATCTTGCTCCAGCCCAAGCACTCTACAATACTCTCATGCGTCCTTTGGAACAGGATCTTGAGCAGAATCAGATCAAAACTTTAATTTTTGTTCAAGATGGTTTGCTTCGTAATATCCCGATGTCAGCACTTCACGATGGGAAGAAATATCTTATTGAAAAATACATGATTGCTACAACGCCGAGTTTAGAATTAACCAAACTCGACGCAACTAATTATCAAGGGAGTAGGGTCTTGATTTTGGGGATGAGTCAAGAAAGCAATATTGATAACCAAAACTTTACCTCCTTGGTCAATGTTCCCAAAGAAGTAAACAGTATCGCTCAACAGTTTGTTGCTCCCAAAGTTATTGTCAATGAAGATTTTAAGCCTGAAACTCTGAAACAGGAACTCAAAGATGCTGACTATAACTTGATCCATATTGCTACCCACGCGCAATTTGGAACTATCGGTGAAGATACATTTCTGGTTACGGGTAACAATAGCAAAATAACTCTCAACGAGCTAGAAAAGTCCTTGCGAGACCTCAAACAAGGAGGAGATTCCGTAGATTTAATCTTTTTAGCCGCTTGTCAAACCGCGGAAGAAGATGAGCGTTCAGGTCTTGGATTAGCCAGTGCCACCATTCAAGCAGGAGTTAAAGGTGCTATCGGTTCCCTTTGGCCTGTTGCTGATGAATCCACGCTTACCCTAGTGACATCGTTTTATAAGAATTTGGTTCATAATGGTATGGGCAAAGCCAAAGCTCTTCAGCAAGCCCAGATTGATATGATTCATGCCCAGGAGAATACAGATATTAATGATTTGTATAGCAATCCTTACTATTGGTCTCCCTTTATTCTCATTGGTAATTGGCTGTGATGGATTGTATTGAGGACTTGCCCTGATTCTGGGGTCAGCTCACAAAACGAAAAATCCTAGGCTCAGGATTTAGATGTCAGGTTGGGTCTAATTAAACTAATCATAAGTTCTATGCCTTATCCCCCCCAGCTCCCCTTGTCAAAGCTAGAGTCGAAACCCCAAGAGCTCATGTTCGCACTCAGAAGGGGTTAGTCCCTTGCCCTGGAGCAATATGCCGAATTTGCCCAGACCCATGGGGTCAATCAAGCCGTGGATCTGGTTCCGACGTTGAAGGATCTGTGAAGCATTCCCCGTCCCGTTAGATAATTCCCCCAGGCGATCGCCAATGCCCAGATTCATCAAAAAAAGTCCCTGTTGCGTAAAACCGAGGGGGGCTAATCCTAGGGACTGACCCCAATTTTGAAGCGCGGTGAAATTGACGTGGCTGGTAATGTCCTGCTGAGCCAGATTGACGTAGGGATTCACGTGGTAGCGTTGGTGGTAATAACATTGCAGAGTACCCTGGTGCCGTTGGGGATGGTAATATTTTTCGGCGCTGTAGCCGTAGTCAATGGTTAACAGATATCCCCGCCTTAGTTTTTGAGCAAGGGTCTCGAGCCAAGACTTCGCCTCAAGATTGACCTCGGTTTGATAGCCTTCCGGGTAGGGCGGCGTAGTTAAATCTAGCCCCAAATCCTGGAAATAGGTTTCTAGGTCTGGCGTAGATAGGGGTCTGATCGCCTCTTTGAGCTGGTCCTGCTCAACCGTGACATAAATTTCTCGAAGCTGACCATTGTTTAAAGTGACACGATGTACGGCAAAAGCATCTACCAATTCATTGCTAAAGCAACAGCCCACTAGGGATTTATCGGTGATCTCCGACCAGGTCAACCATTGCACGGCGGGATCAAAGGCCTGGAGCCGTTGCTGTTGTTGTTGTTTCAGTGCCGGAGAGGTTTCAATAATGCCGTAGGCGATCGCCGAAAAAAAGGCCGGGTCGCAACGTTGAGCTTCCCTCAAGATGTTTTCTGCCAACATTCCTGTCCCTGCGCCCATTTCCAGCAACGTAAAGGGGGAAGGCTGACCCAGAATTGACCACATTTCTCGAAATTGTTGGGTTAGGAGTTCCCCAAAATCCTGACCCAGAGCCGGAGAGGTCACAAAATCGCCTTCAACACCGATGCCCACCTTACCCTGGCTGTAGTAACCATAGCGGTGATCGTAGAGAACCCATTGCATGAATTCGGCAAAGGTCAGTTGACCCTGGGGAGATTGCGTAATGGTCTCCACCAAAGCGGTGTAAAGGGGCGGTAACGACGGAGCCATTAGATACGATACAAAATACTTTCACCGTGGCTATCGGTTCCACAGGTGTTGAAGAGTCCGTAGAGTTCGCTGAAATGACAAACTTCTTCCATTTGCGGGGCGCTACTCTGCCAGGGCTTGGGGTTGCCGTAGGCATAAAAAGCCTCAACGCCATCGATGCCCAAGTTCACCGCCAAGGGAATCAAACGGCTAGCGGGCTGGCGATAGCGGGCAGGGTGGGCCAGAATTACTAGACCTCCAGCTTGGTGTAGGGCATTAATCACCTGGGAAGCTCCTTCATAGCACGATTCAGGGCGATCGCCCGTGAGGTAAGGAACCAGGGCCGGGTGAGCCGGGTCAAAGCCATAACCCAGGAGATGCACTTCGGTCCCATTGAGGTCGCTGGAAACTTCAATACCTGTCCAGAGAGTCGGCACAGGGGCGCTGTCATTTTCGGTCAAAAAGAACTCTAACCATTGCTTGGCTCTAGAATAGCCCGCTACAGAATGGTGGTCAGTAATGGCTAGACCCGCTAGTTCTAGACCGACGGCTTGCTCGATTAATTGCTCTGGGGCCATTTGTCCATCGGAGCAGTGGGTGTGAAGATGGAAATTATATTGATACGGGCAACTATCGGGGGTCAGTTGCTCCCAAACCGCCTTGAGCTGGAGGGTATCTTGATCTTTGGGCGGGCAGAGTAACGAAGTAGCCATAAATACATCCCGATTACATTTCGGTTTGACTTTTTATACGATAACAAAACTTTACAAAGTTGGTGAGTTTGTGATTTTGATTCCTTGAAGAGGGGAAGATTTTGGAGACCCATGGGCTACATAGGTGCGACCTCTTGACACCTGAGATAGTATAGTGCGCTTTCAGTTACACTAGGCGAATATCCCTGTCAAATGAGGCAAGCCAATGTCGAGCCGAGAAAAAGATGAATTTCTCTATCCTCGTAGCACCTATCACGGGCAATTTCAGCCAGAGAAACTTGTTTTCAACGCAAATTTACAGGAATTTGCCCAACGGGTCAGTTATATTTGCAACCTAGAAACGGCGGGGAAAATAGATACCCTCGAAGCCTACGAAAAAATTAAACTACTGTGGAAACGGCTCAAAGCCAGTAAGCAAGAACTTGGTATTGGCGAAAATCCCTTTAGACCCGAGGATATTAACCCAGAGGAGCCTCCCACCTAGCGATTATTGGAGACACAGGGTAACAGGACTGTAAATTGGGCCCCGTGATCCACCTCACTTTTGACCCGGATCTGTCCGTGGTGGTTCACGGTGATCGCCTGGGCAATGGCGAGTCCGAGCCCCATGCCCTGATGAGGTTGGTGAGAGCGGGCAACATCCACACGATAAAAGCGGTCAAACAGATGGCTCAGGGTCTCAGGGGGCATGCCCAGCCCATTGTCCTCCACTGTCACTTCCAGATAATCACTCCGGTCGCGGAGCAGGTGTTTGAGGCGAATTTGTACGTTACCTTGCTTAGGAGAGTCGGGGAACCCGTGCAAGAGGGCATTACTAATCAAGTTGGTAAATAGGCGGGCGAGTTGATGCCATTCCCCTAGTACAATAAATTCTTCTTCAGCATTGGCGGCGGGGCTAGCCTCAATGTGGAGAGAAAGCCGAATTCCCCGTTGTTCGGCACTGAGTCGTTGTTCTTCGAGGACTTCCATTAGCAGGGCATCCAAGGGAATAGGAGCCATTTGATAGGTTAGGGTGCCGCTATCAGACCGAGCCAAGAATAATAAGTCATTGACCAAATTCCCCAACCGTTGGGTGAGGCGCTCAATAATCTTGAGTTGTTGTTGCTGTTGGTCTGGTTCGGCATTGGGATAAGCAAGGGCCATTTGCACATTCGTTTGAATGACGGCGATGGGATTTCGCAATTCATGGGACGCATCCGCCGTAAATTGCTTGAGGCGTTGATAGGAGTCTTTGATCGGCTCGATCGCCAATCCTGACAAAAACCAACCAATGGCCGCCACACTACCCACCATTAGGCTTAGCCCTAGGGATAAATCTAATAACAATCGCCGAATCGGTCGGGTCACCTCAAACCAAGGATGACTGACCCGGAGATAGCCCAAAATTTGTTGATTGCGTTCCACTCGTTCCGTGACTTGCCGCAACAGGCGATCGTCGGAAAACCCAATCAATTCTGTTTGACTATGGGACGGCAAGGCGATCGTACTGGATTCACTTAGGGTAGACCATAGCAAGACCCCCTGGGAGTTAAACCATTCCAAATCAATGTGGTCATCATCCACCGCATCAGCATTATCCCGAAAACTAGCTTCTACATTGAGACGATAGCGACCGGCGCTAATGGGTTGGATCACTAACGAGCGATTCACTACTTCCACCACGTGCTTGAGGGTGTCGTCAATGCGGTCTACCAGGGTTTGGCGTACATAGAAATAAACGCCACTGGCAAATAGTAAAAGAAGTAACGCGGTGACTAGAGTGTACCAGAGAGCAAGTCGTCGTCGGGTGGCTTGAAACACGTTCTTTTCTGCCTCAAGACAGGAGTGAGAGGCCTATAGACGTCGCCAACGACGACCATCGTTATTAATCAGATGTTCGGCTTCGGCGGGTTCCCAGGTGCCGGCCTCGTATTGAGGAATTGTGCTGGGGTCTGCCGGAGCATCCCAGGCGGCCAAGGCCGGGGTCACCACTCGCCAGGCCTCTTCAACCTCATCGGCACGGGTAAATAGCGTTTGGTCACCGAGCATACAATCCAACAAAAGACGATGATAGGCATCCGCCGTGGCCACCCCAAAGGATGAACCATAGCTAAAGTCCATCTCTACCGTGCGAGTCCGCAACTCGGCTCCCGGCATTTTGGCTTCAAAGCGTAAAGAAATGCCCTCATTGGGCTGAATTCTCATACTGAGAGTATTGGGATTAGTCTGGTGAGCCATGGATTGAAAAATCAACAACGGCACTTCCCGAAACTGAATGGCAATTTCACTCACCTTTTTGGGCAGACGTTTGCCAGTTCTGAGGTAAAAGGGAACCCCTTGCCAGCGCCAATTATCCACCAAAAGCTTCATCGCTACAAAGGTCGGGGTCGAGGAGTCGGGACTAACCCCCGGCTCTTCTCGATAACCGGCGACGGGTTTCCCCCGCATCCAGCCCGCACTGTATTGACCCCGAATCGCAGAATTTTCGAGGTTATTTAAATCCGCCAAACGAGACGCTTGCAAAACTTTTACTTTTTCGTTGCGGATGCTATCGGCATTAATGGCGTTCGGGGGCTCCATCGCTGTTAAACAAAATAGCTGTAATAGGTGATTTTGCACCATGTCTCGGAGAGCGCCGGAGCTTTCGTAATAGCCAGCCCGGTCTTCAACGCCCACGGTTTCCGCCACGGTGATTTGCACATGATCCACAAATTGTCGATTCCAGAGCGGCTCAAAAATGGCATTGGCGAAGCGAAAGACCATCAGGTTTTGGACGGTTTCTTTGCCGAGATAATGGTCAATCCGATAAACCTGCTCTTCTTGACAGACCTTTTGCACCACTTGATTGAGGGCTTTAGCAGAGCTGAGGTCTTTGCCAAAGGGTTTTTCAATCACGATACGATGCTTGAGGGGATTTTTGAGCATCCCTGCCGCCCCGAGTTGCTTGATACCCGGGGGAAAAAATTTGGGGGAGACGGCCAGGTAAAAAACTCGATTGCCGCGAGTTCGTCGTTGCTGGTCTAGGTCCTCTAAAAAGAGATTCAGTTTTTGGTAGCTTTCGGGGTTATCCATGTCGCCCGAAAAATAAAATAACCCCTGGGAAAATTCTTGCCAGAGGTCTTCATTACCAATGCCATCGGAAAATTCTTCGATTCCTTTTCGCATTTGCTCCCGAAAATACTCGTGGCTCCAGTCCCGGCGGGCAAAGCCGACGATGGTTAATTCTGGAGGGAGACGACGTTCCCGCTTCATCTGATAAATGGCGGGGACTAATTTGCGTTGGGTTAGGTCACCGGAGGCCCCAAAAATGGTGAGGATTAGGGGTTCTGGGGTTCGTTCTTGTCGGAGTCCGATACGGAAGGGGTTTTCGAGTAGGTTTACCATAGCTATATTCCTGTGACCACTAGGCTTAAAAATAGCGTAGAAATCTTCAGTTCCTAGGCCGATGCTGTAAAAGTCTTAATATATGTCCACAATCACCGGAGCGTGGTCGCTGGGTTTGTCCCATCCCCTGGGCGTGGCGTCGATGTGACATCGTTGGGCTTGGTCGTAGAGTCCGGGGGTCAAATATAAGTGATCGATGCGCCAACCCCGATTGCGGCTAAAGCCCCGGGTGCGGTAGTCCCACCAACTGTAATGGCCACTTTCTTGGGTGAATTTACGAAAAGCGTCCTGGAGTCCAAGTTCTAGGAGATTTTTCAGGGCGTGGCGTTCCGCCGGCGAGGACATGATGTGGTTGTCTTTGTCTGTCGGATCATGGATGTCACGATCTTCTAGGGCAATATTAAAGTCGCCGCCAATACAAAAGTCAGACTGGTTACTCCCGCGTAGATGCTGTAAGTACTGTTTTAGCAGGTCGAGCCAGGCTAGTTTATAATCGTATTTCTCACTGGCGATCGCCGATCCATTGGGGACGTAAACATTAATGATGCGTATTCCTCGATAAACACCGGCAATGACCCGCTTTTGCTCATCAAAATTGCCCACCGCATCAGTGCCAAGAACCGGAGCAAAGCCGATGGTGACTTGCTCTAAGGGCTGAAGACTCAGAATTGCCACGCCATTGTAGGACTTTTGTCCAGAAAACACGCCATAATAGCCGGCAGTTTGCAAAGGAGAAAGGGGAAAATCGGCATCAATCACCTTTGTTTCCTGTAAACAAAGAACGTCAACGGGATTCTGCCCCAGCCAGTCAATAATATGAGTCAGGCGAGACCGCACAGAGTTGACATTCCAAGTCGCAATTTTCATAATTGATGCTAAAAATCTTGCCTAAATACCATACCACAGTTCAGATTTGAGGAGAAAAATGGAGGTTCCCCGACTACATCCCGACACCCTAGAGGATGTCAAACAAAAAGTAGAGATTGTTGATATTATTTCTGAACGAGTTGTTCTAAAAAAGAAAGGAAAGGATTACCAAGGGCTGTGTCCCTTTCATCAAGAAAAATCCCCCAGTTTTACGGTTAGCCCTTCTAAGCAAATGTATTATTGCTTTGGCTGTGGAGCCGGGGGAAATGCCTTTAAATTTTTGATGGAATTGGAAAAACGTTCCTTTAGCGATGTGGTTTTAGAGTTAGCCTATCGCTATCAAGTGCCGGTCAAAACCCTAGCAATAGAAGATAAACAAGAGTTTCAGCGACAACTTTCTTTGCGGGAGCAACTCTACGAAATTTTAGCGGTAACAGCGGGTTTTTATCATCATGCCCTTTATCAATCCCAAGGAGAAATCGCCCTTACTTATTTATACGAAAACCGTCATCTCACTGACACTATTATCCAACAATTTCAATTGGGCTACGCCCCCAATGGTTGGGAAACCCTTTACCGCTATTTAGTTGAACAAAAACATTATCCATTATCCCTAATAGAACAAGCCGGACTGATTAAACCGCGTCAATCGGGCAGTGGTTATTATGACCAATTTCGTAATCGCGTCATGATTCCCATTCAGGATAGCCAAGGACGGATTATTGCCTTTGGTAGTCGCTCTTTGGGTCAGGATCAACCCAAATATTTGAATTCCCCGGAAACCGATTTATTTGTGAAAGGGAAAACCTTGTTTGGATTAGACCGGGCTAAGACCGCTATTCAAAAAAAAGACCAGGCGATCATGGTAGAAGGTTATTTTGATGTGATTGCCCTCCATGCCCATGGGTTTAGCCATGCCGTTGCGTCCCTGGGAACGGCTCTCAACCATGAACAAATTAAGCAATTGCTTCGTTTTACCGATTCTAAACAAATTATTTTTAATTTTGATGCCGACCGAGCCGGAATTAAAGCCACTCAACGGGCGATCCAAGAAATTGAACCCCTCGTCTATGATGGCCAAGTTAATCTCAGAATCTTAAATCTTCCCTCCGGTAAAGATGCCGATGAATTTCTCTACGGCGATCCCAGTGCTCAAGGACAGTACCAACAGCTATTAGACTCAGCCCCCCTTTGGTTTGATTGGCAGATTCAACAACTTTTAGCTAGCAAAAATCTTAAACAAGCCAATGATTTTGAGCAGGTAGCCCAGGAAATGATCAAACTCTTGCGCCAGTTGACTGACCCCAATAAACAATCCTACTATCTTCAGTATTGTGCTGAAATTTTAAGCCAGGGAGATAGTCATTTGATGGCGTTAC
Source organism: Synechocystis sp. (assembly GCA_041750255.1). Lineage (GTDB taxonomy): Bacteria > Cyanobacteriota > Cyanobacteriia > Cyanobacteriales > Microcystaceae > Synechocystis. Next base: position 10,377 of record JBGSZT010000134.1, read on the forward strand.
AATTGGGGAATTTAAATCAGCAATTACGATCGCCACAAAAAAATTCAGCCTCTAGCCGCTCTAAAACTCCACTCCGGGTCAAAAATCCCGAAAGTAGCCTTTTGGCAGAAGCAGAAAATCTACTGCTTTCTATTTATATTCACTGCCCTGAATTTCGTCCTGGGATCAAAAACAGCTTAGACGAAAAAGATTTACTCTTTAGTTTTGCCCACCATCGCCAACTTTGGCAATTTATTCTCACGATTGAGGCGGAATTTTCCTCAACTTCGGGTCTAGATAATGCTCTTTTGTCCCACATTGAAATGGCTTATTTGGCTCAGCAACAAGATGTTACCCCGGTGACCTCAATTCTGCGCCTCAACGAAAAAACCCAGGAAAATTTGTTTCGTCCCGGCCTGAGTATCCCTTCGGCGATCGCCGCCCTAGAGCGAGTCACCTGGCAAAAATATTATGAGTACTGCTCCCAAAAATTCAAACACATCGACCGTCAAACCAACTTAGCCGATTGTGAATATTATCACCAAGAAATGATGCGCTCTAAACTGCAAATTCAATACCTAGACCAAGAACGTCTGACCCAAATCCCCTAGGACAGACTATTGGCCCAATCCTTGGCCCAGGCAAGTACAGCTTGGACCCGTTGTGCCGTCGGTGCTTCACAGTACAATCGCAAAACCGGCTCAGTCCCACTAAAGCGAATCAATAACCAGCCGCCCCCGCTAAGACGAAACTTATAGCCATCGATCGCCAGACAATCCAGCACCCGATCACCGGCAATCTCCCTGAGAGGATGGTCTTCAAGTTGTTGCACTAATTTGGCGCGGATTTCCATACTGGCCAGGGGCAAATCGATGCGGTCATACTCACTATAAAATTGAGTTTTCGCCTGCAAACCTCGATATAAGTCACTAATATCTTGTTGGGACTGGACCACCGCCTCTAGCACATACAACGCCGACAAAAGAGCATCCCGTTCCGGAATATGGGAGCCATAGCCAATGCCCCCGGATTCTTCACCGCCAATGAGCACCGACTGACTCAACATCCGTTCGGCGATATACTTGTAGCCGATCGCCGTTTCTTGCAGGGGTAAATCATACAACTCCGCCAAGCGGGGAATCAAATCCGACCCACTGATGGTTTTGACAATTTCCCCCATTAATCCCTGGTGACGGGCCAAATGATCGATCAAAATCGGAATCAGCCCCTGGGAACTGAGAAAATTCCCCTGACCATCCACGGCGGCAATGCGGTCGGCATCCCCATCAAAAATTAATCCCAGTCGCAGAACCCTGTCGTTGCTCTGGGCCGCTGTTTTAATCGTAGACAATAGCCCCTGAACATAGCGGGGGAGCGGCTCGGGAGAGCCACCGCCAAATAACGGGTCTCGATCGCCGTTTAATTCATGAATCTCACAGCCGAGCAGACGGGCTAATCCCCCCGCCGCCGCGCCGTGCATGACATCGGCATAGACCTGGAGGCGATTTTCCACAATCGCCTGGCGAATCGGCTCAATTTTGACTTTATTTTGTAATCCTTGGCAATAACTTGGCCAGGGGTCAAAGCTGGAAATCTCCCCTGGAGTAGCAGCGGGGATTAAGGGCGAGGAGAGACGAGCTTCAATTTGGGCTGTAATCTCTTCGCCGACCGACCCCCCAAAGGCGCCCTTAACTTTTAGTCCTAAATAACGAGCCGGATTATGACTGGCCGTCAAAACTAAGGCCCCCAGGGCTTTTTCGTGGTAAGCGGCCCAACTAAAGGCCGGAGTCGGGCCATAACCATTGGCGAGCCAAACCTCAAAGCCCAGTTCCGCCACGCTTTGCGCCACTAATTCGGCATAGTTCTCGGCCATAAAGCGGCGATCAAAGCCAACGATAATTCGGTTTTTTCGGTCTTCCCCGGCAAAATTTTCGGCTAGAACCTGGGCGGCAACTCCCGCCACCTGGGCTACCCGCTCAAAGGTGAAATCTGCACCCATGACACCACGCCAACCATCAGTACCAAATTTTATCGGAGCAGGGGAAAAGACCATGGTTCTCAATCGCTGATGTTTAGAAAAAACTTTTAACATTTTACCCCGTCTTCAGTTTCCATAGTTTGATACAATCGGGAGTCTGGTCAATTCAGTAATCTGACCTGATTTGGCAACGATCACTAAATTTTTGCCCAATTTCCCCTCTGTCCGTACCTCTTTCTAGAATTTCAGTTAATCATGAAACATACGCTCTCTGTTTTAGTAGAAGATGAAGCAGGCGTTTTGACTCGCATTGCCGGACTTTTTGCTCGACGGGGCTACAACATCGAAAGCCTAGCCGTCGGCCCTGCCGAACAGGGGGGCGTTTCACGGATTACCATGGTCGTGCCGGGGGATGACAACACCATCGAGCAGTTAACCAAACAGCTTTACAAATTAATTAATGTCCTCAAGGTTCAAGATATTACCCAAACTCCCTGTGTCGAACGGGAATTGATGCTGGTGAAAGTGAATGCGCCAGCTCTGAACCGAGCCGAGGTGATCGAACTGGCCCAGGTATTTCGTGCCCGCATTGTTGATATTGCCGATGAAACCCTGACCATCGAAGTGGTGGGCGATCCGGGTAAAATGGTCGCCATTATTCAGATGTTGGCCAAGTTTGGTATTCGAGAGATGGCCCGCACCGGAAAAGTGGCCTTGGTGCGCGAATCCGGTGTTAATACTGAGTATCTCAAATCCCTCGAAGCAAAATTTTGACGGCCGAAACTAATGTTAAGATAGGTCACGAATTGGCGCTGAGTAGATTTTCCTAGTCTTAATCGTTGTAGAGACCCGATGAGTATCCAATCCCAAAACCTCCTGCCCTCAAATTCCCCGCCCCCGCCGGGATCCGCCTCCCTTGGAAAAAAGGCTCAGGCATTACTACAACGGGGATGGATGCTAGTTAAAACTCCCTCCGAACGCCATCCGCTCCATTTTTGGGCGGCGGTTTTAATTGTGGTGTCGGGAAGTATTGGTTTCTCTGCCACCAATTGGTTACTAAAATTACCCCAAAGTCCCCAGTGCTCTAGGATTTTTTGGCCCGTGGCATCCGCCTCCATGCGTCTCTACTGTGCCCAGGTAGCCGCCGATGAAAAAAATGTGGATAGTCTACTCCAGGCGATCAATCTAGTGGCAAGTCTAGGCCCGGATCACCCCCTGCGAGGCGAAATTAATCGCAATATTGAACAGTGGTCTACGGAAATTTTGGATTTAGCGGAGGAATCCTATCAATCGGGACGCTTAGAGGAGGCGATCGCCACTGTAAAACGGATTCCTGCCCATGTAGAAGCCTTTAATTTGGTGGAAGAACGCATTGCTCTTTGGCAGGAGACCTGGAAAAAAGGCGAAGATATCTATGGAGAGGTCGAAGCTAGTCTGCGTAAAAGCCTTTGGAATGATGCCTTTCGCAATGCGGTGCGACTGCTGAATCTTGATAATCGTTACTGGGGTACCGTTAAATACGATGACGCCATTAAAAATATTCAAATTGCCCAGGAAGAGAGCAGTAAGCTAGACAGCGCCTATATTATTTTGCGCCGGGGCGGCATCGATAATTGGTTTAAAGCCATCGATGAAGCGAAAAAAATTCCCAAGGAAAGCTACGCCTACGAAGAAGCCCAACGCCTGATTGCTGAAGCGAAGGATAAGTTAACCACCGAAATCCAAACGTTAATTGAGGCTCAGGATTGGCAAACCCTACTGAGCCTGGTAGAGCGTTTACCCGAAGAAGTATTTGCGGTGGAAGATGTTAATGATTGGCAACTCTTGGCCACGGCGGGCAGTGAAGCTCAAGCGGGAACTCTATCGGCTATTCAACTGGCGATTGATAGTGCCGAACGCATTACGGATCAAACTCGTCCCCTCTATCCCCTAGCCCAAGAACTGTTGACGGGCTGGCGTCAAGAAGAAGTTGCTCTACTGCAATTGAACAAGGCTAAAAATACGGCCGCCACCGGCACCCTTGAGGCCATTAAATCGGCGATCGCCGAAGCGGAAGTCGTGAGCCAGGATAATCCCCGTTACAAAGACGCCCAACGGGAGATATCCACCTGGACTAAACAAGTGCAAATTTCCGAAGACCAACCCCTCTTGAGTCGTGCCAAGGAACTGGCCATTTCTGGGAATGTGAATGATCTCCAACAGGCAATCCAACAGGCCAGCGCCATTGGTAATAATCGCGCCCTCTACGGTGAAGCCCGTCAAGAAATCAAAGCCTGGCAAGGCATGATCCAACGCCAGGAAGACCAACCCATCCTTGACCAGGCGCTCGCCTTGGCGGGGTCTCAAAACTATGCCGCCGCCATTAGTACGGCAGGTCAGGTCAGACCAGGTCGTGTGCTCTACAGCGAAGCCCAAACCAAAATTTCCACCTGGAACGAAGAAATTGAAGCCCAAAAATCTCTCCAACAAGCCTACCGTGTTGCCGCCAAACGGACACCGGAATCCCTATCCCGTGCCATCACCCTAGTGCGACAAATTCCCTCCCGGACCCAAGTGGGGATCCAGCGCAATCAGTTGATCAATACCTGGAGTTATCAGCTCCTGGCCTTGGCCCAGGAACGAGCCAGTGCGTCTGCCCTCGAGGATGCCATTCGCTTTGCTCGTCTGATTCCCGTCGAAAGTGCGACCTACGGCACCGCCCAGGATTTGATTCAAGAATGGCGAGAATTGTTAGCCCCCGCCCCGACCTTTTCCGACCAAGAGTTTGCACCAAATTCTACCGTGAATGGAGAGGGCGCCAACTTCGGTACCCCCTAATTAGTAGGCCCTATGCAGACCTTCGCCCAGATGGTGATAGCCTTGGTGATGGCGACCTGGATCGCTCTCATCACAATTTTTGCGGTGCAGAATGTCACCCCGGTTTCCCTCACCTTTTTGATGTTTGAATCAATCCAACTGCCGGTGGGAGTCCTATTGAGTTTTTGTTTGAGCGGTGGCCTAATCCTGGGGTCTCTTTTTCCCCTCTTTGCCCGTCGCCCGGCTCCCCGAAGGGCTTTAGACTTTGACCTAGACGAAGAATTTGATGACCTTTGACCCCTATCCTTGAAGTTTTCCTGTGCAGATTGATATTATTACCCTCTTTCCCGATTTTTTTGCCTCCCCTCTCCAGTCGGGACTCCTAGGCAAAGCCCTTGCTAAGGCGATCGCCAAGGTCAATCTGATTAATCCCAGGGACTTCACCACCGATAAACATCACCGTGTCGATGACATTCCCTACGGCGGTGGCGTGGGCATGGTACTCAAGCCAGACCCGATCTTTGCGGCGGTGGAATCATTACCAACGATGGCCCAACGGGAGGTGATTTTATTGACTCCCCAGGGTGAAACCATGACTCAGCCGCTTTTTCAAGAGTTAGCTACCTACGATCAATTGGTTTTGATCTGTGGACATTATGAAGGCTTTGATGAACGAGTTGCCCATCTGGCCACCCGCGAAGTCTCCTTGGGGGATTTTGTTTTAACCTGTGGCGAAATTCCAGCTTTAACCTTGATCAATGGTGTGATTCGTCTGCTCCCTGGCACAGTGGGCAAAGAAGAATCCCTCCAGCTCGAAAGTTTTGAAACTGGTCTACTGGATTATCCCCACTTTACCCGGCCGGCTAATTTTCGTGGCTGGGAAGTCCCCGAAGTCCTGCGGTCTGGCAATCACCAGGCGATCGCCGCTTGGCGGCTAGACCAACAAAAAGAACGGACTCGGCTACGTCGTCCCGACCTCTGGGCCCGTTGGCAAACGCTCAATGAAGGTAAGTGAACTATGATTTGAGTTGGCGATCGCCCTTAGTACGAATTGTCCGATTGACAAAACTCAAATAATCATCAATCTCTGCTTAGCAGTCCAACTCCTGTACTTCAGTCGTTGTTAACCCCACAGATTCCTGCTTTTCTAATAAGCTCTAATAAGCTCTCAATTCGGGTTTGTACCTGCTCCGAAGCCCGGAAAATCAATACGCCTTCTACCAGCTCAAGCTGAACTGCCCCAGGTAGCGGCAATGAATTTGGTAGATGTTGGAGCGATGGAAAAGAAGAAACAACCATAATAAAAAACTAGCGGCGCATTTTTTTGTCCTGGTCTTGGCGACGGCGGTCTTGCCACTCTAGCGTGGTGAGATACAAAATCCCGCCACTAACCGCCAGGAGCAGGAGCAGAGCCGCCCAAAAAAGAATGTTTAGAAGGGGAGTTGTTTCCACAGCTCTAAAATCCGTTCCGACCCCAGACAACCATGGCGATCGACCATGTAAACAAGGCTAAAACGCTGACCCAACCCAATGTCAAAATATCCATGATTTAATCGATTTAGAAAAATTTTGAGAAAAACGATAACAAGATCATAATACGTCTAGAGGAAGACCTTTGAAAACCCGCCATGAAAATTACCTTGCAAGAACGTCTCGAATCGCTTAAAGCCGGAACCATTGCGGCGATCGCCTTTAGTGGCTGGTGGACAATATCCCTGCTTTACCATCAGTTCCTAGATTATGGCACCCTGCCAAGCCCTCTGTTTAGTGCAGGGAGCGTCTTGCTCAGCGGTTTTCTTTTTGGTGTCACCTATCGCTACATCGTCCGCAATGACGATAATTCTCACCTGCGGGATGGGGCAGTACTGGCCTTTACCCTGGTGCGGGTGGGGGGCTATGGCAGTGGTATTGATCATATCCTGGATCAAAACCTGCTGTTGTTGATTTTTTTAGGAGAAAGTCTGATCGGCTTTGCCGTGGCCCGGTCTAGCCTCGACTTTGCCCTCGTCCAGCAATGGCTCACTCCCCCATCAGTGGACTGACGCAGTTCCCAGAGGGAGATACAGGGTTAAGACTTCTTCTTTTGGCGATCGCCGTCGTAGGGTCAATTTACCACCAATGGATTGGAATAAATTTTTAGTCACCTTGAGATTAAGGCTTAAACGCCCGGTTTCCGGCTGAAACAAGAGTAAATTCCCGAGGGTTTTCAACGGGTTCACCTCATAGCTCGACTGGACATGGACTTGCACCTTCAATTGATGCCCGGCAATGCCCACCTGGAGATTGATCGCGCCGCCACTGGGCAAACTCCGCACAAATTTTTCGATCAAACCCGTCAAAACTTGGTCTAACATCACCGGATTACTGACCACCTGGGGCAACGTTGAGGGAAGCTCCACCGTGAGCTCGACCTGATGGCGATGGGCTTGGGCCTGCCAACGGGGAATGCTCTGCTGGAATACTTGATCTAAAGAGGTTGACACCAAGGAATGATGGTCTATCCCCGGACTTGTCTCTAGTTCCGTTGCCCGAAAAATTAACTCCATACGGCTAATCTGCTCGGTACATTCTTGGTCGATCGCCTGCACTCGCTTGTGTACATCGGGGGATAAATCCTTGCGCTTGAGCAGGAGGCGGGCCATTGTGCGAATACTGGTTAAGGGGGTGCGAATTTCGTGGGTCAAGGCCTGAATCAGTTCCACATCCGCCGAGGGTGCGGTTGGGGATGCCACCCATCGCGTCACCGGAATGGGGGCCACGGGGCTAGCCACGGGGGGCAAATGCTGGAGCAAAGCCCGACTAAACTCCGTCACCAGCTGATAATCGGGGATTGGCGGCAAAAAGTCTTCTAGGAGGCTTTCTAATTTACTCACATGGTGATTATGCAAGGGTTTTAAGCGAGAATACAGCGTTGACCACGCCGCCATGACCTGGTCGGGCGCAAAACTGAAATAGAAGCTGGGGAGTCCTTGGGCATCCTCACCCACTAGCATCACCAAAGCAAAATACTCGGTCAAAACCAGGCAAAATTGCTCCTGGGCCAGGGGGTCTTGGGGAAAAAGCGGGAATTCGGGCATTAAGGGCGGTAAACAGACGCTTCCTTCGGAAATAACCTGGGGCAAACTCAAAAATCGTTGCCACGCTTGGGGCGCGACAATGGCACTATAAAATTCCGCAATGATATCCGGGTGGCTCAGCACAGGGATGGGCCCCGCCAGACAAATGCCCTGGCGAATATTGAGTCTCAGGAGCAAGGATTCTAGGGCGGCGATCGCCGCAAACCAATAGGATTGGGCCTGGCGTTCTGCATTAAGCACCCCATCCTGGGACGGCGTAGAGGCAGCCTTGCCCCCGTCGGGACAAAAAATATGACTTAATTTAAGATAAACCCGCGGACTTTGATCCATGACTTGCCATCGCCCATTCCGTACTCTGCAAAAATGATAGATCGAAGTGCCAGCTTTCCCTAGTCGTAGAACCGAACCTCCCCTAAGGCGATCACCGTCGCATCGATATAAAATTTCTAACTTGAAGGTCATCACCCCAAGAAGATACAATTTTGGTATAACCTAGGTCAATTCAAGCATCACCTTGACTCCCTCTAATTCTCCCCAACTGCCGCCCCCCGAGGCCCTAGCCCGGACACCGGAACTCAACGCCAAGGTCGAGAAATGGTTTGAATATTCGGTGCGAGTCCAGCCCCACCATACCGACTATGCGGGCATTGTTTGGCATGGCAATTATCTGACTTGGATGGAAACCGCTCGGGTAGAATGTCTCCGCTCCATTGGCATTGACTTTGCCGAATTGGTTAAACTCGGCTGTGACCTGCCCGTGGTCGATGTGTCCCTACGCTACCACCGTCCGCTCCGTCTCGGCCAAAATGCTCTGATCAAAACTGTGATGAAAGAAATTCAGGGGGTCCGCCTGGAATGGGACTACCGCATTGAGTGCCTAGAAACCCAAGAGCTGTGTCTATCGGGTCTGGTTATTCTCGTGGCGATCGACCCCGAAAAAGGAAAAATATTACGGCGTTTACCCCCCAACGTCCACGAAATTTTCGTCAAACTCAGCCGCTAACCATGGTTGCAGAGCACGCCGGCATGACATAATGCTTGGTCAATGTCGCTTTTTCTCCTTTCGTTTATGCAACCCAAACTTATCCTCCACGGTGGTGCCAGTTCCCTTGATCACAAAGGAGGATTGATGCCAGTCCGCCAATCCCTCCATCACATTGTTACTCAGGTCTACGAGCGTTTACTCCACGGAGCAAGCGCCATGGATGCCGTGCTTCAGGGCTGTGAATTATTAGAAAATGACTCGCGTTTTAATGCAGGCACGGGGTCTGTACTGCAATCTGATGGTCAAGTCCGCATGAGTGCCTCACTGATGGACGGCGAAAAGCAACGCTTTAGCGGGGTGATCAACCTGGCACGGGTCAAAAACCCGATCCATCTGGCTCATTTCCTTCAGCAGGAAACCGACCGCATCCTCTCGGACTACGGCGCAGCGGAGTTGGCCCGAGAACTACAAATCCCCATCTACGACCCCCGCACCGATTTTCGTATCCAAGAATGGATGGAAGAGCGCCACGCCGACTTGCAACCCAAAATGGCTCGCTTGATCGATGATCGCCAGACGAAAACGGAAGCGAGAAAAGGCACCATTGGAGTCGTCGCCCTCGATGCCCAGGGACGGATTGCGGCGGGAACCTCCACCGGAGGCAAGGGGTTAGAACGCATCGGTCGGGTGAGTGATTCGGCTATGCCCGCCGGCAACTATGCCACAAGCCAAGCCGGGGTAAGTTGTACTGGCGTAGGCGAAGATATTATCAATGAATGTTTGGCCGCCAAGATTGTAATCCGCGTGGGCGATGGCTTTTCCTTGGCCGATGCTATGACCAAGTCGATCCAGGAAGCAACCCAGCACCAGACCGACCTAGCGGCGATCGCCCTAGATGCCCAAGGAAATTTGGTATGGGGTAAAACCTGCCCAGTATTATTAGCGGCCTATCACACCGGCGATCACCTGGGGGATACCCTAGAATTCGGAGAATCAGATACTGTCGGCTGGGCTGAAACTTGAGGAAAATTCCAATAATTTAGACAAATTGAACCCGATTGAGCCGCTTACTCAAGCGGAGTTGGGTTCCCATGGCATTCCAGTGAACCTGGTCAAAGATCTGATGCAAAATACTTAACCCTCGACCGGATTCCGCCTCATCGGGGGGGAGACAGTCTAGACCATCATTGGTCAACTCGGCACAGGTGCAGGTGGGAACAAAGCCAAGACCTTGGTCAGAAATGACCCAACAAAACCCATCTTTTGAGGAGGAAAAATGAACCACAATAATTTTACTGGGGTCTAAGCGATTGCCGTGGAGGGCGGCATTGACCAAGGCTTCTTGGAGTCCGAGGCGCACCTCGTCATGGATACAAGCCGGAACATTGGCTAAAAGCAGGTCAAGAATCGGATAAAGGTAGAGCGTAGAGGAAAAGCTTAACGTACTCCAACTCCGTTTGGCGGGAGGAAGGGAAATGGTAATCACACACGTTACCTCAGATAATTGATGATAAATTATGAGCAGTTTAACGGACTATTAATTTAGTCTTGAAATAAGCTAACGGGGAACGTTCCCTTGGCGCGTCACTGGGCCTAATGTAGAATTCTAAATAAGCATCCCACATCGCCTGTAGATATCGGTGGGTATGCCTTTCAATGGAAACCAGTAATAGCAATGAGAAAAGAATACATAGTTTAAACTGGTTAAAATTAAGATCAGGGAACTCAAGCTAAATAACATTTCAAATACTGCTTAGGGAGCGAGTATTAACGACTTTTTTATTGTTTTTGAGTCCACTAACTTTAGCCATTATACCCTAATCCGCTGGCTGTCGTCTGTACTCCAAAAAACAAGACAGGATTTTGCTAGGCTTAGATGTTCAGTTTATTTTTTCTGCCCCTGTGACTTCCCATCCTCTGCAAGGTTTACTGCGCTATTCCCGCGCCTATCGACCCCAGATTACAAGTGCGATCGTCTGTTCAGTCCTGAATAAGTTTTTCGATTTGGCGCCGCCGGTGCTGATTGGGCTGTCCGTAGATGTGGTGGTCAAACAAGAGTCATCGTTTATGGCGGGCTGGGGTTTGGCCTCGGCGCAAAGCCAATTAGTGGTTTTGATCTTACTGTCGGTGGTGATTTGGGGACTGGAATCGTTATTTGAGTATACCTACGAGCGTCTTTGGCGTAATTTAGCCCAAAATATTCAGCATGACCTGCGTTTGGATGCCTACCAGCATTTGCAATCTCTGGAATTAGCGTACTTTGAAGAACATAGTACGGGTGAATTGCTCTCAATTTTGAATGATGATGTCAATCAATTAGAGCGATTTTTGGATGTGGGAGCCAACGAAATTTTGCAGGTGCTGACCACGGTGGTTTTGATTGGGGGTGCTTTTTTTGTGTTAACGCCCGACATTGCTTGGATGGCAATGTTGCCGATTCCCTTTATTTTGGTGGGGTCTGTCGGCTTCCAGTCTTTTTTGGCGCCTCGTTATACTGTGGTGCGCGAGAAGGTGAGCCTGCTCAATGCCCGGCTGGCCAATAATCTCAGCGGCATCATGACGATCAAAAGTTTTGCCACGGAAGCGGAGGAAGTGGAGCGTCTGCGCCAGGATAGCGAGGCCTACCGCCGCAGCAATCAAACGGCGATCGCCTTAAGTGCGGCCTTTGTGCCTTTAATTCGCATTGTGATTCTGGCAGGATTTACCGCCATCCTCTATTTTGGCGGTTTGGATGTGGTATCGGGGCGGTTAGCGGTGGGAACCTATAGCACCCTGGTTTTTTTGACCCAACGCTTACTCTGGCCCTTAACGGGCTTAGGTAAAACCTTAGATTTGTATCAGCGGGCCATGGCCTCGACACGGCGGGTAATGACGCTGTTGGACACTCCGATCGCCATTCCTAGCGGTGAACTATCCCGACTTTCTCATCAGATCCAAGGAGCGATCGCCATCGAAAATGTCAGTTTTGCCTATGGGGATGGTCGCCAAGTGCTGGAGCAGGTTTCGTTAAGCATTCCAGTGGGCCAAACTATTGCCATTGTCGGCTCAACGGGGTCGGGCAAGAGTACCTTGGTCAAATTATTGTTGAGGCTCTACGAAATTAGTGAAGGCACGATTCGCCTGGATGACACGGATATTCGGGATATTCATTTGGGGGACTTGCGCCGGGGCATTGGCTTGGTCAGCCAGGACGTGTTTTTGTTCCATGGCACGGTGAGGGAAAATATTGCCTACGGGAGCCCGGATGCCAGCCTCGCAGAAATTGTAGAGGCGGCGAAGATTGCCGAAGCCCACGAGTTTATTCAACAATTGCCCCAGGGCTACGACACCATTGTGGGGGAACGGGGACAAAAGCTCTCTGGGGGTCAACGGCAACGGGTGGCGATCGCCAGGGTGGTCTTAAAAAATCCCCCGGTGTTGGTGTTGGATGAGGCCACGTCGGCGGTGGACAATGAAACCGAAGCGGCGATTGTGCGTTCCTTGGATAAAATCACTCAAAATCGTACAACCATTGCCATTGCCCATCGGCTCTCCACCATTCGTCACGCGGACTATATTTATGTGATGGAACAGGGGCAAGTAGTGGAGCAGGGGAGTCACGAAGCCTTGCTGGCAAGGCATGGAGTCTACGCCGGGCTGTGGCAAGTGCAAACTGGGATTAGGGCGAAATAAATTAGGATTGTTTAGACGATGAAATCCCCCCGTCTTACGGACTCCCCCCTTAGAGAATGTCTGAAAAGGGTCAGGTGAAACGAGAGAATAGGGTTTTCAGGCACTGTCCCTCAACGAGAGAATAAGCCTTTCAGCGATCAGGTCGGACTTTTCAAACAACCTCTTATCACGGTGGGGATAAAGCATAAAACCTACGATTAGTTTAATTACATTTACTTACTCAGTATCTCTAGCTCGTCGGCTTCAGGTGTATCGGGCAGGGCATCCATTAGCGTTGTAATCTAAGCTGACTTTGTCGTCGGCTTCTGTTTCAATTGGCTTAATGGTATTTATGGCAATTCAAAATCATTGTTGAGGTCTGAGCTTGCGAAGGCGGTAGGTTCATTGATAATAAGTATACATGAATTATAAACACAAACTCTTTTGTTTTCACTTTTTGTTCTCCGTAGAGATTCTTGGTTGAAGTTGACGAAAAGGATACAGCTTTTGGCGATAAAAAGAATATCTGAAGCGGTAAGTTAGTTGGAACTGCCGATGATTGTGATCCAAATTATAGAAAAATTGTGATCAATATCACTGTTACCTATGACTCAGATCACAGAGACAGATGATGGTTCACAGTTATGATGAGGGTACTCTAAAAAAGTACAAATAATTTTATTGTTATCGTTCAACCCCACAGGAGCAATCATCATGAATTCTAAGTTTTTCTTTCAATGGCTTTGTCAGGTTAAAGCTAAGCGCAACGGCGGTTTTGTCACTGTATTTGTGATCATGATCGGTTTGGTCATGGCCATTCTAGGCGTGACGATGCTAGTCCAAGCCACCGGCGATCAAACTAAGGCAGTTTCACAGAAAGCAAAGGCCGAAAGTTTGAACGCAGCAGAAACGGGCTTGGAGAGGATAAAAGCTATCTTTGCTGATCCCGACACTCGGATGATGGCACTCTACAGTCGTGGCGAATGGAACGCGATGCTCAACAGTGATGGAACAGTAAATTCCGGGACTTATAATGGCAACCCACTCAGCACGACATTAGAGGCAGTTTCTGGCGCAAATAGTAGTAGTGCAGTATGTTCAACCGGGACTCCGTCACCATCCCCTGCTTTGTCCTCATCAATTTTATCCAAGCTGGCTAAACTTAAAACCCTAGCTTCTGCTGGTTCTACCACCTACGAACCAATTGACAGCAAGTATTCTTACCGCTTAGTCAGTTATGAATATGCAGGTAGTGGACTACCGGATCGTTTACCTGGAGTCGGTGGTGTTGCCCATGGTCGAATGGTTATTGAAGGTAAATCGACAACGGGAGGTGACTCAATCTCAAGGGTTATGGTTGATATTCCTATTTCTGGTGCAGTAACTATGGCTGGTGGATCTAGCATCCCTACTGGGACAGTAGCTCCAGGATTGTGGTTGGCAGAAAGAGGGGTTAATGATGCAAGTAAATCAGAAACGTCCCTTGATATGAGTAGCGGTACGTTTGATGCAAACGTTGTTTTAAGTAATTGTACTGGAACAATTAGTGATTCCTATGTTGCTGATTTAAATACTGCTCAAGTGGCCAGGGGTTATAAGGCTGAGCGTGCAACTACTTCTATGCCATCAATCCCCCCTATTCCATCAAGTGTTACACCCTACGCATTATCCAGTGGTTCTTTACCTCGTTCTGGGGAAGTCCCTCATTCTGACGGTTACTACTATTACCAGACAACGGGTAATCTGGGTGATGTAACAGTTGATCACACTGGTGGTAAAAAGTATCGAATTTACCTTAATGGAAATATCCCTAAGACAACTGCAATTAACAACAATTGTGACAGTGTAGCTGGCTGTCAACCGACAGACTTACAAATATTCGGTATGGCAAGTAATGGCGAAATCTGTATGAATGGAAATAGCAACGGGTGCATCCCACTTGAGGTAATACTTAGGGACTAGTATGGCTGTGAGAGAATGGAAGAGTTCCCTTTAGGTAGAAAGCTATGTTACCGATGCCCCCAGAAGAACAAGCACTGGTTGATGAATATACTACAAAAGTAGCTCGACTAATGTACAAATACACGGAGCCC